>JBKJSC010000069.1:0-20225 GCA_046593035.1 Limisphaerales bacterium | reverse complement strand
GTAACCGCTCCAATTCTTTCAACGCCACTTTTTTTGCGTCGGCTGGCAAATTGTTCTTCTCAATCCGCTCGCGCAGGCTGGCCACTTCGGCGGAATTCGTGTCGGTTTCGCCCAGCTCCCGTTGAATGGCGCGGATTTGTTCACGCAGGAAAAAATCACGCTGGCTCTTTGACATGGAGGTGGCCACGTCCCGCTGGATTTTCGAGCCGAGCGTCAGGACTTCCAACTCGCGGCCAAGCAACGGCAACAGCCGGGTGAGGCGATCTTTGACGTTGCTGATTTCGAGCAGGCGCTGGCGCTCCTCGAGGTTCAGATTCAGATTGCCGGCCATCAGGTCCGCCAGCTTGCCGGGTGATTCGGTATTGAGCGCATTGATCTTCACCTGCTCAGTGAGGGCCGGCGAGAGGCTGATGACCTCCTGAAATTGCTGCGAGGCATTGCGCGCCAGCGCGGTCAGTTCCAGCGAGTCTTCGACCACGTCCCGCATCACTTCGGATTTCGCGCGCAGGTACGGTTCCTGCGATTCAAAGGCCTTGATTTGAAAACGCCGCAAGCCTTCCACGAGCACGCGTACCGTGTTGTCCGGGTACTTGAGCATCTTGAGAACGCGCGCCGCGCAGCCGTGCGACCACAAATCTTCCGGGCGCGGATTTTCCACTTCCGGCCGACGCTGCAAGACCAGTCCCACAAAACGATCACCGCCCACAACGTCATCAATGAGCTTGATGCTTTGCGCCGATTCCACCAGCAGCGGGGCCACCATGCCGGGGAAAATGACGATGTCCGCCAAGCCGAGGATGGGCAGAACTTCTGGCGGTGACTTGACACTCAACCGCGGTACGGGTGATTCCGCGCCCCCGGTGGAGGTGCCCAAGATGCTGATGAATTCGGTTTCTGGCGAGGCCATGTTATCGACAATTCACCCTTTAGATGCCGCCCGGGAGTAAAAGTTCAGTTTATTATTTATTCCCCGGCGGAGACGACGGTCACCGTCACCCGCTTTTTCGAGGAACGCGCCTGAACCGGAACGTCGATCCTCAGAAATCCGTTTTGATACCCGGCTTGCGCGCGCCGGAGATCGTAGCCGCGCGGCAACTCAATGACCCGCTCAAACGCCCCGTAGTTGATGTCCATCGCCAGAAAGGAACATTTGGCGGTGCGACAACCATCCGGGCGGTGGCCGCTTATTTTTAGCAGCCGGCCTTCAACCGTCAGCTCCAAATCTTCCCGCCGCATCCCGGCCAATTCAACTTTGATCACCAGGCCGTCGTCGGAGACATACACATCGGTGTTGGGGGACCAATGGGCTTCGGAAGCAAGGTCACGCTCTCTCGTGGCTTGAGGATGTTTCAGAAAATTCAGCGCCGCACTGGCTTTGCACATGGCCATATTGGATAGGGTAAAATTAGATCAAGCGGTGAACGGTTGCAAGGCGGGGATTACCTCATTTTAACGATGATCTGGGGTGCTTCACCTTTGCGACGACGGAAGACGATGGAGTTCTTGGATCCCGAGGAACTGCTGGCGGAACAACCGCAGTGGGTGTCCCGCGCAAAATCAAATTTGCGCCGTTGAAAACGGCTCCGGAGAAACAACGCGGCGGTGAGCGCCACGATCCCCAAAGCCATTGGTTGCTGCCATTCCATGGCCGCAAGATAGTCCAAATCGCGCCCGGCGCAACTAGGATGTTTGGGTGCCAATGGCGTTCCTCGTTGGCAGCCAAGGTCATTTCGTATAATTTTCAAGAATGTCCGCCCCAATTTTCTGTCACCGGCACCGCGTCACGTATGCCGAATGCACCGTCGGCGACCATGTCTATTATTCCCGTTACCTCGACATGCTGGAGGAGGCGCGTGGAGAATTTTATCGCTCGACCGGCCTTTCTTTTCTGGAATTGCAGCAGCGCGACCTAATTTTTCCCGTGGTGGAATGCCAGATCCAATACAAAGCGCCGGCGCGTTACGACGACTGCCTGAAGATCGAAGTGTGGCTGACGGAAATGGGCCGGGTTAAACTTCGCTTCGGCTATCGGATTCTCCGCGAAGACGGCGCACTCCTGGTGGCGGCCAGCACGCTCCATGTCTGCTCTTCCACGCGCGAAAAACTCAAGCGTCTCCCCGCCGAAATCGCGCACGCGTTGCAGCCGCATTTGCGAACGTAGTCATCGCTCCTGGTGGGCTGCGTGAAGGCGGAGTGATCTCGAATCCTGCCCTGGTCAGAATTGGGAGCGAAAGGGCGCGGTAATTTTTTCCATCAGGCGTTTGCCGGTGCCGCGTTTTTTCCACTCGTGATAGTGGATCTCGTGGGATTTTTTCTTGTCCTCCTCGAAAACTCTCGCCTGCTCGGCGGCGAACTCCACCGAAAACACATTCATGTTCGCCTCATCGTTGAGCCGGAAGGAGCGGCTGTCGAAATTGGCCGAACCGACTGATACCCACACGTCGTCCACGATCATTATTTTGCAGTGATACATCGTCGGCTGGTACTCATATATCTTGATGCCAGCTTCCAGCAGCGGCCCCCAGCGGGCACGCGAAGCATAGCGAACGGGCGGCGCATCGGTTTTCGATCCGGGCAAAATGATTTCCACTTTCACTCCTCGCTTGGCGGCCTCCACCAAGCCTTCGGTGGTCAACTCGCCGGGAACGAAGTAGGGAACGGAAATGCGGATATTTTTGCGCGCAGCCGCAATGGAGAGCAGGTACATCAACCGCACGCTTTCAATGCCTTCACGCGGTGAACTCGTGAACACCTGGGCCATGTCCAGGCCCGCCGGCTTCAACTCGGGAAAATAATCGTTTCCATCCAGCACGCGCGAAGTGGACTTCAGCCAATTGTCCATGAAGGCCGCCTGCATTTGCGCGACGACCGGCCCCTCCACACGAAACATGGAATCGCGCCAGTGCGCCGGCGAATCCGCATTGCCCAGCCATATGTCCGCCAGGCCCGCGCCGCCGATGAAGCCGAGCCGCCCGTCCACGACGAGCAGCTTGCGGTGATCGCGGTGATTGATGCGGGCGAGATTGTACCAGACCAGCGGATTATAGCGCACCACTTCCGCGCCCGCTTGCCGCAAAATGTCCAGATCGGCGGAGTCGATGCGGCGCGAGCCAACCCAATCCATCAGCACATGAACTTTCACGCCGGCGCGCGCACGCTCGGCCAGCGCTTCAGCGAATTCTTTACCCACGGCACCGGACCAATAGATGTAAGTTTCCAGCGTGATCGACTTCTGCGCACCCCGTACCGCCTCCAACATGGACGGAAAAATCTGGTCGCCATTGATGAGGCCGTGAATGTGGTTGCCCTCCGCGAGGCCCGGCCCGACGAGATTGCTCATCGAGCGAAGGAACTGCGCGTCGGTTACCGCGTACTGCGGCTGGATTTGGTATTGAATGCCCCGGCCATGAAAGCCCGTGCATCCAGCGAGCCACGGCAGGAGCAACAACAACGCGAAGCTCCGCCGCGAAAGGCTGGCTCTGGCGGGATGGCCATCGGGAGGAATACAATCTTCCATGCGCGTCGAATTTAATGATGCCACGGAAAAATCAAACAAAGAAATGCGGGCGCAAGTTTAGGTGGCGACCGTGTAGCTCACCCACCAGAAGCATTGGCCGACGTGGATTTGCAGTTCCGTGGCGTGCGGCGACAGGATTTTTCGAAGTTGATCGGCGTCAAAATAGTTCTTCAACACTTCGTGTTTCGATCCGTCGGCCAGCTCACGACGCTTGAACGTGTCTTCGCAGCCGGGATGGATGACCTGCTCGCCGCCGAGGCCAGGCACAAACACATTGTCCGCCATGAACACCACGGCACCCGCGCCCAGCCGCTGATGAAAGCTGTGGAGAAATTCTTCGAGGCGCGCTTTGGGAATGTGGGAAAACCAAAAGTTCGCCAGACCGGCATTAAAGCGCCCGGGCACTTCGGCCAGCACATAAGCGTCGCCGTCGCGAAGTTCCACTTTGCCCGGCGGAAATTTTTTCTCGCGGGCCAGCACGAGCATCGGCGCGGAGGCGTCGAGGGCGCAAATCCCTTCCGCCGTTTCCGCCACGAACTGCGTCCAATACGCCGTGCCGCAGGCGACTTCCAGCACGCGCCGACCCGCAAACAGCCTCCGCATCGTCGCCACGATGTCGGCCTGTTCGCCCTGCCGCACGGGATCGTCGCGATACCACATCCGCTCGTACTCCGGCGCGCGGCGGCTGTAATATTCCGGCAAAGTAAGCGTGGGATTGGGCATGAGCGCGAAGTTCAGAGCGCGGCGAGGATTTTTTCCAGATACTCGCGATTAGCGCGGGCGTTGGCGGTCGTTTCCTCGGGCGTCGCGCCGACCTTGACGCCTTCGACCATCACGGGGCCGTTGAAACCAGCGCGTTTTAGCCGCGCGAATATCGCCTTGAAATCAACCTTGCCCGCGCCGAATTGGGTCATCACTTCGGCTTTGGGCGCGGCGCAATCCTTCGCGCAGAAACCGGTCACGTATTTGATGACCGGCTCCAGTTCCGCAAGCGGGTCTTTGCCCGTGTAATAGATGATGTTGCCGGCATCATACCAGATTTTGAAATTCGCGTGACTCACCTTGTCGAGACACCGGAGGATTTCCTCGGAAGCACCGCTTCCACCACCATGCGGTTTGAGCACGATGTGAATGCCGCGCTGCTCGGCCCGTGCCGCAGCGTCCGCCATGAGGCGGTAAAAATTTTCGTAGTGCTCCGGTTTGTCCACGCCGAAAGTGAGCATAAACTTGAGTTCCAGCCGCGCGGAGTTTTCAATTTGTTGGCGCAGATCGCGGAGATTGTCGTCGAGCGGGGCGTCCGGCTTGAACCGGATGGCGGTCATGTTCACCGCTAGGCCGCGCGCTTGGATGCGCCGCTTCAATCCGTCGAGATATTCGGGCGTGGCCGCAGTCGAAGTGAAGCTCTCACCCTGGTGGCCGCTGAGCAATCCGGTCAGCGAGTAGCCCGCCGACTTGATGCTGCCGAGCGCGTCGTCGTAACTCCATTTTGTCCAGGGACGGTTGAAACAGCCGATCGGCCAGGAGACGCCCTTTGGCTTTTCAGCAGCGCGGACGGCGGGAAAAACTCCGGCGACGGCGGCGGTGGTGGCAGCGCGCAAAAACTGGCGGCGGTTCAAGGACATGGTTTTCATTTGGCTCCGATGACTTGTGAATGGGGTTGATTGCTTTTTCTGAACGTAAATGAATCCGCCGTGCGAGGCAAAGCGTTTCCTGATTTCACCCGGGTTTCCATTGGCAAAGGACTGGCTCGGCTTGGCTCCCAAACATGGGGGAGCAAATTGCTGTTGACGATGAGACTGAATCTCAATAGAACATCACCGCTCGTCCGATTGAGGCGAATACAGTTTGCGAATCGAAGCTAAACAAAGACACGCCATGAAACTAAACACTCACCTGTGCGCAGCCTTGACCGCCGGTGCGCTGGCCATCAGCGCGCAAGCCAATGATCGTCTCTTTACCTACTCGTACGAGCCGGAAACGATGCCAGCCGGGGCGTTTGAGTTTGAGCAATGGGTCACGCTCCGTTCCCAGCGCAATCAAGCGGTCGGCCAGCAAAATTTCAACCGCTGGGATATCCGCCAGTCACTGGAATATGGTGTCACCGACAATTATACGGTGGAGCTTTATTTGAACACCAAGTCGCAGAGCTTTCGCGACCCGGCGACCGGCCTCGACAATTCGAAGTTCACCTTCGAAGGCATCTCGCTGGAGAACCGCTACCAAATCTTGAACCCGGCGGAAAAGCCCGTTGGCCTGACCCTCTACCTGGAGCCGCGCTTCTCCGGCATTGAAGTGGAGCTGGAAGAAAAGATCATCCTCGGTCAGCGCCACGGGAAATGGAAATGGGCTTTGAACCTCACGCACGCCACCGAATGGGGCAATCACTTCCGCAGCACCGAGGGCGAACTTGAAGCGAGCTTCGGCATTGCCCGCCAACTCGGCAAACGCTGGGCGCTCGGCTTGGAATTGCGCGATCACAACGAACTGCCCGAATACAAGAAATGGGAAAACACAGCACTCTATCTTGGCCCCGTCCTCAGCTATCGCAACGACAAGTGGTGGACAGCCCTGACGGTGATGCCGCAAATCTACGGCGTGAACTTCGGTGGCAATCCCGACAACAACCGCCGGCTTGACCTCGAAGGGCATGAGCGCGTGAACATCCGGCTCATTTTTGGTTTTGGTTTCTGATGCGACTGCCCGCTGTCACTTTATCCACGGTGCTCGCGCTGATTCTCTCGGCGGCGGAAGCGGCTGAGCTTTCGCCAACGGAAGCGACGGCGGGAAGAAAAATCTACCTCGCCAAGTGTGCCAAGTGCCACGAGCTTCATGATCCGAAGGCCTACACCGACACGGAGTGGATCGACTGGATGAAAAAGATGGGCAAGAAATCCAAGCTCAAACCGGAGCAGTCGGAGTTGCTTTTCCGCTACACCGAGACATTACGCGGGACGGCTTTACCGCCCGCCAAAAAGTAATACGGCTGGCTAACTGGAACGATGCAGTTGAGCCACGGGAAAAACACGGAAGAAACACGGATGACCAGTACGAGGAACACAGGACGCTTCCATGTGGGACTCGCCGTTGGGTACGCTTGATTCGACACCTGCCATCCACCCAATCACGGATCCCGTCGGTGTTTCGTCCGTGTTCCGTCTGTGGCTAAAGAAAAGCTCCCGCTAAGGCCGCGCAGACACTGCCTAGCCCCTCACGTCCCCTTGTTCTTGCAAGCTCCCAGCCGCTTCAACTGGTCGCAAGTGCCGGTGATCTGCACACGCTGCGACTTCACGGAAAATCCCAGCTTGTGACTGATCTCGTCCTCCAGCTTCTCGATCTTGTCGCTCTCGAACTCGACGATCTTCTCGCAGTCCTGGCAGATGATGTGGTTGTGGTGCGGATGTTCGGCGTAATTGGGATCGTAAAACTTGTAGTCCTTGCCGAAATCCATTTCATGCACGAGGCCGCTCTCGGTCAGCAGCGGCAGCGTGCGATACACCGTGGCGCGGGAAACTGACTTGTCCCGCTGGCGCGACCAGTCGAGCAACTGTTCCGCCGTGAAATGCTGGTCGGTGCTGAACACCGTGTCCACGATGGCCTGCCGTTGCGAGGTGAGGCGCAGATTTTTCTGCTCCAGAAATCCCAGGAACTTCTGCTTGGCGGTCAATTTATCGGGCACGGACACGAGGGCAGTATATTTTTATTGTTCAAAGTTTCAAGTTGAAGGTTCAAGGTTCCGTTATGCGGGTTTGGCTGGGAAAACGGACGCTTGAACATTGAACTCATCAACACCGGCAGCGAACTGATGCTGGGCGCGGTGCTCAACACCCATCAGCAATGGCTTTGCCGCCAGTTGGCCGACCACGGCTACGTCGTTTCCCGGCAGGTGGCCGTGGCCGACACCGGCGCGCACATTCAACAGACGGTGCGCGAAGCCCTCGCGCGCGCCGATTTGATCATCACCACTGGCGGCCTTGGTCCGACGGCCGACGATCTGACCCGCGATCTGATTGCCGGATTGCTGGGCAAACAACTCCACGAAGACGCCGCCGTGCTTGCAAACATAGAACAATTTTTCGCCGCCCGCCAACGCCCCATGCCAGAGAGCACCAAAGTCCAGGCGCTCGTGCCTGCTGGCGCTCTGGTGCTGCCCAACCGGCAAGGCACCGCACCTGGATTGGCCATCGAAGTCACGCCGAATCGGTTTCGCGCCGGAGGCCAGACGAGCTGGCTCGTAATGCTCCCCGGCCCGCCACGCGAACTGCACCCGATGTTCACCGAGCAAGTCCTTCCCCTGCTCCACGAAAAATTTCCGTTGGCGAATGAATTTGTTTGCCGCACGTTGAAAACTACCGGCCTGGGGGAATCCTGGGTGGAGGAAATAATCGCCGGGCCGCTCCAACGCCTCACTGCCGCCGGATTGGAACTGGGCTATTGCGCGCAAGTCGGGAAAGTCGATGTGCGGTTGTCCGCGCACGGTCGCGGCGCGAAAGACCTGGTGCAAGAGGCCGAGCGCATCGTGCGCGGACACATCGGCGAGTATGTCTTCGGAGAGGACGACGACGAGCTAGAGAAAGTGATTGTGCGGCTGCTGGCCAAACGCAGGCAAACCCTGGCGCTCGCCGAATCCTGTACCGGCGGCTACCTCGCCCACCGGCTCACCAATGTCCCCGGTGCCTCCGCTGTCTTGCTGGCCGGGTTGGTCACGTACAGCAACGAAGCAAAACAGAATCTTTTGGGCGTGGACACCGAAACGCTCTCGGCGCATGGCGCGGTGAGCGAGCCGGTCGCCCGCGAGATGGCCGAAGGCGCGCGCAAACGCACCGGTGCCGATTACGCCCTCGCGGTGACGGGCATCGCGGGCCCGGTCGGTGGCACGCCGGCCAAGCCAGTCGGCACAGTCTTCATCGCGCTGGCCGGGCCGCCGCGGACGATCTGCCTCAATCCCCTCAATCGCTACGACCGCGAGACGTTCAAGCAGGTAACTTCGCAGCAAGCTCTGGAATTGTTGTGGCGGGAACTGACGAAACTGTAGCGGTGTTCGGTGACAGCCGCATAAAACAAAAACCCGCCAGCGTTTCGCGCGGGCGGGCTCGTTCGGAAATGGATTAGGCTAGGGGCCGTTGTTGCCGATGGCTTCGACGGGGCAGCCTTCCATGGCCTCTTTGCACTGCGCTTCTTCCTCCGGGGTTTCGGCCTGTTTGAAAACGTAGGAATAGCCGCCGTCATCGTTGCGGGTATAATTGTTCGGTGCGGTTTCGCGGCACAGGTCGCAGTCGATGCACTGGTTATCGACGTAGAATTTGCCCGTGACGTTTTCAGGATAGCGGTTCGCGATGTCAGCCATATGGATTCGGTTTAACTTTCGGCAATATATTGTTTGGCTGAAACCAAATATCAAGCCTCATCTAACGAATAAATTTTTGCTTTCACGGAGCCGCGGCGGAATTATCCCTTTTATTCCGCCAAGCGGAACGTATCTTCCGCCACGGGAAATTGGCGTTATGAGAAAAACCAAAATCGTAGCCACGCTCGGGCCGGCCACCTGCTCCGCCGAGATGATCGGCCGGATGATCGACGGCGGCATGAACATCGCCCGCCTCAACATGTCCCACGGGCCGCACGACTGGGTGCGCCAGGTGGTGAAAGACATCCGCGCCGCCGCGCAGGCGCGCAAGGTTTCCGTCGGCATCTTGATGGACACGCAAGGCCCGGCCATCCGTACGGGCGACCTGCCCGTGCCTCTTGATCTTCAGCCGGGCCAGAAGTTCACCCTAACGGTTCGCGGCGAGCAGAGCGAGGAGTTGCATTCCGTGGATGTGAACTACGAGAATTTCGTCAACGACATCAACGTGGGCGACGTGGTGCTGGTGGACAACGGCGAGATTCACATGAAAGTGCTCGCGAAATCCGCCAACAAGGTCGAGTGCGAAGTCCTCACGCCCGGCAAGCTCGGCAGCCGGCGGCACATCAATCTGCCCGGCGTCAAAGTCAGCCTGCCCGCGCTCACCGCGAAGGATCTCGCCGACATTGCGCTGGGACTGGAAATCGGCGTCGATTTCATCGCGCTGTCCTTCGTACGCGAGGCGAAAGACCTCCGGCAACTGAAGGCGGTCATCCAGCATTCCAAGCACCGCCCGCTCATCATCGCCAAGATTGAAGACCAGCAAGCTGTCCAGAATTTGAACGAGATCGTCGCCGAAGCCGACGGCGTGATGGTGGCGCGCGGCGATCTGGGCATCGAGGTTCCCTACGAGGAACTCCCGATCATCCAGCGCAAGATCGTGAAGCTCTGCCTGCGTGTCGGCAAGCCGGTCATCGTCGCCACGCACATGCTTGAGAGCATGATTGAAAATCCCATGCCCACGCGGGCGGAGATCACCGACGTGGCCAACGCCGTGTTCGAGCAGGCCGACGCGATCATGTTGAGCGGCGAAACTACCGTGGGCAAATATCCGTTGAAATGCCTCGAAGTGTTCAACAAAATTTCGCAGCGCATCGAACGCAGCGGCGGCGCGGGCTTCCATGAGCGCGCCGAATTCACCAGCCCGCGGCAGAAGCTCGTCAAAAGTGCCGTTGTCATGGCCGATGAACTGAAAGCCGAGGCGATCCTCGTCTTCACCATTCGCGGCTGGATGGCGCGCTACACTGCTTGGATGCGCCCGCGCTACTCACCGATCTATGCCGTCTGCGAAACCTGGCAGGTGGCCGATTCCCTCGCCCTCAACTGGGGCATCACGCCCCTCGTCATTCCCTTCGACCACGCCACGCCGGAGAAAACCATCGACAACGCCATCCAGTCTTTGGTTGCAAAAAACCTGCTGCACCGGAACAACACGACGGTGATCATCAGCTCCATCTCCGCCGGACCGCAACTCGTCGATGCGGTGCAGATGCGGGTGATTTAATCCACTCCGTCCACGATCTGGCAGAGCAGCGGTGTGATCAATCGTCCGGTTTCCTTCTGATATTGCCCCGCCAAAGATTGCATAAAATTTTTGACGAGTGGACGCGCTACGAGGTTGACCGTCGCGCCGCCGAAGCCGCCGCCGGTCAGCCGCGCGCCGAGGCAGGCGGGATGCGCGCGCGCCAATTCCACGAGCAAATCCAGCTCAGGGCAACTGTTGCGGAAGAAATCGCGTGAACTGTCATGGCTCTGGAAAAGATACTGGCCAAACTGCTCGAAGTCGTCCTCCCGCAACGCCCGCTCGCTGAAGATCACACGCGTGTTCTCGCCAAGAATGTGATAGGCGCACTCGTATTCGCTCTCGGTCAAGCGGGCGCGATTCGCCTTGAGATCCGGAAGTTCGACGGAGCGGAGGGAGCGAGCGTGAAGCTTGCGCGCCGCCGAGGCACAGAGATCACGCAGTTCGTTGTAAGGGCTGGCGGTCAGCGCGTGCTTCACCCCGGAGTCGCAAATGACGATGGCAATTTCCCCGATCATCGGCAGCGGTTCGACCGTGAGATGACGGAAGTCGATTTGCAACGCATGAAAAGCACGACCAAATAACGACGACAACGGATCAAGCATGCCGCATTGCACGCCGACGAATTGATTTTCCGACGCCTGACAAAGCCGTGCGAGAATGAACTTTTCTTTTTTGCTCAATGGCGGCAGGGCGATCCGCGTCTTGCCCCGCGTGCGCGGCAACGGCGTGGCACCGATGGTGGTGAACTTGCACGGGTGCAATTGGCGCACGGCCAGCGCGGTGGCGATGGCCAGCGCGCCGGAACTGCCCAGGCCCGCGCCCATCGGAATGGTGCTGTGAATGGCGGCGTTGAATCCGCTGAACGGCACACCGTGACGGCGGAGTTGGCCAAGCATTCCCTTGATGTAATCAGCCCACGGCGCGGCGGGATTTTTCGTGAATTCACTCAGCCAGAAAAGTTCCCGCTTCGGGAAGGCGGAGGAGGCGAGTTCGATTTTACCATCGGAGCGCGGCGAGGTGGCGATGGAAATATATTTGTCCACCGCGAGCGCGAGGACGAGTCCTTCGTTGTAATCGGTGTGGTTGCCCAGCAGTTCGATCCGCCCCGGCACCTGCGCGACGTGCGTGGGGGTGAAGCCGAACTGCTGCTTGAAAACAGTCTTGGCGTCGAGCGGGCGGCTCATGTACTACACCAACCCATCGAACTTCTTGGCCAGCGCAAAATCTTTTTCCGTCAAACCGCCCTCGCTGTGCGTCGAGAGCGCGAGCGCGACTTTGTTCCAACGGATGTCGATGTCGGGATGGTGCCCGGCTTTCTCGGCGAGTTTGGCGATGGCATCGACGAACTGGATCGCTGCGACGAAATCTTTGAACTGGTACGTGCGAACGATGTTGCCGCCATTTTTCTTCCATTCCGGGACGGACGGGAGCGCGGCTTTAATTTGAGCGGGAGTGAGTTTAGGCATGGAAGACAGATGCCATGAACCAGCGGTTTGGTCACGATCAAAGTGGTGGCTGGAGCCGGAATTGAACCGGCGACACAAGGATTTTCAGTCCTCTGCTCTACCGACTGAGCTATCCAGCCAACCAACTTGAGCGCCGAATATCGACTGTCTGCCCTCGATTATGCAAGGGCAATTTGGCACCAATTTGGCACGCCCGCGTCCGAGCCGACATCCGAGTCGTTGGCACGCTCATTTGACCACAAAAATAAAATCAGCCGTTTGGCTATCCTCCGCGCCAATCGTGATTTCCTGCGTCAGTGTCCCGGCCTTCCGATGTACGGCTTCGATCAGGTATTTTCCCGGCGGCAGAAGCGGCAGCGCGAACGCCCCCGTTTTGTCCGTGACGGCGTAGAACGGGTGATCGAGCACACACACGTAGGCGAACATCCACGGGTGGATATCGCATTTGAACTTGAGAAATAGTTCCGGTTGCTCGAAGCCGAACACAAAGTCTTTTTTGGGAGGTTGCGCGCGATTGCTTTCGCGATTGCCCGCTACGGACGGCGTTGGATGCAGATTGTGGAGGAAGGGATCCGAATTGCGCACCACCAATTGCTGCCGGGTTTGCAGTCCCAATACGTAGGGCGCGTATTCGCAGCCTACTTGATCGAGCAATACGGGCTGGTTTGGAACCGTAAATCTTTTCCCTTCCAGCCCCGAGCTGACGTAAACGAAAACATCCGCCAGTCCAGCTTCCTCGTTCACGACGTAAAACCGAGTCGTCGGCGCATTGGTGTTCAGCCTCCCGCACGCAGCATCCAGTGGAAGCAATTTCTCCGGCGGCGGTGTGCCTTGCAAAAAAGCGCGGCCGGAAATGCGGTGCCCAGCAACGGTTCGAACCGGCGCGCCGACGGGCGCGAGCGGTGGCGCAGGTGTGGCCGATGGCGCGTCACGATCTCTCGATGGGTTGGCAGTTCCGGCCAGTTCCGCCGCCGACCGTGTGTCGCCGGGCGGGATTGCTGCTGTTGCCTTGAATTCAAACACAAAATCCGCCGTCTGGCTTTCGTTTGTGCCCAGCGTAATCTCGCGCGTCTGTTTGCCCGCTTTTCGATGCACCGCTTCAATCAAATATTTTCCGGGCGGCACATTCGGTAGTGCGAAGGCCCCGGCCTGGTCCGTGACCGCGAAGAACGGGTGCTCAACCACACCGACATAGGCAAACTCCCACGGATGCACATCACACTTGAACTGAACAAATATGTCCCGTTGTTCAAAGGCAAATTCCATGTCCGTGTTCGCGAGTTGTGCTTTGTTGCTCTCACGATTGCCGGGCCGGGAGGGCATCGTATGTACGTTGTGGAGGAAAGGATCCAGGTTTCGCACCAACAATTTCTGCCGAGTTTGCAGGCCGGAGATGTAAGGCTCATATAAGGAGCCAACGGTTTTGAGCACGACGGGTTGCTCTGGAACCTCAAAGTTATTCCCCGCCAACCCCGACTTGATGTACACAAAAACATCCGCCAGTTCGCCCTGGTCACTCACCACATAAAACCGGGTTGTGGGCGGAGTCGCATGAAGTTTTGCGCTGGTGGCATCAAGGGGCAGCAATCTCTCCGGAGGTGGTATGCCCTTCAACCGGATTCGGCCAAAGATTCCCGGGATAACTGGTTTTTGTTCCGTTGCGCGCGCGCCGCCAACTGATTTGGGTGAAGGCCGGACATTCTGCTTCTTCGACGGATCTTCCGCGAACCAGTGGTTCCAATCCAGCCGCGCCATCATCACGATCAGGAACAGGCCGATCACGGTCACGGGGAACAGCCAGATGAACCGGAGCTTGTTCACCGCCGATCTCGGATTGTCATTTTGGTTTGGGGCCATGCGCTTGGACGTTATGGGAAACACCAACGGTTCAGCTAGGTTTCGTCAAATATTTTTCGGTTTGCGCGCCCTCGCCTCTGTGCGAAGGTGCGCCGCACATGAGTCACGCGACCCAAGCCTTGAAACAGCGCTGGAATGACCGACTGCCGCTGCTCAAAGCTATGCGCGACCGCCGAAGCGCCTTGAAATGGGTGGAGCAAGGCTGTCCGTTGCCCGCGCCGCATCTCGTGAAGAAGACAACCGTGGCCCACTACGCCCGGCTGTTTCATTGCCGCCTGTTTGTCGAAACGGGGACGTATTACGGCGAGATGGTTGGATTCGTCCGGGACAAGTTTGATCGGATTTATACCATCGAGATCGACGCGACGTTGCATCAACAGGCGGTCAAACGGTTCGCCGCGAGCAAACACATCGTCCCGCTGCTGGGCGACAGCGCGGTCGTCCTCCCACGCATCTTGCCGGAACTGAAATCACCCTGCCTGTTCTGGCTCGACGGCCATTCCGACAGCAAAGTCTCGACGCGCGCCGACAAAATCACACCCATCACGGAGGAGTTGGAAAATATTTTCGCGAGCGACCTGAAGGATTACGTGATCTTGATCGACGACGCGCGCTACTTCGGCAAGTTGCCCGACTATCCGACGTTGGAAGCGGTCGAAAAGCAGATCATGCGTTTCAACAAGCCGCTCGTAATGACCGTCCACAACGACATCGTCCGGATTCATCCGCCGAAGGAGAAGAATCCAATTTATCTGAAGGCTTGAGCATGTCTGAAAATAAAAGTTCCAAAGGCCGCGGCTGTTTGTTCTACGGCTGCCTGACGTTGTTCGTCGTTTTCCTGGCGGGTGCCATCGCGATGTATTTTGCCGGACGTTACGTTTACAAAAAAGTGGTCAGCTACACCAGCACCGCGCCGGCGGCGTTGCCGAAAACCGAGATGCCGGCCGAGAAACTCGCCGAGTTGCAGCAGCGGGTCACCGCTTTTGGCGATGCGCTCAAGGATCAGAAAACGAGCCAGGTGATCAGCCTTACCGCGGACGAGTTGAACGCCCTGTTTGCGAATGACCCGTCGTTCAAGGATTTCAAGGACAAGTTCCACGTCGCGCTGGACGGAAACAAAATCAAGGGGAGCCTGAGCCTGCCGCTCAAGGGCATTGGCTGGGGTTTGGATGACCGCTACCTCAACGGCGCGGCGACGTTGAAGGTCGCGCTCACCAACGGGCAGTTGGTTGTAAATCTCGACGCGCTGGAAGTGAACGGCCAGCCGGTGTCGGAGAAAATCATGACCAACTTGCGCCAGCAAAACCTGGCCCAGGACGCCATGAACAATCCGCAAAATGCCGAGGCGATCCGGAAATTTGAGAATATCGTAGTGGAAGGCGGCAAGATCACGATCAAGTCCAAGGCGAAAGAGAAAGAGAAAGAGTAGATCGAAACGCGCGCTGCCGTGGCTTTGACACAAGGCCGTTCCAAGGTTAAACATCTTCCAACATGCTGAACCGTCTGCGCCATCTTGCGTTCATTGGCAGCCTCTTCATCTTCTTGGCAGCCGCCGAAGACGCCGGTAGTCGCGCGCGCGCGGAAGACCTCCGCTACTGGCCGCAATGGCGCGGGCCGCTGGCCACGGGCGTGGCACCCCTGGCTCATCCACCGGTCCAGTGGAGCGAGAAGGAAAATATTCGGTGGAAGGTCGCGTTGCCCGGCAAGGGCCACTCCTCGCCCATCGTGTTTGGCGACTCCGTTTTCGTCACCGTCGCCACGCCCATCGGCGAGGAGCAGAAACCTGTTTATGACCACGCCCCCGGCACGCACGACAACGTGGCCGTCACCCACCGGCATCAGTTCGCCGTAGTTGCCCTCAGCCGCCGCGACGGGAAAATCCTCTGGAAAAAAATGCTGCGCGAGGAATTCCCCCATGAGGGCGGCCACGAAACCGGCAGTCTCGCTTCCAACTCGCCTGTCACCGACGGCGAACATCTCTACGCTTTCTTCGGTTCGCGCGGCCTCTATTGCCTCGACCTCAAAGGCGAACTCCAGTGGCAGAAAAACCTCGGTCAAATGCAGACGCTCCACGCCCACGGCGAAGGCAGTTCGCCCGTGCTTTACGGCGACACGCTCATCGTTTGCTGGGATCACGAAGGCGAATCGTTTCTGTACGCCCTGGACAAACGCACCGGCAAAGAGCGCTGGAAAATTGCGCGTGACGAAAAGACCTCGTGGTCCACGCCGCTCGTTGTCGAGCACGAAGGCCGTCCGCAAATCGTGATCAGCGCGACCAAGCGAGTGCGCAGTTACGATCTGGCGACCGGAAAGATGATATGGGAATGCGGCGGCCTCTCGCGCAACGTGGTCTCCTCGCCCGTGGCCGGCCACGGCATGGTTTTCGCTGGCAACAGCTACGACTGGCAGGCCATGCTCGCCATCCGCCTGGCCGGGGCCAAAGGCGACATCACCGACACGCCGCAGGTCGCGTGGAAACTCAGCCACCTAACACCTTACGTCTCCTCGCCGCTCCTCTACGACGACACGCTCTACTTCCTGCGTCATAACCAAAACGTCCTTTCCCGCTTTGAACCCGTAAGCGGCAAACCGCGCGGCGAACCGCTGCGCCTCGAGGGGATTCGCGACTTCATCTACGCGTCGCCCGTCGCCGCCGACGGACGCATTTACATCGCCGCCCGCGACGGCGCGACGATTGTGCTCCGCCACGACCGCGACAACACAATGCTCTCCCTCAACCAACTCGACGACATCTTCAGCGCCTCCCCCGCGCTCGTGGATCGGGAACTCTACCTGCGTGGTGAAAAATTCCTGTACTGCATCGCCGAACCGGTGAAACCCTTGCCGCCTGATAAAAAGTAGTAGCTGGCGTAAGCGGTGAGGAAGGTTGTCAGCGTCGGGTCAAACGATTGTAAAAGAATTGTCAGGATGGGGGCCTGAATAAATTCAGTAAGGCGGGAGCAACCGGCGAAATCCGTGAGCAAGGACAATCAGCATGAAGCAAAAATTCCGGAGCAGAAGGGCGGGCGTGGAAATGCCAGACGGCGGCTGTTTTATGCCGCTCGCGTTTGCCTGAGCCAATCGACGGCCAAGCTGTTCGATCCAGTTAATATTTCGTGGCCATTCGCAAAGTCCAGCCAGCCACTCCTGTGGAATCCCTTCTTTACCGACTCGCGCACCAACGATTCCACCAAGTATCGCAGCAGTGGTATCTGTGTCGCCCCCACACCTGATAATTTCGAGAATGGCTTCACGATAGTTTTGCTGATGCCGGAGCCACGCATGCAGCACGACAGGAACGGTGTGATAAATATAGCCGGTTACACCTTTTCCCAATCCAAGCTGGCTGGCGAATGCCTCGGTCGTCTCTCCAGCTTGCACGCTGCTCGCAACGCGTTCGATCAAGCCGGTCAGTTCCTTGGCCTCGGCACCGAGCAAGGGTGTGACGGATTGAGTGTATTCCTGCGGCGTGATGTCCCGGTTCGGGTTGGTACTCGCCAAGTAGGCTGCCCAAGCGACCGCCAGCGCGCCGAACAGAGCCTTGGGGTCGGAGTGTGTCATGCAAGTTGAAGCCCGAACGAGATCGCGAAGTCGATCGAGATCGTGGCCATAGCAAACCCCTATGATGGGGCTTCGCATCGCTGAACCGTTGCCTGCGGAATAAACGCCGCTCCGTTCAGGCGATACTCCGAACCAGAGTCGAATCAGAGATCTGAGTGTCGCCAAGCCAATTCCCGCCGGCAATCCTGTCAACCACCACCGCAACTGCCTGGCCAAGCAGGACCGAAACGGAGCCGTTTCACCGCCCGACACAAGTAAGGCCTGCGCCGTCAGGCAGGCGTGCTCAGTGTCATCCGAAACCATGCCTCTTCCGAAGATCAGGTGATACGTGGAAAGATCGGGATAGATTCGCTGCTGCCGTTGTTTCGACAAACCTTCGCACGGCAGGCCAATGGCATCGCCGACCGCCGTTCCCAACAAGCAGCCAAGAATGGATTTTTCCAAATTCATAACACCGCGCTCTGAGGCGGATGGTTATTTCCCCATCAAACGTTCAATCACCATCTGGTCAGCAATTGTCAATCGCGGCCAAAGTCAGGCGAGTTCGATCTTGAGTTTTCGGCCCAAGGCAAGCGCGGCGCGTTCGAGCAATTGCAGAGAAACGGCGGAGTCGTTGTCGGCGAAGAGGCGGTCAATGGCGGGGCGCGTCGTCTTCATGCGGCCGGCCAGTGCGGCGCGGGAAATTCGGCGGCGTTTCATCTCCTGCGCGAGTTGCCAGGCCACGACGCGTTTGAGCGCGCCCGCCTCACATTCCGCGAGCAAGCCTTCCTGCGCGAGGAAGTCGTCGAAGTTCGAGCCGATGTGCCGTCCGTTCATGGCGTCAAAGTAACATCCGCAACCGGGTCTTTGCCAGTTCCAAATCTTCGCGCGGGGTTTTCTGCGATTTCTTGATGAAGCCGTGCAACAGAATCATCCGGTGCTCGCCGGTGGTGAAGAGCACCCGCGCGCCGCCGTCAGGCATACGAATGCGAACTTCCCACAGACCTTTGGCGAGCTTCCGCACCAGTGGCATCCCAAGCGGCCAACCGAATTGTACGGTCTTGATGTCTTCGCCGATGATCCGGCGGTTTTCGCGCGCAAGTGATTTGAGCCATTCGCGCACCGGCTCTCGTCCGGTTTCGGTGCGGAAGAATTCGACAGAGAGAATAGGCCCCGGCCCGTTCATCGGCGGTTGACCTGTTGGTTAATTGTCTTACCGACGGACGCATCCATCTGTTTCCCTATCGCGTCGTTTCGCATGGGCAACCCCTCGGCATGCGGAAGTGATCGCGTTATTTTCCCAGCAAATGCTCGATCACCATCTGGTCGAGCGCCTGGTAGTCGCGGGCGGCGATAAGTTGCTTGGCCGCGGATTCGTCGTACGTCCGCGCTTTCTCGACGAGGCGCAGGAAAGTTTGACGGCTGTTGGTCAGGTGCGCCATCCAGTGATCGACTTTCGTGGTGCGGAACGGATGCACGTCGAAGCAGACGTATTCGCCGTTCTTGCCGTAGCCGTTGCGCTCCAAGGCGCGCACTTGATCGAACGCGCTGCGCAGATTCGTGCAGCCAAAGGGGCGATCCTGGTCATACTTCAACCCGTTTTGGTCGTTGAGATGGAGGGACCAGAGCTTGCCAAAACTCATGGCGAAATCGATTTCATCCGTCGGATCAAGACCGGCGAGGATGGCGTGCGCGGACTCGATGAGGCAACCGACGCGTTTGGGATCGCGGGTCTGGTGTGCGAGGGCGAGCGCGTGGCCGATGGTCGGGATGTACGCGTGATCCATCGGTTCGTTCGGCTTCGGCTCGATGGCGAGCCGGACGTGCTTGTCGTGCGCGAGCATTTTGTCGCAGGCCTCGACGAGCAATTCCACACTGCGACGGCCGTTCTTGGCTTCGCGGATGTAAGTGCCTTCGCGCGCCAGCCAGAGCACCAGGAGATCCGTGCCGAGGATTTTGCCGATGTCGATGCAACGGAGCGAGCGGTCGATGGCGTATTGGCGATGCTTGGGATCGTTGCTGGTGTAGCCGCCGTCAACGGTTTGCGGTGCGAACCAAAGGCGGGGCGCGACCATCTCGGCAACGATGCCCTCGCCGTCGAGGCGCTTCTTGAGTTCCTTCGCCTCCTTGCGGATTTGCGCGTCGGACTTGTTGTCGATGTCCGGCACGGCATCGTCGTCGTGAAACATCATGGCCTCGAAGCCGTGCTTCTTGAGTTGGGCGAGTTTCCAGTCGAAGGTTTGAGCCGGGCGCGTGGTCGGGCCGTAAGGATCCTGGCCTTCGCTGAGGTTCCACGGGCCGAAACAGAATTGGTATTGGGTTGCTTTAGGCATAATCGTTGGCGGGGAGGGTTGCGGAATTTGCGCGCGAAGGGAAATAAAAAAACCATGCCTCAAACAATTGAGGTGGCAGCTTCCTCATGTTTGTTAAGTCAGTCCCAGCCTATTTCCTTCGTTTGAAGAACCACACCACGAAGAGTCCACCGAGCAAAATGCCTACGAACGCAACGGGAAACGGCACATCGCGCAAGTTTTCGTGGACAGCACGCTCGGCTTCCAGGCTGAAGGCTCCAAATAACAAGAGTGGCCAGAGTTTCATGTGGTCGTGCTTTGCTACTACTTTATCTTCCCAAGACCGGCAACGCCAATTGCGCCAACCCGGCTGCTCCCAACGCCAGAAATAGGCGGAGTTTGCGTTTGACCCCGCTCCGGTGGGGCGGGTAGGGTTCCGCCCTTGAATTTTGGAATCAGATTATGATTGGAACGATTCGGCGGCATTCGAATGTCTTGTGGGCGATCATCATTACGGTGGTCATCATCAGCTTTGTGATTTTCTTCAGTCCCACGGCCAAGTTGGGCGGCGGCGGGCGTTCCGAGAATTACGGATCGATCAACGGCGTGCCCATCCGCAAGGCGGATT
>JBKJSC010000007.1:0-36875 GCA_046593035.1 Limisphaerales bacterium | reverse complement strand
TTCAACAGCACCTGGTGCAACTGCGTGGAGTCACCCAGCACCGTCGGGAGTTTCGGATCGCACTTGACGACCAACTGGAGGTTCTTGGGAAAACTGCTCAACATCATGTTCTGCATTTCCTTGATCAAACTGCCGGGCTGGAGGGAAACGCGCACGCCCTCCGTGCCTTTGGCAAAGCTCAACAACTGCCGCACCATGTCCGCCGCCCGTTGGGCGCTCGCGTGAAACAAGTCGATCAACTTCGATTCTTCCGGATACCGCCCCTTGAGCACCTCCATCCCCATCATGATCGGGGCGAGCGCATTGTTCAGGTCGTGCGCCACGCCCCCTGCCAGCGTGCCGATGGCCTCCAGCCGTTGTGAACGCAGCGTGAAACGTTCGTTCTTCCGACGCTCGGTGATGTCGGAGATGAACGCATTAAAGGAATGTTTCTCACCCAGGCGTTGCGCCCAGATGGTGATCTCAATGGGGAACTCATGTCCGTCCCGGTGCAAGGCCGTCAGTTCCAGACGCTGGTTCAAGACCGGCCCGGCACCCGTGGTCAGGAAACGGCGTATCCCGCGCTCATGGGCTTCGCGATGTTGCGGCGGGATGATGGTTTGCGTCAGCGTTTGACCGATGGCTTGTTCACGCGCCCAGCCGAAAACGCTCACCGAAGCCTGATTCCAATCCGTAATCACGCCCGCCTCATCGATGCTGACGAAGGCGTTGTACGCCGTCTCGATGATGGAACGACTGCGCTCCTCGCTTTGGAGCAAGGTTTTCTCGCTCCGCTTGCGCTCGGTAACATCCCGGGAAACCTCCAGCACATTAATGATTTGTTCCTCGTCGTTCCGAATCACCGTCCCTTGCGATTCCATGAAGCAAACGCGGCCGTCTTTCAGCAGAAAACGATACTCCATCCGATGCCCCTGGCCGGTGTGAACGGTTTTATTAAAAATCTCCCACACTCGGGCGCGATCTTCAGGATGAATGTTCAGGAAGGAATCCGTCCTCCCGGTCAGGGATTTTGAATCGCCCAGCAGGGCTTGGTAAGACGGGCTGTTGTAAACGCATCGGCCCTTTAGATCAAACACCGCGATCAAGTCCGTCACATTCTCGGTGATCTGCAAAAAAAGTTTTTCCCGCGTGCGCAATGTGCTTTCGGCAACTTGCCGGCTCCTCCGCTCCTGTTTTTCGCTCAACGCCCGGCGCACGGACAACACGAGTCGTTCCGGACGGTTTTTCAGGACAAAATCCGCCGCGCCATTCTTCAACGCCTCGACCGCGATCTCTTCGCCCGTTTGACCGGAAACCAGTATGAACGGGGTTTCCGGGCACCGTTCCCGGGCCAGGGGCAGCGCTTGCAAGCCATCAAATAAGAGCAGGTTGTAATCCGAAAGAATGAGATCGAAAGTTTCCTTAACGAGCGCGGCCTCGAAATCTTCCCGGCCAGCGACTCGGCAGATTTGGCAACCGGGCCACTCCTGCTGAAGTGTTGCGCCAATCAACTCCGCGTCTTTGGGATCAACTTCCAGATGCAAAATGCGCAAGAACGACGGCGGTGCTGGAGCGGTGGCGGGATTGTCGGCAAGGGGTTGTGCGAGCATAGGATGAATTCCTTTCACTGGGTAAAGCGAGCGTGTTAAGTCTTCGTTGAGACGGTGTAGGCGAAGGATTCCAGTCCCTGGTTGGCGCTTTCCAATTCGGTGGCCTGCGCTTTCAGAGTCATGTTGCGTTGTTGAACGGCTTCCTCGGCGCTTTTACTCCCGGTAATATCGCGCGAGACACCCAGCAGCCAGACTTCGAGGCTGAGCACCTTGTGACAGTCCTCACCGCTTTCCACGATGCTGCGGTTGTATTCCTCGCTGGCGCGCAACGCTTTCTCTGCGTGCCAGCACTGCTGAATACCGCGCCGGATGAAAGTTCGCAAAAACCTCTCGTGGCCCATGAATACATAGCCGCAGGCGCCATCCTCCACGTCCACCAGCGCAAGCAGCGTTTCTTGAAGCTTGTCCAGCACCAGATCCGTGTGTTTGACCCACTGGGAATCCTTGACGAAACTAACCGCAGTCCAGCCCGCCGCCACGCCGGTGAGCAGTAGAAATACAAACGTCAGGGCGAAGCTGGCCCTCACTTTTTGCTCGATACTATGTTTCATTATCTCATGGCAGCGGCCCTGGTTCTTCGGCGCGCGCATCTGGCGGTGGAAATGTCTCCCCCAAGCCGCCGCGACCTACGAGCGTTGCCCTTATCGGCGACACTTTCTCTAATCGAGAGGCGTCTGGCTAATACCTGTTTGGTATCGCGGTAATAGCCGTCGGGTATAAAGCTGTTGCGAGGTGAAGTGCGAAAACGCGGGCGTGAAAGCAATCAGTATGGAATCTGAAAACGCGGTGCCTCAATTAAAACCGCCGTCCGATCTTTACGGGGCGGTAAGGACTTCTTCCGGTTCCCGCAGACTAGCCGAGCCGTTCAACGTTTTGCCTCGGTAAAAGTCCGCCAAGCTCTGCCGGGAAACCGTCAAACCCTCTGCTTCGACCGCCGCGAGGATTCGTTCCTCGGTCATGATGAAGCGGTCGCGTTTGTAGAGCAGGTAATCGCCGCGCACATCGTCGGGCGTCAGATTGATCGTGACGAGGTTCGCGCCCGTGCGCAAACCGCGCCGGTAGCCCGCGCCCGGTTCCGCCAGGTTGAGGGCGCTCACGGACGGGATCACCCAGTCCGGCCGCATCAAACGGAGGGCGGCCATGGAATTGAGGGTCAAATCAATGGCCGCCGTTGGTGCCGCTGCCAGCGGCGTTTCATCGCCGGGAATGAACGGGCTGATGCTGCATCCGTCGAGCGGAAGTTCGCGGGCGAGTTGGAAATTGGCGAGCAGCTCGCGCTCGGTCTGGCCGGGCAGGCCGCTGATGAACCCGGAACTGACTTTCCAACCGTGCGCTGCCAGATGGCGGATGTGTTCAAGGCGTTCGGTGAACGTTCCCGGCGCTTGCATTCTCTGGTATTGGCCAGCGTCGGCGATTTCAAACTTGATGATGTAGATGCTCGCGCCCGCAGCTTGTAGTTCGGCGTACAACGCGGGATTGAGCGTCCCCAAACAAACGCTGATGCCCAAAGTTGTTTCCTGGCGCAGCGTCTTTATGAGCGGTATGACCACTTCCCGTACCACGACCGGATCTTCTCCGGTTTGGATATTCAAATCCGTGATGCTCGCAGGGCGGTGGTGAATGAGTTGTTCGGCCAGGTCGTCGTGTCGCGCGCGGAACCGCGCGAGGCTGCGGTTATCGCGACGCATGCCGCAGTATTCACAGTTCTCCCGGCAGAAATTGGAAACCTCGACCACCCCACGCACAAACACGCGCCGCCCGAATCTGGCAGCCGAAAGATTCGCCGCGCGCTGGTGCCAGGCCTCCTGAGCTTTGCCCTGCGCCATTAACATGGCGTGGTCGGGAAAGAATGGTTTGTCGCTCACCACGCCATTTATGCCGGAAAAATGACTTTAGGGCAAAACATTTCCGTCCGCAAAGGGCTGGCCCGCAAATAAAGCTTGGCGCAATCCGCCATTGTCCTAGCGTCGGGCTGTGGATTGGCCTGCTCAATGTGCCGTGGTGATTCCCTGCTTGAACGAAGCGGCAGCCATCGCGCCACTTGTTGCAGAAATCCGGCAACGTCTGTCCACGGTGATTGTCGTCGATGACGGTTCGTCCGATACGACGGCCTTGCTGGCCCGGCAAGTCGGCGCGCTCGTCATCCAACACGCACAATCCAGGGGCAAAGGTGCCGCCTTGCAGAGCGGTTGCCGCCACGCACGCGAACTCGGCTTTGGATGGGTGTTGACACTGGATGGCGACGGACAACACGCGCCGGGTGACATTCCGGCTCTGCTGTCCGTTGCGGAAAAGACCGGGGCGGTCTTGATTGTAGGCAATCGCATGACGAATTCCGCAACCATGCCCTGGCTGCGTCGGCTGACGAATCGCTGGATGAGTCGGCGGCTCTCCCGGCTGACGGGCCGATTGCTACCAGACACGCAATGCGGTTTTCGGCTAATCCGGCTGGACGCTTGGTCGGCGCTGGCGCTGCACACCACCCATTTTGAAATCGAATCGGAAATGCTCGTGACGTTCATCGCCGCCGGCCATGCGATCGAGTTCGTCCCCGTCCAGACGATATACAAACAGGAGCAGAGCAAAATTCATCCGTTGCGGGATGCGCTGCGCTGGTTTCGTTGGTGGCGGCAAACACGCCCCTTGAATTCGCGCCCACAGTCGCCGCCCTGATCAAGCCCTCTTGCGCGCCCGCAGCAAGATGCGCGCGCCGTGATCCCGCCACACCGACGCGTTGCGGATGCCTGCTTGTTCCGCCAACGCCTGCCATTCCTGCACCCGCCATCCGCGGCGCACGGACAACAGACCATCCGAACGGAAGTGTGCGGGGAAACCCCACGCATGGAGAAACAGCCAGATCACGCCATACATCAGCACGCTGCGATGCAGGTCATACACCAGCACCGCGTCGCGGGACACGCGCCAAGCCTCGCGAAAATGCCGGGCCACATCGACATCCGAGCCCAGGTGATGGGTCATTTGCGACGCGATGACGACATCAAAACTGGATTTCTGAAAAGGTAGATCAAGCGCACTGCCGCCGACATTCTGCGACGACGAGTTTAATTGCAAAGCCAGCGGGTTTAATTCCAAGTTCGTCACGCGCCAGTTCCAGCCCCGCTGCAAAGCCCAGGCGGTGAGTTCGGTTCCGAGCGACCCATCCCCTGCTCCCAAATCGAGCAACGTCAACACGCGGCAACGCTCTGCTCCCAGCAGTTGCGGGATCAACCGTTGGAATGGCTCGGCGAAGCGGAAAACCCGGTTGACGCGGGCCAGCAAGCGGTAGCCCTCGCTGATCTCGGCAAGAGAACGGTCGGGCGCGTCGAAATATTCTGCTTGCGTGGCGCGGCGACTCAAAAACATGCTCTTGCTTACGGAAACCATGCCCGACACACAAGCCAAAGTCTCTTCGCCGCTGCAAACCGGCGGGAAAATCCTAAAACGCCTGCTGATTCTGTTCGCCGTGGCGACGGCGTTCACCTGGGTTTTGAACCACTCATCGGCTCCCGCTGGAACCGATGCGCCGCCCGCCGGATTCGCGCGGGGCATGTTGCACGGCGCGTTGATGCCGGGCGCGTTGCCGCATCTACTACTCGGCAAAGACGTGACCATTTACTCGCTGAATAATTCCGGACGTCTCTACAAACTTGGCTACACCGTGGGGGTCAATGGCTGCGGCGCGATCTTCTTCGGCATTTTCTTTTGGCGCGTCAGCCGCTGGAGAAAGACGCGCGCGCTCAACGGACAGGCCGGGCCTCAGTAGAAATTGCCCCGGTAGATTTCATAGACATCCACCCGGCCACCGGCGAAATAGAGGTTCCGGGGAAACACAAAAGTCCGGCTCGCCCGGTCGAAGGTCAGCGTGTTCGGCTTTGTGGGTTCATTCGGGTCGTATGTCGAGAAGGTGATTTCCCGATCGTTCTCTTGGGCGGCGAACAGGAGCACCGCGTGGTTGATGGACAACTGGGGGAAGCGGACAACGTGAATGACGGGAGGACGGTTTTGTTTGAGCGAGGATAACAATTGGTGAGCCATGCGTTCCTGATGCCCGCGACTCAGCGGCATGATCATCCGCCAATGGCCGCGCTGGAGATAACTTTGCCAGGCTCCGCCGCATTCCGCCTTTAATAACGCCGCCTGCCCCTCGCTGAATGCTCGCAAATCCGCGTAACCCGGTATCACGACTTTCTTCGTGTCCGGCAAATCTCGGCCGGGACTGCGCGCCATGACCTGGCGAATCAAACGCCGATAAGCCGTCGCATCGACCGTCGGCAAGCTGGCATCGAACCGGGCGTGCTGGAAAAATTGCCGAGCGGCGCGCGCAACCACAAAGCAATGGTGCGAATACTCCGGCGGCGGCTCCTGGCGCTTCGTGATGCGCTGGCCGGTTTGCGCGTCGAAACGATATTCCCACACCAGCTCGTTCGCGTAGGCGAACGTGTCGCGGGAAAAATCAAACGGAGCGCGATTGATCGCCGCCGGTGGCGACGTCGCGCAGCCTGCGAAGACCAATGACCACAATAATAAATAACCCCAGCGCAATATCATGCTTGCCCGGAAAGCTACCGGCGCGTTACCAAACTGACAATGCTTTACGAACGTTGGCGGCAAATTGCCCGGGAACAGGGTCGCGAACTGGCGCTGCGTGATCGTGATACCGGACAGAATTGGACTTTCGCCCAATTGGCCACTGAAGCGGAGAAAGAATCGGGAGAAGAAACATCAGCAATCGTCCATCCACGAGGTTTGTCTGCGGAATTTATTCTGAGCGTGCTGCGCGCCTGGCGGCGGCGCGCGGTGGTCTGCCCGCTCGAAATAGGACAAGCTCCGCCAGTCTTGAACAGCACGCCACCGGAGTGCGTTCACTTAAAATTAACTTCCGCCTCGACTGGCGGGCCGCGTTTGGTCGCTGTCACTGCCGAGCAATTGTCCGCCGACGCCGACAACATTGTCGCCACAATGGGCCTGCGTCCCGACTGGCCTAACCTGGGCGTCATTTCGCTCGCGCATTCCTACGGCTTCTCGAATCTTGTTTTGCCCCTGGTGCTCCACGGCATTCCATTGACGCTAGTGTCGTCGCCGTTGCCGGAAGCCGTGCGGCAAGCAGCGGAGGCGGAAGAAGCGATCACGCTCGCTGCCGTTCCCGCGCTCTGGCGCGCGTGGCATGAAGCTGGCGCAATTCCGCCGAATGTCCGGCTCGCCATTTCTGCTGGCGCTCCCCTGCCCTTGCCGTTGGAGCATGAGGTGTTCGCCGCGCGCGGGTTGAAGATTCACAATTTTCTTGGTGCAACCGAATGCGGCGGCATTGCCTACGACGCTTCGATTACTCCGCGCGGGGACGCGTCTTGCGTGGGCGCAGCCATGCGCAACGTGCAACTCAGCCAGGGCGACGACGGTTGTCTGCAAGTGCGCAGCCGCGCCGTGGCGCAGACATACTGGCCGGAGCCGGACATGAAACTCGCTGATGGATGTTTTCAAACCAGCGATCTGGTGGAGTTCAAAGAGGGTCTTGTGTTTCTGCGCGGGCGGGCGAGCGATCAGATCAACGTCGCGGGCCGCAAGCTGTCGCCGGAGATCATTGAGCACGCGTTGCTGGCGCATCCCGGCGTGCGCGATTGCTTGGTATTCGGAGCACCAAGCACCGACAGCGAACGGACGGAAATCATCGTCGCCTGCGTGGCGAGGAATTCCGCGATCAGTGGCGACGCGTTAAAACAATTCCTTTTGGAAAAACTTCCCGCCTGGCAAGTGCCGCGAGATTGGTGGTTCGTGGAATCGTTGGAAGTCAATCAACGCGGTAAGTTGTCGCGCGCCGAATGGCGACACAAATATTGCAGCGGCGTTCGGTAATTGCCGCTACACCGGAGGCACATCGCCGCTCAATGTCAGTTCCGCCTGGAGCAACACGCGCCCGCTCACCGAAGCAGTCGCACTGGCTTGAATTAAATTTCCCAATCGCCCGGTGACGCGCCCTTCCAGCCGGATTACCTCGCCCGGGCGTGCCGCGCCGAGAATCTTCACGCCGCGCAACGCCGTCAATTTCAAGCCGGCGAGCGGCGGAATTTGCGGATCACTTTGCGCAATGACGCCGGCGAGTTGCGCCACCGCTTCCACCAGCAGCACGCCGGGCATGAGCGGTTCGCCCGGAAAGTGGCCGCGCAAAAAAACTTCATCGCCGCGCAGCGTGTATTCGCCCACGCCCGCCTGGCCGGGATCCAAGCTGACGAGGCGGTCAACGAAACGAAATTCCGAGCCGTGCGGCAAATGTTGTAATGCCGTTGCCAACCGGTCGCTCACGGCGCGCCTTTCTTCAATGGTTCGACGATCTTCATCCCCGCGTCCAATTTCGGATTGAACACCAAGTCGTCGATCTTCGGATTGAACTGTGAGTTCGTGAAATCATTTCGCATCGATGAGCCGTCAGCAAACGTCAGCTCCGTGGCGCGCAGGGAATTATCAGCGGTCGCGAACGTGATTTTGATTTGCGGCATCAAGCGGCGCGCGGCGACGGACTTGGGCTGAAGCGTCACCGAACATATTTCGTTTGTCTCGGCAATGGAGATGATTTTGAAGCGCGATTCCAAATCGGCCCGGCGGCGCGGAAACCCGGCTTCGAACAACGCCAACGTGTCTTTCCACGGCCCGGCGGCATCGCCGCTGAGCGGATAACGTTCAACACGCAGGAGCTTCGGGTAAATTACCAGCATCTGCTCCGGCTGGCGTACGGCGATGGTCTGGGCGGGATTCCCCAACTCCCAACGGAAGCGATTCGGAGCGGTGAACCAGATGTGGCCCTGCGCCGTCAGCGGCTGGGTGAGTGCTTTGAGCGTGCGTGTCTGGGTAAACTCGGCAGACCACGAGTGCAGATTGGTTTGCGCGTTGAGCCACGCGGTGAGGAGCGCATTGGTATCGCTGGCAACGAGGCTGTCCGCCGCCGCAAAGACCAGGGCGACGGCCACAATGATTCCGAAGCCGCGGCGTTTTGGTTGCATTTGATGCGTGCGTGCTTGTAGTCGCAACCCGCAGGTCGCGGCTACTTCGGCCAGATGGGAACGAAGTGATACCATTGGTCGGGATGCTGCCGGATAGCTGGCTCGAACGCACGCATGATTTTCTGCGTCAATAATTGTCGCGCCTCGCGGTTGCCCAGCGCCACGCGTTCGAAAGTGATTTCCGGCAGAAGCTGTGCCACATAGCCACGATTCGTTCGCAACAAAACCACCGGAAGGAGGGCGCAACCCGAAGCGCGAGCCAGTTCCGCCGCCGCGATGGACGCTTGGAACGGTCGGCCAAAGAATTCGACTTCAACCGCACTCGCCGGAGGCGGGCGATCCACGAGCAACGCCACCGTCGCGCCCGCTTCCAGCCGCTTGATGATCTCGATGAACGCGAACGCGTCCTGTCCGACGACCAGTGTTTCAATGCCCCAGCGCGCCCGCGCGGCCTGTCGCATTTCGGTGAAACCATCGCCCGGCTCGGCTTGCGTGAGCACGAGCAGCTTCACACCCCGGCTGGCCAGCAGCGGCGCGCCAAACTCCCAGTTGCCAAGATGTGGTGTCAGTAGCAAGACACCCCTGCCCTTCGCCCGTGCGGCAGTAAAATGTTCCCAGCCCGTCAGCTCGGTGAACATTCCCTCCACGGGCAGGCCCGCTTCGTAACGCCAGAGATCAGCCAGCTTGCGCCCAAATTGAAGGAACAATTTCTTCGTCATCTGTTCCGCCGCTGCGCGATTGCCATTGAGCACCGGCAAAAGATTTTGAATCACCACCTCGCGTTTTTCAGAGTTCACCAGCCAGTAACCCCAAGCAAAGAATCTGGCGAAGCTGGCAAACAAGCCGGACGGCAAACGCCGTGCGGCAAACAAACCCAGCTTCCAAAAACCCGCGCGATACAGTGACGAAGGCGGCGCGACTTCTGGCTGACGTGTGCTCGTAGAATCTCGTTCGGGAAGTGGTGAATCCGAATTAGAGGCCCCCGCGATCTTATGCCACCACACTGGCAGCAGGTAAATGGAAGTGAGCATGGCACAGCCGATGCCGGTGGCGCATACCTGCCCAAGGCTGGCCAGGCCGGCGTTGTTCGACCATGCGAGCGAACCGAAGCCCGCGATGGTGGTGCCGCCGCAAAGCCAGAGCGCTTTGCCAATGGTCAGTCGCGTGGCCGCAATGTCGCCGTCATGACGACGCAAAGCGAGTTGCATATGAATTGAATAATCCACGCCTGCACCCAGCAGCAACGGCAGCGCCATCAAGTTCAGCAGATTCCAGGACCAGTCAAGCAGCCCCATGATGGCCCACAGGCAAAGCGCGCTGAACAGCAGCGTGGCCAGGCTCAACACGACTTCGCTGACCCGCCGGAAAGCCAGCCAGAGCGAGCCAAGCAATAACGCAAGCATGGGCAGCAACACGCGCCACAGATCGCGCTCCACAACACCGAGCAGCGCTTCGCCCAGCATGTCCCAACCAGCCAGTAAAATACCGTCGCCATGAAGTTGAGTGTTGAGCGCAGTGAAAGAAGTGTTCCGAGTGGGATAAATCAAACCGATGGCGATGAAATCCGAACCGTGGCGCGCGGAAAACTTTTCCATCACCCAGCGACTTGCGGCATTAGTGGGCCAAAGCGTTTGGGTGGACGAAGCTGCGAGCCGCCAAACATCGAGGAGATTATCCGTCAGCGCCAGCGAGTTGGTGGTGAACCCGGCGGCGAGAGCGGCCTCATGCAAATGATAGCGTTGATTGCCCAAGGTTTGGGCGGTCGCGCGATTCGCCGATTGGTGTTCCGGGCGAGGCCAGAGCGCCACAGGAAGGGTAACACTGGAGATTTCACGATTAGACACGGCGCGTGCAAGCGCAACATTCGCCCTCTCCAGTCGTTGCGCGACTTCACTTTCATTCTTGCCGCTGACCAGCAACCAGAGTGGCTCCTGATTCTGCGCCATCCGGCTTTTGATTTCCTCCAGCGAGGCATAGGCCGGGCTATTCAAAGGACGGAGCGGCTTGGCGGTGTGGTCGAGCGCGGGACGACGGCACGCCAGAATAATCACGCTGGCCAAAATCAAAAGGCTCGTTGCCTGCCAGGCCAGCTTTCGAGTCTTTCCACTTAACTCTGGACGCTGAACTTTGAACGCTGAGTGTTCAATGCTGGAAGCGTCCCGCGCCAACGGAGGCAGAAACAGATAGAGCATGACCAGCGCCGCGAGCGTAACGCCGATGGCGACCAGCGTGCCAAGTTGCGCCAGGCCCGGGAGGTCGCTAAGGTTCAAAATCAAGAATGCGCCCGCCGTGGTAAAGGCCGACCAGATGATGCTCGACGCGATTTCACGGCGGAGTTCCAAAACCGACAATTGCGGCGCGGCAAGCCATTCTTGGTACAGCACGAGCCCGTAGTCCACCGCGAGGCCGAGTAAGATTGCCGCGAAACCAAGACTGACGACATTCAACCTGCCGATGAACAGACCTCCCAACGCGAGCGTTGCAGCGAGAATCAGCACGAGCAGCGCCAGCAGCCAGAGCAGCGGTTTCCAGCGGCGGTGCAGCCACCAGAAGAGTGCGGCGATGATGAGCATTGTGCCCAGAACTGAGCTAGTCATGTCGCGCTCCATGCCCCCCGCAATTTCTGCGACAAAGGCGGGGCGACCAGTGTAATGAACTTTGACGGTGCGATGATCGCCGCCCCATTGATCAACGATGGCTTTCACTTCGCTCAACCACGCGACGCATTCCCGATAGCTGGTTAATTCGGTCGTTGCCTGCACGAACACAATCCGAAATGTTCCGTCCCCCGACGCGAATAATTCCTGCCCCTGGCCCATTACCGGTGCGCCCGCTGTCGCCGAATCCGGCAGGCGCGTCAGACCAAATGGATCGTAACTCAGCCGCGCAATGTCAGCCGGGGACATCGACGTGGTGAGTTGTTCGCGCGTCGCCGCGAGATTAGCCGCGAGTTTCTCTGGCGCGAGGCGATTGGTGAGTTCGCCGAAAACCTCTGGCGGCTGGTTGAGCCAGAGGTGGGCGATGAGTTCGGCGGCCTGGCCAGGGTGTTCGAGCCAGGGCGGTTGCCAGGTGACTTGTTTGATCAGCGACTTGCGCTCTGCCAAAGCCAGGGCGAGTTCGCGTGCCGCAGCCTCGGTGGTCTCCGCGTCTGGCGCGTTTACCGTAAGAATCAATTCACCGGCGTTGGCAAAGTTCTGTTGGTAAAGCTTCAACCCTTGCACGGCGGGCACGTCGCCGGGCAAAAGATTCAACACCTCGACGTCGAAGCGAAGCCTCGCCAGTCCGGCAATCAGCGGCAGCAGCAACAACAGCCAGAGCCAGCGGCGGGAGAATTTCATGGCGCGAAATAACCAACGATTAATTCGCCGGAGGACGCATTCTCCAACCGCCAGGAGCCATCTGCCTGCTTTTGCCATGACCACGCGGGCGTCGGGGTTCCGCCGGAGACGGCGCGCGCAAGTTGTAGCCAGCCCAGGCTTGTGGGCGGCTGGCCCGGGCCGCTGAACGCCCGGTTCTGGGGCACGAACTGGATTTGCCAGTGGGTCGGTGTGATTTGCGCGACCACGAGCGGGATTGGAGATTTTGTGAACTGAAGCCAGACGCGACCATCAGGATGAGTCGCAAGCTGCAACTCGCCGGCAATTTCCGACGCGCGTTTTCCACTCCTCCAGACCGCCTGGCCTTCGCGCAATTTCCAGCCCGCTTCGGAAAGATTCACCGGCGGCAATGGCACGGTGCGGCAGCCACCGAGAGCGAGAAGTAAACAACCGAGAAACAAGGAAGCAAAGCAAGACGGCGCATTGCATTTTCTCGGCAGGAAGCGCGCGGCAGCATTTCTCCAGCCCGGCTTCTTTGTTCTGTGAGTGTTCATAGGGGATCCTCGTTGAAGGAGATTCTCGGCACAAGTGGCCAGCGGGCTTGCATTTTCACGATCCAGAAAAAAAGTCGCATCCGCCAGCGCATCGGCCAACCGCCGTCAAGTTCACCCGCGAGCACGGCGTTCACCGCGGCCGCCAGTTCAAAGCGGTTGCGCGGTTCCAGAAACACTTCCATGAAAGGCGTGGTGTAATAATTCTCGACCATCTCCCAGTAGAACTGCATCGAAGCCTGCACGCGCTGCTCGTACGCAAGGAATCGCTGCGCGCCGTCATCACCGGCAGCGATGGATTCCACGACGGCTTCGGCGGCGAGCTTGCCGGAAAACATGGCGAGGTAAACGCCCGCCGAAAAAATCGGGTCCATGAACCCGGCGGCGTCACCCACGCGCAACAGGCGCGGCCCGACGAACCGTTTATTGCGATACGAGAAATCACTCGTCGTCTGAATCGCGCCGATGAGCTGCGCGCCCTCCATTCGCTCACGCATGGACTTGCTCGATTGCACCAGCCGATTGAATGTCTCCTCCGGTTTTTCCTTCGCTCGCGCGAACTCCTCGTTATCCAGTACGCAGCCGACGCTGACCTTTTCCGGCGACAGCGGGATGAGCCAAAACCATTTGTTTTCCAGGCGGACGATGATCGTATCGCTGGCCTTCTCGCCTTCGTCCACTTTGACGCCGTTGAAATGACCGAACACTGCGAGCTTTTTGAGCTGCGGATGGACAACGCGCAGTCCTTCTTGGTTGCCCGTCAAGTTGCCGCGACCGCTGGCGTCGATCAAAAACTTCGCGCGCAACGTTTGCTGCGCGCCTTCAGGATCGCGCGCCTCGACGCTTACGCCTTCCGGTTCGGCGGTGAAGCGGTTCACCGTCCAGCCCTCGCGTACTTCCGCGCCGGATGCCACGGCGTGTTTGAGGAGCAGATGATCAAACTTAGACCGCTCGACTTGAAACGCCTCCGGTTCCCGCGTGAATTTGCCCAGGCGGAAGACAAACTTCGTGTTCTTGGAGCCGTTGCCTAGATGGAACTGCGCGCCGAATTTTCGGGGAAAGCCCGCCGCCTCCAACGTTGGCAGCACACCCATCTCCGCGAACAACCGCCGGTTGTAGGGCAGCAGCGACTCGCCGATGTGGAAACGCGGGAAATGTTCCTTCTCCAGCACGAGCACGCGCTTCCCGGCACGCGCCAGAAACGTAGCCGCGCTGCTGCCGCCGGGGCCGCCGCCAATTACCAACGCATCGTAGGTTGTGGAATCCACGCGCGGATTAAAGCGGAAAATTCAGCGGAACGGAAGCGGGGAAAATAATTACGTTGAAATTGGGGCTACGGCGCTAATCTAGGTGTCGGCTTCGCGTCTCTCTTTTCACGTGCTCTCTTGGATCGCTCATTGAATTTGGTCTCGAATTGGTAGGCCGATGGCAACTCGACGAAACACCAAAGTGCAAGCACCAAGCCAAGGGCGGCCATTATCCGCCCCAACCACCGACTTCTCTCATCCGCGTAATCCCTGCGGGCAGAAGCTAAACCACCGATAACAGCGGTGAGGCCACAAATAATCCCAATGACGGCATGACTAAATGTCTGGCCATCCAAAATCAACTGCAGCATGAAACCGAAGAACAAAGCAATTAGCGCAGCAACTCGCATATCGTTAGAGCCTAATGACCAAAAGCTGAACCACAGCCGCGAGCGTGGTGTCTTTGCGCTCGTTCCGTTCTCTCGTGGTAACTCATTTCGAAATCCAGGCTCAAAGCAACTCCGGATGCCCAAGCAAGTCAGCAATGCGGCTCAACAACCTTCCCGCCGCGCCGCCGTCGAGCACGCGATGATCGAAGCTGAGGGTCAGGTTTGCCTCCATGATGGGAACGAACTGGCCTTTCTTTTCATCCCAACTCGGCACGCGCCGGCCCGCACCCATGCCGAGCACGAGGGTTTGCTCCGGCAACGGAATCGGCGTGGCCCACGTCAGGCCGAACGTGCCGAAGTTCGTCACCGTGGCGATGGAACCGCCGGTCGCATCCACCGGCAAACGCCGCTGGCGGGCCAGTTCCACGAGTTCGTTGTAGCGGACGACTTGCTCCTTCAGCGGTCGTTTGTCCGCGTCGCGCAGCACCGGCACCAGCACGCCGTCTTCGGCCTCCACCGCGAAACCGACATCAATCGCCGGTGGGTGAACAATTTTATTGCCGATCAGCCGCCCCGCAGGCGCGCTGTTTTCCGCAAGCGCAAGCGCAAGCGCACGCAAGGCGTACAACGCGGGGCCAGGTTTTGGATTGGAAGCCTTCCGGTGCGCCAGCATGGGATCGACGCACACGGGTAACGCCACCGTCGCCAGCGGACGCGTCCAACTCCGGCGCATCGCATCCGCCACGGCGACACGCATGCTCGAAGCCTGGGTAAGCTGGTGTTTTTCCAAATTGGCGATGAACTTTTCAAAGTCCTCAATGGTGACACGCCCCGCCGCGCCGCTGCCGGCGATGCCCGCCAAATCCGCGGCGTGCAAACCGAGTTCGTGGATCCGCGCCTTCAACCGGGGCGACATGAAACTCGCGCCTGCGGCGTGCGCCGGAACCGGCAGGCCGCGCACCGTGGGTTCGACGGTTTGTCGCTGACCATTGCCCGTGCGTTTTTCGGGCGCGTCGGCGGCGGATTCCGCTTCGTCGGCGAGCTTGGCGGGCGCAGGAGTGTCCAAGCCCAAGCGAGTCACATCTTCCACGCTGACCTCCAGGTAGCCAAGCACCGCACCGACCGGATAGCTCTCGTTCAATTTCACGAGCAACTTCTCGACGCGCCCCGGACACGGAGACGTGACATTCATCGTCGCTTTGTTGGTCTCCACTTCCAGCACGTCCTGATCGGCTTTAACTTGGTGGCCGACCTGGACAAGCAGATTGGTGACGGTCGCCTCGGCGATGGATTCGCCCAGTTGCGGCATGATGATGGGAATTTGAGGCATACGGATAATTTCAAATCGTTTTCATTTCACAGGCGCAACAGGTTTCTCGCTGCCGAGGCAATGCTCCGCGAAGTTGGCCGGTGCGCGGCCCACAGATTCGGGTGATACGGCACGGGCGTGTCTTTGGCATTGAGCCGTTGCGGCGGCGCGTCGAGCAAACCCCAACCTTCGGTGGCCACTCGAGCGATGACTTCCGCCGTGACGCCACCCCACGGCCACGCCTCGCCCACGCACAACAGCCGCCCGGTACGCGCGACGGACGCCATCACCGTGTCGGTGTCCAATGGTTTCACGGAACGCAGATCCACGACTTCGATTTCCGTTCCCTCCAGGGCGAGTTCTTCAGCAACGGCGAGGGCTTCATGCACCATGGCGCTGTACGCCACGATGGTCAGGTCGCGACCCGGGCGGGCGATGCGCGCCTTGCCGGTGGGCAACGCTTCCGTGGGCAGTCCCTCCGCCTTGAGATGGTAATAAAGAAATTTGTGTTCGCAAAAAATGACCGGATCATCAATCGCCACGGCTTCGAGCAACATGCTGTACGCGTCCTCCACCGTGGCGGGCGTCATCACGATCAGGCCGGGATAATGCGCGTAGATTGCCTCCATGCTCTGGCTGTGAAACGGCCCGCTGCCCGAGGTGCCGCCGCAAGGCAATCGAATGGTGATGGGACAAGGAACCTGCGTGCGCCAATGCATCGTGGCGGCGTGATTGACGATCTGGTTGAAGCCAACCGTGGAAAAGTCCGCGAATTGCATTTCGATGATCGGGCGCATCCCTTCAATCGCCGCTCCAATGGCCGCGCCGACCATGGCGTCCTCGCTGATCGGAGCGTCCATCACGCGTCCAGGAAATTCCTGCGCGAGATTCTTGGTCGCCTTGAAAGCGCCGCCGAAAGCGCCGACGTCCTGGCCGTAGATGAACACGCGCGAATCCTCTCTCAGCGCGCGGGCCTGCGCTTCGCGGATGGCTTCGAGATAGGTGATGCTCATAGGCGGAAAGGAACAATGAACATTCAACGAGGCTCTTTCAAAACCCCGTGCGGCTCCTTCCTCTCCCCGCGAGGAACAAGTGGGGAGAGGATTGAGGAGAGGAGAATTTCCAACGAGAACGCGCCTCCTCTCCCCGACCCTCTCCTCCATCCGATGGAGGAGAGGGAGAAGACTCGGCTGCCTGGTGGGTTTTGAAAGAGCCTCCAACGTTGAACAGTTGACGCCCAACGCCGAATGCTCCTCCAGCAACAGCCATTGGATGTTGAATGTTGGATGTTGAATGTTTTCAAATTACTCATTCCCCTCGCTCAGATGTTTCGCCGAGAGAGCGCACCAGTCTTCCTTGAAGGGATCGGGGCCGGCTTCACGCTGGACTTTAGCGACAGCTTCCTCGATCTGCGCCGTCGCATCATCGCGCCACGCAGTGATGGTTTTTGGGTTCGCCCAGCGCTGTTGCAAAAGAAATTCTTCCGCAACCTTCAGGCAATCGCGGCCGAACGGAGACGACTTCAACTTGGGGTCAATGTAACTGGCGTCGTCGTGTTCCCCGTGGCCACACAGACGAAGCAAACGCGCCACGACCAGTTGCGGTCCTTTGCCGGAACGAGCTTGCTGAATCGCGTCTCCCATTACCTGCAAACAGGCCGCCAAATCCGTGCCGTCAACGGTGTGGCCGGTGACGCCGTAGCCCGCAGCCTTGTCCGCCAATGCGCGACAGGCGAACTGTCGGCTGCTGGGCGTGGAATAGGCGTAGTGATTATTAGCCACGACCAGAACCAGTGGCAGTTTTTCCACAGCAGCTTGATTGAGTGCTTCATGAAACGCGCCGGTGGAGGTGCCACCTTCGCCGAGGCAGGTCGCGCCGACACAATGGGTAATCCCCCGGAAGCGGCGCGCGAGCAACATGCCGTTCACCACGGAAATCATCGCGCCCAGATGGCTGATCATGGCGAGCAAACCTTCCTTGGGCCGGCCGCGGTGGACGTTGCCATCACGGGCGCGCATCGGCCCCAACGGTGACCCCAAACAGGTGCGGACGGCGTCCAGTACCGTTTCGCCAAAAGCCAGACGACCGGCGCCGTCGCGGATAAGGGGCGCAAAAATATCGCCAGCACGCAGCGATTGTCCGACCGAAACACTTAACGCCTCCTGGCCCCGGCCAAGGAAAACGCCGCCGTGGATTTTGCCGCCGCGGTACAGGCTCGCGAGCTTGTCATCCAGCAGGCGTGCCAGCAACATCCAGCGGAACGCGCGGGCATAGGCGTCACGGGAATTAGTTGCCTCGGTGGCGGCTCCGGGACTGGCCGCGCCGCCGGGGGCGGACGGTTCAACAGTCTGCATCATTCGCAAATAATTTAGACCGTTTGCCGGTGACGGTGCAATCGTTTCTTTGGCGTGAGAACACAAATTGCACAACCTCAACCTCGGTGCGTGCAAAGTGGTTGCCACTCCTCTTTGCTTCTGGTTAGGCTGTTTCAAAGTACCGCCTGCACGATTGCGCCCATGGAAACCAAACCGATTCAAGTTCTGCTGGTCGAAGACAATCTTGTCACGGCCCAATTGTTGTGTGAAAGCGTGGCGGCGGCACTTGGTTCACAGTTGCTGTTCACGCATGTTGAATGTCTGGCCGATGCTTTGCGCCAGTTGGCAACCGCCCGGTTTGACCTCGTACTCCTGGATTTGTCCCTACCGGACAGTGAGGGCTTGGAAACCATCGCCCAAGTTCACAAGACCGCACCGGCGGTGCCAATCGTGGCGCTGACCGGGGCGCATGACGAGTCCCTGGCGTTGGAGGCCATGCGAGCCGGGGCGCAGGATTATCTGGTCAAGGGAACGGTTGATCCGAAGATGCTGGCGCGGGTGATGCGCTACGCCATCGAACGCCAACGAGCGGAGGAGGCGCTCCGCCAGACGGAGCAGAAATATCGCAGCATCTTTGAAAACGTGGTGGAGGGAATTTATCAAACGTCACCGGAGGGCAAATTCATCTCCGCCAATCCGATGCTGGCCAAGATTTACGGTTACGCTTCGCCGGAAGAACTAATGGCTTCAGTCAGCGACATCTCCCGGCAGCTTTACGTGGATCCAAAAACCCGGGAAGAATTCGTAAAGTTGATGCAGCAGAACGACGTCATTTCCCGATTTGAGGCTCCGATTTACCACACCAACGGCAGCGTGATCTGGATTTCCGAAAACTCCCGCGCCGTGCGCGATGCCGCCGGAAAATTGCTGTACTACGAAGGCACCGTGGAAGACATCACGGAGCGCAAACGAACGGAGGAGACGCTGCGCTTTTCGGAAATGCAATTTCGCTCCGTTTGGGAAACCTCCTCCGATGGCATGCGGTTGACCGACCGAGACGGTCTGATTATCGCGGTCAACCCGTCCTTTTGCCGGATCATCGGCATGAAATCCGAAGAACTGGTGGGCCATCTGTTTACTTCCGCCTACTCGCCCAGCGAGGATCTGGAGGCAATGAGCACGCGCTACCGGCAGCGATTTGCCGAGCGCCAGATTCAAAGCCGACTGGAGCAAAGGCTCGTGCTGCGCTCGGAAAAGATTTTGGACGTGGAACTTTCCAACGCGTTCGTGGATCTGGAAGGGAAAGTGCCGCTCATTCTCAGTGTGTTTCATGACATCACCGAGCGAAAACGCACGGAAGAGGCGTTACGGGAGTCAGAGCTGCTGTATCATTCGCTGGTGGAAAACCTGCCGCAAAATATTTTTCGGAAAGACCTGCAAGAACGCTTCATATTCGTCAACCAGCGGTTTTGCGACACGTTGGGCAAACCGCGTGCCGAGATCCTGGGGAAGACCGACTTCGATTTCTTTCCTTCGGAACTGGCTTTGAAATACCGTCGCGACGACCGGCGGGTCATGGATGCCCAGCAATCGTTTGAGACCGTAGAGGAGCACCAGACTCCCGATCGCGGGAAGATTTACGTGCAGGTGGTCAAGACCCCGTTGTTCGACGCAACCGGCAAGGAGATGGGCATTCAGGGCATGTTCTGGGATGTCACCGAGCGGAAGAAGACCGAGGAACTCCTGGCCTATGAACGCGATCTCCTTCGTGCCCTGCTCGACAATGTTCCCGACCGCATTTACTTCAAGGATGGCCAATCCCGCTTCCTCAAATGCAGCCGAGCATTGGCCGAGATCTTTGGCCTGAAGGATCCGGAGCAGGCCGTGGGCAAAAATGATTTCGATTTCTTCAGCGAAGAACACGCGCGCGCTGCCTTCGAGGATGAGCAGCGGATTATCTCCACGGGCCGACCGATCATCGGTGTCACTGAGAAGGAATCGTGGCGGGACGGCCACGAATCGTGGGTGCTCACCACCAAGATGCCCTATCGCAACAAAGACGGCGCGATCATCGGCACGTTCGGCGTGTCCAAGGATATCACCGCCATCAAAGTTGCCGAGCGGGAGCTGGCCCTGGCCCGCGATGTGGCTTTGGAATCCGTCCGCTTGAAATCCGAATTCCTGGCCACCGTGAGCCATGAAATCCGGACGCCCATGAACGGCATCATCGGCATGTCCGGCTTGTTGCTCGACACCGAGTTGACCGTCGAGCAGCGGGATTATGCCGAAACGGTTCGTGATAGCGCCGATGCGTTACTCCACATCATCAATGACATTCTTGATTTTTCCAAAATCGAGGCGGGCAAGCTCACTTTTGAAATCATCGACTTCGACTTGCGCGATGCCGTGGAAAGCACGATCGATCTGCTGGCGCACCGGGCGCAGGCCAAAGGTGTGGAATTGGCCGCTTTCCTGCCTGAAGAAGTGCCGACGCGGCTGCGCGGCGATCCGGGCCGTTTGCGCCAGGTGCTCGTCAACTTGATCGGCAACGCGGTGAAATTTACCGAGCGCGGCGAAGTCGTGGTTCGGGTCGCGAAGGAGAGCGAAACCGAACGTTACTTGTCCCTGTTGTTCACCGTCCGGGATACCGGCATCGGCATCGCCCCGGAGGCGCAATCCCGCATCTTCCATTCGTTCACGCAGGCGGACGGCTCCACGACCCGTAAATATGGCGGCACTGGATTGGGGCTGGCCATCTCCAAGCAATTGGTCGAACTCATGGGAGGATCGCTCACGGTGGAAAGCAGCTTGGGAAGCGGCTCGACTTTTTCTTTCACGGTCCGGCTGGAGCTACAACCGCCCGAAACGAACGTGGCCGCGCCGGAAAAGAATATTCTGGCTGGCCAGCGAGTGTTAATCGTGGACGACAACGCCACCAACCAGCAGGTGTTGCAACTCCAAACCAAAGCGTGGGCGATGAACCGCAGTTGTGTGGCCAGCGGGACTGCGGCGCTGCAACTGCTACGCCAGGAAGCGCAGGCGGGCACGCCCTACGACATGGTGATCCTCGATATGCAAATGCCGGAGATGGATGGGCTGATGCTGGCCAAAACAATCAAGGACGATCCTTGCATCGCCCCCGCCAAGCTGGTGATGTTGACTTCTTACGGCAAACGTTTCGACGCGCCCACCCTGGAGAACGCCGGCATCGCCGCCTTGTTGCTCAAACCAGTGAAACAAGCGCGCCTGTTCGATTGTCTGTCCAAGGTGGTCGCCGGCGAGAATTGCCTGGCAGCCCCAATCGCGAGAGTGTTGGTCGCGGCGGACACGACGTCCCCTGCCCCCTTGTCCAGGCCGAGAAACGTGCGCATCCTGCTCGCCGAGGACAACGTCGTGAACCAGAAGGTGACGCAGTTGCAATTGCGCAAACTCGGCCTCAGCGCCGACACGGTGGCCAGCGGCACGGAAGCGTTGGCGGCGTTGGCGCAAATCCCTTATGACATCGTGCTCATGGATTGCCAAATGCCAGAGATGGATGGTTACGAGGCGTCGCGGGTTCTTCGCCAACGGGAACGAGTGCGCGCCGGGGATCCATCGGCGAAGCCGCCCGCGTACATCATCGCCATGACGGCCAACGCGCTGGAGAGCGACCGCGCGGACTGCCTTGCCGCCGGCATGGATGACTACGTGGCTAAGCCGGTGCAACTGGCGGAACTGTCGGCGGCATTGCAACGCGGCCTCGCTCGTCTGCCCACGCTTCCGACGCCTCCACTCGCCGCTCAGGTTAGTGCCACGCTGGATTTGAAAGTCCTCGACAGTCTGCGCGAACTGCGCGAGCCGGGTCAGCCCGACCCGATGGCGGAACTGATTGATCTGTTCCTCGAAGACACTCCGCAACGCTTGGGCAAAATGAGAATGGCCTTCGAGCAAGGCGACATCGCCACGCTCAAATCCGTTGCGCACACGCTCAAGGGCAGCGCCAGCAACCTGGGCGCACCTGCCCTCGCGGCATTATGCGCGAACGTGGAGCGACAAGACGCGGAGGGAAGCCGGAGCGAATTGGCCGGCTGGCTCGAAAAAATCGCCTTGGAATTCAAGCAGGTGCAAGCCGCATTGGAGACAGAAAAGAAAAAATAACCGTCCGTTCCGCAGTGTTTCGTCACCGCCATCCATCCCGGATACTCTTTTGACTTTACCCCGCCAACCCACTAGCGTTTCCGCATGGAAACGCTCCACGCCCCTTGGCGAATCAGTTACATCCTCGGCCCCAAACCGGCGCCGGCGGACGGTTCCCTGTTCACTCGCATCGCCCAGTCCAGCGACGATGTAGCCAATTTCATCTTGGTTCGGGAGCGCACTTGTTACGCCGTGTTGAACACGTATCCCTACAACGGCGGGCATTTGCTAATCGTCCCTTACAAGGAAACGCCCGATCTGAATGCGCTGACGGATGAAGAGATGACCGACCTGATGAAGCTCACCCGTCGCTGCCAGAATGCACTGACGCAGGTGATGAAACCGGATGGCTTCAACGTCGGCATCAACTTCGGCCGAGCGGCGGGCGCGGGCATCGAGCAACATCTGCACATCCACGTCGTCCCGCGCTGGCATGGCGACACGAACTTCATGCCGGTGCTTGGCAGCACCACCGTTTTGCCGGAAGCATTGACCGAATTGGCTACCAAACTCCGTGCGGCGCTGGTGCAATAAGTCTTTGCCTACTGACCGCTAATTTTTCCATGCCCTCCGAGACGCTCCATTTTGAAAACGCCCGCCAGGCGCAGCAGTTGTTCAACCACGACCCGCGCAACTTAAAAGCGCTGGAGGAACAGTTGGAAGTCAAGGCGACCTCGCGCGAAGGCTGGATCAAACTGGAAGGTTCCAATGAAGCCTTGGAACGCGCCAGGCAATTGTTTCAACTGCTCGACAGCTCCATCAAGGCGGGAACACCCGTCCACAACCGCGAGTTTGCGCAAGCACTGGAGGTGGTTCGGCACGACGGCGTGGCCGCGTTGAAAGGACTGCACGCTGAGCGCATCCAAACTTCCATCAAGAAGCCCGGCGTCGTTCCCAAGACCGTGGGGCAGCGGCAATACATCGAGGCCATCCGCCAGCATGACGTAACCTTCGGTATCGGCCCCGCCGGCACGGGCAAAACTTATCTAGCCATGGCGATGGCCACCTCGGCGCTGCGCGAAGGCAAGGTGTCGCGCATCATCCTGACGCGTCCGGCGGTCGAGGCCGGCGAATCGCTCGGTTTTCTGCCCGGCGATTTGTACGAGAAACTCGCGCCGTATTTACGCCCGCTGCACGACGCGTTGCACGACATGCTGCCCGTTGAGGAGATTCAAAAGCACATGGAGCGCGGCACCATTGAAATCGCGCCGCTCGCTTACATGCGCGGCCGCACGCTCAACCACGCCTTCATCGTTCTCGACGAGGCGCAAAACTCGACGACGGAGCAGATGTTCATGTTTCTCACCCGGCTCGGCCATAGCTCCAAGGCGGTCATCACGGGCGATCCGACGCAAATTGATTTACCGGGCCACAAGCACTCCGGGCTGCTGGAGGCACACCGGGCGTTGAAAAACATCGAAGGCATCGCGCTCGTGGAATTTCAAAAGCGCGACGTGGTCCGGCACATTCTGGTTCGGCGGATCATTGCCGCCTACGAAGAACATCGCGGCAAAGCACCATGAGCGGCACGCTCCATCTGCGCAACCGCCAACGAACTCGCGCGGTCAACTTTCCCCTGCTCCGTCGCCTCATTCGTCACCTGCTGGCGCGGCACCTTCAGGTCGAAGAATTCGAGCTGTGTTTTCATTTCATCGCCCACCCGGAAATGGCCTGTCTTAATGAAACCTTTCTCCAGCACTCCGGCTCCACCGACGTCATCACGTTCGATCACTCTGATTTCCTCAGACCCCAGACCCCAGGCTCCAAACTCCAACTTCACGGCGAAATCTTCATCTCGCTCGACGACGCGGTCGCGCAAGCGGCCCAGTTTCGCACAACGTGGCAATCCGAGTTGGCCCGCTACCTCGTGCATGGCCTGCTGCACCTTCGCGGTTATGACGACCTCCAACCCGCCGCGCGCCGCAAAATGAAGCGCGAGGAAAACCGGCTGTTGCAAAAACTGGCGGCTGAATTTCCGCTGGCGCAACTTGCGCGCCGCGCGACCGCCGCTCCGGCCCCATTCGCCCGGCGCTTTCCCTTGAGGAAACCTCGGCGGAAACCTAGAATGGCACCATGACGAAGAGTTATCTGTCCTCGTGGCGCGCAAATTTCCTGACGGGATTAGCGGTGGTGCTGCCTGCGGCGGTTTCCATAGCCGTGCTCGTCTGGCTCTTTCGTAACGTTTCGGATCTCACCGACACCCTGCTGTTCTTCCTCCCCAAGGAAATGACCCGCCGGGATCACGGCACCGGACCGATGTATTGGCATTGGAGTCTCATCGCGCTCGTGTTGGCGGTGGTGTTCACCAGCCTAGTTGGCCGGCTGACGCGATACTATTTCGGCAAGAAAATGATCGAGCTGCTGGACTTCCTGATGTTGCGTGTCCCGCTGCTTAACAAAATCTACGGCACCGTCAAGCAGGTCAACGAAGCGTTCTCGCCCAGCAAACAATCTTCGTTCAAGCAGGTCGTGATGATTGAATTTCCGCGCGCCGGGCAGTTTGCCATCGGCTTCGTCACGGGCGAACAAGCCCCCCCAAAAGGCCGTGAATCACTCGGAAAGCTGGCCAGTGTGTTCGTGCCCACCACTCCGAATCCGACCAGCGGATTCCTCGTGATGGTGCCGGAGCACGAAGTCACCAAGCTCGACATGTCCGTGGCCGAAGGCATCAAATATATCATCAGCCTTGGCGCCATTTCGCCGGACGGGCCGCCGTCTAAATCACCGGCCGCAAAATTGCCAAAACTCTGATGGACGAACGCGCCACCGGCATCATCCTCCGCACCCGTCCGCTTACGGAAACGAGCCTGATTGTCCATTGGCTCACGCCGGAACTTGGCCGCCTTGCCACGGTAGCCAAAGGCGCGCGGCGTCCCAAATCACCCTTTCGCGGCAAGCTCGATTTGTTTTACGAAGCCGACATCAGCTTTGCGCGGAGTCGGCGCAGCGAATTGCACAACCTGCGCGAAGTGGGTTTGCGTGAGACGCACAGCGCCTTGCGGAAGGAAATGGGCTGGCTGCAACAAGCCGCCTACGGCGCCGCGCTCATCGAGCAAACCACAGAAACCGAAACACCGCTGCCGTACGTGTTTGATTTGATGCGTGGCTTCTTGAACCATCTGACCCGGCAACCGCCGCAACCCCGGAACATCTTCGCGTTTGAACTCAAACTCCTCAATGAACTCGGCTTGAAACCCGATTTGACCGGCAGCCGCTTAACCGCGAGTGCCAGGGAAATTACCCACTCGCTGTTGGAAAATGATTGGCCGGCGATTGCCCAACTCAAATCCACTGCGGCCCAAGCCCGGGAGGTGGACCAGTTCCTTCACGGCTTTCTTGTGTTCCATCTCGGCAAAATTCCGAAAGGGCGGGTGATTTGAAACGAAGTGCGGGTCTGCGACTCGCTACGCTCCTTAACTCCTGTCCCGAACTCGGCTGCTATTGTTGTTTTGACCCTCGCCAGCGCCAAGCGCGCCTGAAGCCTTTACCCTCCGCCTCGATGATGGTCTTCGCATAGAACTCGCCTCTCTCCGGCGAAATGATTGTTCGGTCGTACTGCTGGTCAAAGGGCAGATGATAAATCTTTTCCCCGTCCTGACCAATATTGCATTTGATGCATGGAAATGGAACCAACGGCAGTCCGGCACGAACTTCCATTTTCAGAGCTTTCGCAAATTTTGTTGCTCTCTCTGAGAGCGTGGCCGACGTCACGAAATGGGCAACAACCTTGTGATCCTTGAACAAGTCCAAAGTTCCTCCCGCTTCTTGAAGCTCCAATAGATATTTTGCAGTCGTGCCAAAGAGTTGGTTGACGTGCTTTTCATGAATTATCTTCACACGCTTCCAACATTTGCATTGGACGATCAGGGTCAATCCTGGCCGCTTGCAGATAAGATCACGCCCCATGTCCTCACGACCTTCAAGGATTCCATGATAAGTGACTAAAAACCCTTCCTGCTCGAAACAATAACCAACGTAGCGCTCGTATAACCGTCCAACTTCCCACGGTGACTTTTTGCTCTTCCAATAGCGATCAAGCGCCATTTGAAATTTCTCAGTTGGCGAAAGATTTTCGTATTCACCAGCGGTCAGCCAGTATTCAGCGGGGTCGCGCTCCTCGCCGTCATCGGATTCGTTTCGTTCCTGTTCACTAGATAAAAGGCTGATGCTCGTATCGTCAATTTCGGCGTCTCTGTAATCAGCCAGCCACGGAAACAGACTCTCGTAATACTCGAGTTGGAATTTCAGAACCAGGTTTTCGGCTAGAGCTTTCCGCTTGGCAGCGGCTACCTCTTGCACTCGTTGTGCCGCCTTGATCGCCGGGTGCTTTTTGTGCGTGAGGTGCAACGCAGTATCTGTATCTGCGAGTTCAAAGTATTTGTCGTACGCCTTGGCCAGCCAAGGAAATCCAACCGCTTTCTCTTTGGCCAGAGCCAGAATTGCTTCCCTGTCGCGCGCAAGTCGCTCCATCGTTGCAACGCTAGTGCGTTTAAGTTCCGCTTGAGACCTATTCGCTTCGACCTCCTTCTGTGCAAAGCGTTTCTCCATTTCTCGCTCACGCTCCGCTAATTCCAATTCCTTTTTTGCTGATGCCGCTTGCAAATCGCGAAGCCGTCCGAATTTGGCTGACCGCGCCTCATCAATCGCCACCACCAATCGTGCGAGTGCCCAAAGAACGAAACCAACGGCCACAATTACGAGGAATGGCAAAACTTTCATGGTTTGTATCTCATATTCCCCTGCCGTTCACGGAACGCGCAAGGCGGAAGCGTCCAACTTTACACTGCATGAGAACCCGCCCGTTCTACGAATGAAGAACCGGCACGTTTTGCTCCGGCTCCACCCACTTGTGGTGTTCCTTGATGAGATCCACGAGACGCTCCACGGCATCAGCTTCGGGGATGTTGAACTTGATCGGCGTCTTGCCGACGTAGAGGTTGATCTTGTTCGGTGCGCCGCCCACGTAGCCAAAATCGGCGTCCGCCATTTCGCCGGGGCCGTTCACGATGCAGCCCATGATCGCGATCTTCACACCCTTGAGATGTTCAGTGCGCGCCTTGATGCGCGCGGTGACGGTTTGCAGATTGAACAGCGTGCGTCCGCAGCTCGGACAGGCCACGTAATCGGTCTTGAAAGAGCGGCAGCCAGCGGCCTGGAGAATGTTGTAGGCGAGCCGCAGCGACTGACCGCCGCCCGCTTCGCCGCGCACGAGAATCGCATCACCAATGCCGTCGGCCAGGAGCGAGCCGATGACGACGGAGGCGCGGAGCAACGCGATCTTCGGTTCAAGTTGGAGTTCAAGCTTTAGCTTGTCCGGACAGCGTGAAGGCTGAACTCCAACGAGGCAATCCTTCAGCAGAATCGGGTTGTTGCGTCCGAGCCGTTTTAGTTTCGCGGCGAGCAGGCGGAAGGCGGTGATTGCGGGCAGCGTCACGCCGTCTTGCACGGTGACAAGTTGCGTTTCGCAGTTGATTTTTTCGATGCCGATTTCCTGCGTGGGATCAAGTTCAAGAATGTTCAGGTCTTCGTAAACCGCTTCCGGCTTCACGTCGTCCTTGGGGCGGGTTTTCGGCGCAACCTTGTCCCACGTCGCTTGCGTCACGACCACACGGATGAGTTGTTCACCACCGCACCTCGTGGTTCCGTTCAATTCAATCTCCGGCGTGACGCGCCGTTCGAAGCAAAACGGGTTGAAAGGAAATTCTGAATTCTGAATTCTGAATTCTGAATTCGAGAGAATGGGAATTTGCTCCAGCAAATCGCGGCACACTTCGATTTCGTTAGGCGAATCTTCCGTGAGCGAAACGCGGATGGTGTCGCCGAGGCCGTCGCAAAGCAGCGAGCCGATGCCGATGGCGGACTTGATGCGGCCGTCCTCGCCCTCGCCGGCTTCGGTGACGCCGAGGTGGATCGGATAGTTCCAGTCCGGGCCGAGGTCGTTGAGTCGGGCGACGAGCAGGCGGTAACACTCGATCATCACCTTCGGATTGCTCGACTTCATCGAGAACTTGAAGTTGTGAAAATCGTTCGCCCGCGCGATGTGGGCAAATTCCAGCGCGCTCTCGACCATGCCGAGCGGCGTGTCTCCGAAACGGTTCATGATGCGGTCGGAGAGCGAGCCGTGATTGGTGCCGATGCGAATCGCTCGCTTCAACTCCTTGCAGAGTTTCACCAGCGGCGTGAATTTTTCTTCGATGCGCCGCAACTCCGAGGCGTATTGCTCATCGGTGTATTCCTTGACCGCAAATTTTTTCGAGTCGGCGTAATTGCCGGGATTGACGCGCACCATCTCGACCCACCTAGCGGCTTCCATCGCGGCGTCGGGCTTGAAATGAATGTCGGCGACAATCGGCACACGACAGCCGCGCTGGCGGAGTTCCGCCACAATGTTCTGCAAGTTCGCCGCGTCCTTCACGGTTGGCGCGGTGATGCGGACGATCTGGCAGCCGACGGCGACGAGTTCGAGCGTTTGCTTCACGGACTCGGCGGTGTCCATCGTGTCGCAAGTGAGCATCGACTGCATGACGACAGGATAATCACCGCCAAGAATGACGCCGCCATTTTGAGGATCACCGACGATGACTTCGCGGGATTTCCGGCGATGAAAGAAGAACGGAGATTCGCAGTATTGCATGGAAATTATTTAGCCGGAGCGGGAGTCGGATTTGCCAAGGGTTTTTCAGCGGACTCGATTTGAGACTCTTTGGTAAACATGGATTTGAAGAGCGGAAAGCGTTTGATGTCGAAAAATGTGACATAAATCATGAATGAAATCAGCAACAAGGCGAACGCCGTGGTGGCGTATTCCTGAATGCGCCCGTTCACCGGGCGACGGCGAATCTTCTCGATGATGGCGAGGAGAATATGACCGCCATCCAGCACGGGGATGGGCAGCAGATTAAGAATTGCCAGATTGATGTTGAGCAGTACCAGAAACTTCAAGGCAAGCCGATAGTCCGTGTTCACCTGGGAACCTAGCATGGCCAGGATGCCGACCGGACCGCTTAAATCCTTGGCACCAACGCCCGTTTCCTTCGAGTGCGCCAGCGCGCCAAAGGTGGCCATCATCTGGTCGAGCACATCGCCGATCAGCGCCCACGGAGTGGGGCCGGGCCGCTCGACCCGATAGATCGCCTTAGAGCTGTTGCCCAGCACGACTCCGATCCGACCCTTCTTTGTGCTCGGATCCAGTTTGGGTTTGATGTTCAAGGTGATCTCGGCCTGACCGCGCTTGACCTTGATGTCGGTGGCTTCTCCACCACGTTTTCGGATCAATTCGATCAATTGTTCCCGGTTGGCAATGGGCACACCGGCAAAGGAAACCACGACATCTTTCGGCTGCAACTTCGCTTCCGCGCCGGCACCACCGTCCTGCACTTCGATGACTTCGGGATGATCGGCGGGATCAAGGTTGAGCATTTTCCAGCCGACGTTGGCATTCACGACGGCGGCGAGTTGATAAGTCGTCTTCTCGCCCTTGTGTTCAATCTCCACGGCGAGGACATTCGTCTGCGCAAGGATGGTAGCCAGATGCACGTCCTGCCAGGAACGGACTTTCTTGCCGTTCAAGCCGACAATTTGATCCCCCTCGCGGATGCCGAGTTTGTATTCCTCGGACTTGGGATCGACATAGCCGATGATGGACGGATTGACCAGCACGGGCAGGCCGACGAAGTAGATGAACGTCGCGATGACGAAAGCAAAGATGACATTCATCAGTGGGCCGGCGAAGGCGACGAGAATTCTGGACCAAGGCGATGCGGGAGGAATTTTTTCGGTGGACGTGCCGCTGCCTTCCAAGGCTTCAGAAGTCACCATCTGCGGCAATTTTACGTAGCCTCCTGCCGGAATCCAGCGCCAGGAGTAATCAATGCCATCTTTCGTCCACCCAAAAATCTTCGGCCCGAAACCAATGGCGAATTCTTCCACCTTGAGTCCGCGCCGCCGCGCCACCCAGTAGTGGCCGAATTCGTGGACAAAGATGGCCGCGCCGAATAGGAACACGACGGCAGCGACCACATACAAAATATTCAATAATTGCATCATGACAATTTTAGCCGACGGATCGGCAATCGCGGGAATCTAGCGAACGAACCTCCGGGTTGCAACTTGGGAAAGTGTTTCCCAAATCATTGCGCGGCTTCCTGCCGTGCCCAGGCATCCGCGGCGAGGATTTGATCGAGGGTGGGATGCACAACCAATTCGTGTCGCTCCATCACGCGGCTCACCAACTGGGTGATTTGCAGGAAATTGATCTTTCGATTCACGAAGGCTTCGACCGCAACTTCATTCGCGGCGTTCAAAACGGCGGGCAAAGTTCCGCCCAACTCCCCGGCCCGGCGCGCGAGGTTCAGCGACGGGAAACGCTCCGTGTCCGGCTCTTCAAACGTCAAGCTGCCGAGTTTCGCCAAGTTGGTTTGCACGCGCTCGCTGCCGACGCGGTCGGGATAGGTCAGCGCGTATTGGATCGGCAGGCACATGTCGGGCGTGGAAAGTTGCGCGATCATTGAGCCGTCCACAAACTCAACCATCGAATGCACCACGCTCTGTGGATGCACGACGACCTTCACCCGCGCCATTTCAATATCGAACAGCCAGCGCGCTTCGATCATCTCCAGTCCTTTGTTGAAAAGCGTCGCGGAGTCGATGGTGATCTTGCGGCCCATCACCCACGACGGATGCTTGAGGGCGTGCTCGACGGTGATGCCGGCGAACTCTTCCTTCGGCGTGGTGCGGAACGGCCCGCCACTGGCGGTGAGCCAGAGATTGCGAACGGAAGCCGACGGTTTGTCCTCCAGGCATTGAAAAATCGCGGAGTGTTCGCTGTCCACCGCGAGAACACGAACGCCGTGCTTGCGCGCTTCGCTCATCACGATCTCACCCGCCATGACCAGAATTTCCTTGGAGGCGACGGCGATGTCCTTACCAGCGCGAATGGCGGCCAGTGCCGGTTGCAGGCCCGCCGTGCCGACGATGGCGATGAGCACGATGTCCGCCGCCGGGAGGGTGGCAAGTTTCAGCAAGCCTTCGTTCCCAAAGAAAACTTCGGTGGAAGTTCCGAACGCCTCCTGGAGTTCCCGGGCTTTTTGCGGGTCGGTAATTGAAATCGCTTCGGGGCGATGCTTGAGGGTTTGCTTCGCGAGCAGTTCAACATTGCTGCCGGCAGCCAGGCCGAGCAGGCGGATGCGATCGGGCAAATCCTCGGCGACCTTGATGGTGCTGGTGCCGATGGAGCCGGTGCTGCCCAGAAGAACGACGTTTTTCATTTTTTAGCCACAGATGAACACAGATGAAACACAGATTTGATTCAAAAGACCATTCGTTTGTATTCGACTCGCTCGCGTCCGAAATTGATGAGGTAGCCGACCTTGATTCCTGTCCCGCGCAACTCGTTGAGCAATTGGGCTTCGTGGATGGATTGATAGGTCACGTCGGTTTTCAGCTCGACGATGATTTTGCCTTCAACGAGTAGGTCAGCCGCATAATCGCCGACGATGACTCCTTTGAACTGAACTTTGATCTTAGGTTCGAGTTCAACTTTCACTCCGCGTGACTCTAGCTCAACCTGCATCGCCTTTTGATAAACGCGTTCGAGAAAGCCGTAGCCAAGGATGTTATGACCTTCGTAAGCCGCACCGATGAGCTGTTCAGTGACTGGACGGAGAGAATAATCCTTATCCCCGGTCTTTATCTGTGTTTCATCTGTGTCCATCTGTGGCTGATCAAGGATGGGTTAAGACGTGCCGCAGGTAGAGATACATCACCGGCGCGTTAAACAGCAGGCTGTCGAGCAAGTCGAGGATGCCGCCGATGCCGGGGAAAAAACTTCCTGAATCCTTCACGCCCGCTTCGCGTTTGAAGAGCGACTCGATCAAATCCCCCACCACCGCCGCGATGCTCAGGATCACACCCAGGATGGTAGCATGCACCCAATTCATTTCCGGCATGTGATCGCGAAAAAGATGCGCGTAGATAACGCTTGCCGCCGTGGACCAGACAATCGCGCCCACGAACCCCTCCCAGGTCTTGCCGGGGCTGATACGTGGAATCATCTTGTGTTTGCCGATGAGCGAGCCGGTGACGTAGGCACCCGTGTCGCTGAACTTCGTCACGAGAATGAAGTAGAGCACGTAGTACGTGCCTTCGACGCGCGGGAAGAAATTGATCTTCTGGATGAAGTCGAGCAGCCACGGCACATACATGAGGCCGAAGAGCGTGGTGGAAATGGCGAGAATGCCCGCCGTGTTGCTTTTGGAAAAGAACTGGCACAGGCACAACCCCAGCACGAACAGAATCAGGAAGCTGCTCTCAAAATCATTCGCCTTGGCCGGGCGCGACACGTCGCCAAGCCCCGCAGCAAGATAAACAAACTCACTCGCCATCAGCAGTAGTCCGCCGACGATTCCCCATTGCTTGAAGCAAACCAGCCCGCGTTTTTCGACAAGGTGATAAAACTCCATCAGACCGACGCCCGCTAGGGTCATCATCACGGCGAGGAACACGAAATTGGAAATGAACTTGTTCCCGGAAAACAGTGCCGAAATCACCACCGTCCACAGAATGACCGAGCTGGTGAGGCGACGGACAAAGATGGCCGACTTGGAGAGCGGCGCGGGCGGCAGTGGAGTCGTTTCGGACATTGCGGCAGAGATTACGAATCCAAACCGCAAAGTCGAGTTCACAGAAAGGCTTGACTTCTCCATCGGGATTTCTAACGTGCCGTCAGTTCAAGAGGACTGGACTAACTGCGCAAAATAAAAACTGCGCAGATGAAAACGGGTGGGAAGGAACGGAACAGCGAGGAACTTCAAAGGCGGATCAGCCTTCATCACGGGGAAACTGTTCCCTCGACTCCCTCTTCACTTCGGCGCGAACTGATTTCCTGCGGGCTTGATCATAGGCCGCTTCGTCATCATCCTGACTTCCTTGACATCCATCCTCGGACGATTCGGAACGAGTACGGTTCCCTTCGCGCCAATCTGCGGCGGCTTCACGTTGAACTTGGCTCTCTTCGGGTCAAGCATCGAACCCTTGGGGTTAAACTTTGCCGTCTTAGGATCAAGCCTCGTTCCCATCGGATCAAGCATTGGCCGATTCGGATAAATCCGAGGCCCCTTCGGATCAAACATTGGAATCTCGGTGTCAGGCATCAGATTCATTTCCAGATAGTTACGCATTTTTCCCAATCCGTGTTTCAGCCGTGGCTAAATTTCGGAGATAAGCTGAAAGCCTGTCCTACCGCACCCTTCCCCAACCTCAAAACTCAACCCATGATTCACCATGATTGACGAATTCCTTGCCAAACTCCGCATGTATTCCGCCGTGAAGACCCACCTGCAATCGCGGGAACACCAACGCCTCTGGCTCAATCAACCCCCGCAAGTCTTCACCACGCTCTACAATCAGTTCGAAACGGGCGCGAACGACCTGGGTGCGTTCGGCGACACTCAATCGCAACCCACCACCGGCGCGACCCAACAACAAAACCTCGCCGAGACCGCGCTCGAAGACGCCGCGCATCCGCTCGCCCGCGCCCTGCGCCTGCTGCTGCTCGCGCAAGGCAACCAAACCGACGCCGAGGCGTGGAACCTCGCGCTCACCGACTGGCGGCGTTTGCAGGAACAAGCGCTGCTCAATCGCGCCAAAGCCCTCCAGACCGCGCTGGAAGCAACCACCCAAGGCGCGACCCCCACCGGCACCGCCTACGGAATCACCGCCGCCAAGGTAACGGATTTCAATGCTCTCGTGGACGCTTATGAGGCCGTGATCGGCGCGCCCGTGGCCGCCCGCGCCAGCCGCAAAGCCAGGACCGCCGAGTTGCGCCCGCGCTTCGCCGCTGTGGACGGCCTCCTGGCCGACATGGACGACTTGATCCTGCAACTTCGCGGCAGCGAAGCGGGAGATTTGTTTGTGGCCGGTTACTTCAACACCCGCCGCCTCGGCGACCGCAGCGATGGCAGCAGCAATCCCGGAGGAGTCGGCACCACTCCGCCACCGGAGAATCCACCCGCGCCGAATCCATGAACCCACTTGACGCACTCTCCAAGCCGCCGCATCTTCCACGCATGGGAAAAGTCATTGTCAAACTCAAGCTCACGAACCTCTTCGACCTAGGTGCGCAGCATCGCAAACTCTCCACCATCACACCTCGCAGCGTGGAGGTCGAGGCACTCGTGGACACGGGCGCGACGCGGCTCTACCTCAAGCCCAGCGTCATTGCGGCACTCGGACTCGAAAAAGTGGACGAGGTCCTCTCCCAGACTACCAACGGACCGAAGCAGCGCGCGGTTCATGAACCGGTGCGGCTGGAATTGCAGGGCCGCTACGGCAACTTCGATGTAGTGGACATTGGCGAGAACGTGCCGAACCTGCTGGGCCAGATTCCGCTCGAATACCTCGACTTCGTGGTGGACTCCAAGAACCGTAAGCTTATCCCCAACCCCGAGCACGGCGACAAGCAGATGAGCGAGGAGTATTGAGAACCACCATGAAGCGCACCATCACGCCGGAGAAAAACCTGTTTGTGGCCGGTTACTTCAACACCCGCCGCCTCGGCGGCAACGGCGGCGCGGCACCGCCGCCGCCAGCAACTCCGCCCGCGCCCAATCCGTAACCCAACGAAGTTGCCTGAGAACTATCTGTTATGAATTATTATTACATGGACGAACAGAGCCGGGAAATTGGGCCAGTCCCTTTGGAGAGCCTCAAATTGATTCGTTCAGCCGGGGTGATTAAGGATCATACCTTGGTGCGTCCCGAAAGCGGTGGTGGGCCTTGGGCCGCGTGCGTGTCGCTTTTGGGGGCATCCGAGCCATCATCAAATGCGACATCTCAAAAGTCCGAAGCGGCAGCAGCGGTCTCAGAGGCAGTACAGCATGCAAAGTCAGTTTGGGCGGTGTTGTTGACGAACCCGGTCGGTGGTTTGGCGCCGGCTTATCAACAACTCGGAGCAAAACGAGCGGGGGAAGCCGGTGCGGTATTCCTCGGAGGATCAGCAATTCTCTTTGTCCTGTTGGTTTATATGACCAAGAATTTTGAGTTGATTCGCCCGAACGATTTTGGAGGCTTCGTTAAACTACTTTTTACCACCCTGGCGTGCTACGCCGCTTGGGCAGGTGCTTTAGCGATTGTGCGATTGATCAACCGTCGTGAAGGCAATATCGGCAGTGACGTTTTCATTGCTGGCACCATGTCGCTGGTCTGGTCGATGGTGCTCTTGCTGGTAGGGGTTCTAGGTTTTGGAAACGTGGAGTTTTTGTTGGTGCTGCTCCTGGTTTTCATGTGTGTGATGGTGCTTCAAATATTTGTGGGTCTCACGCGCATTTCTGGACTCGACGAACGGATCAGCACATTTATGGTGCCATTGGTTCTCGTGGCTGGGGTTTGGTTTTCAAAAATCATCGTTTCGGCCGTTTATAGCGGTCAATTTACCGACAGTGTCTCAAACAGTTTCAAAGGAATATTCCGATGAACTCTCCCGACTACTTTTATCGAGATAAGACGGGTCGAGAAATCGGTCCGTTTGACTTGGTTACGCTAGCCAAGTTCCGGTTGGCTGGAGTGCTGAATGGTGACACGCCCGTGCGCGCCATTGATTCTGCCGATTGGAAATCGTGCCGTGAAGTTGTTGCGGATGCGTCAATATCTTCTGTAGCAGCAGTCAATCCTACAGGTGCCGTTAAAATATCCTCAACAGGCTTAGTGATAACTTTGCTTGCCGTAATTGTTGTAGTTCTAATTGCAATGCGTTCCGGGCCTCCCACCCCAGAACCAATGGGCAGAAGTTCTGCAACTTCGAGACTCAGCATTGATTCAGACACCAAAGAACAACCGAGAGCGCCGTCAGTCCCGAAACAAGCTCTTGATGATCTCGCGGGCGAAGCCGAGCAGCGGTTCCGTAAGCAGTTTGACCTAGAAAGAACTGGAATGAAACTCGTCTTTAGAGGAATGGATGGACAGAAGGTTCAAACATCCGGTGTTGAAGGCTACGTTCTTAAATGTGAAGCGGAAATCGAAGCTTTAAGAGACACGATGCTAGATGACATATATCTGCGTCGGGGTGAGCGTGTAACGTTTGCGTTGGAAATAACCGGCGAAAAAACGGACGCCGGTTGGAATTTAGTGAAAAGCGGCAATTCTCGCATTGTAGGCGCTTCCAGCACTTCTCTGTTTTCCAAGATCAAGAAACTGGAGGATTCAGCTAAAAAAAATAGTTGCATTGCGAATTTGAAACAAATAGATGGAGCTGTGCAGCAGTGGGCCGTCGAAAACAAGCGACCGGCCACGGCGGTACCTAGAAACAGTGACATCTTCGGTGCCAGCCTGTATATCCGCTCGCAACCCTTCTGCCCTCTGGGCGGCGTGTACACTTTGCGCGCGGTTTCAGAGGCTCCGCAGTGCTCCGTGGCGGGCCACACGCTTTAGAAAACGGCCGATCAGAACTAAAACCATTCTCCAAAACCAATTTGGCAAGTATGAACTATTATTATCGTGATCCATCGGGCAGAGAAATCGGGCCGCTGACGCTTGATGCGTTGGCCCGGTTGCGCTTTGCCGGAGTCTTGGATGATCACACGCTCGTGCGAGCGGGCGATTCAACCGATTGGAAACCCTGCCAGGAGATTATCGCGGGACCTACGACTCCAATTCAAACACCACGAATCAATCCGAGCGTGGCAAAATCTCCACTTTCGCCCGTTTTGATCATCGTCATCATTGCCGCTACTATAATTTACGGCGGCAATGCCTTGTATAAATCAATCGCGGCAAACACCAGTCTGGCATTCGGCCTTTCCCTGGATGGGAAAGAACTTTCAACTCTGTGGACACCCGAGGTGAAAGTGGATGAACAGTTGTTCAGGAGTGGAAACAAAATCACAGCCATCCCACAGGAAGTTGAGAAAAATGCTGGAAGGTCCTGTGTAACCCTGCCACACGGCAGGGGATGAATAACAACAAAACCGTTCCAGCGCCTGCAAAACTGAATCTGC
>JBKJSC010000265.1:0-68102 GCA_046593035.1 Limisphaerales bacterium | reverse complement strand
TCGCGGGAACAACTGCTTCCTGGGGAACGATGTTGACCCGGGAGCTGTTCTTGTCGAACTTGACGTTTCCATCCACGAGGGCGAACAGGGTCCAATCACGCCCGACCCCGACATTCTTGCCGGCCGCGAACTTGGTGCCGCGCTGGCGGATGAGAATGCAGCCAGCCGTGACGACCTCGCCGCCAAATTCTTTCACGCCGAGCCGCTTGCTGACGCTGTCGCGCCCGTTGCGGATGCTGCCTTGACCTTTCTTGTGTGCCATAAAATTATCCTTTGATTTCCGTGATCTTGACGACCGTCAACTCCTGGCGGTGGCCGGTGGTCTTGTGATAGCCTTTGCGGCGTTTCATCTTGAAGGTGACCTTTTTCTCGCCGCGAATGTGCTTCACGACGTCCGCCACCACACTGGCTTCCGCCACGGTGGGCGAGCCGATCCTGAGCTGGCCATCGTTGTTGACCAGTAGGACGCGGTCAAAAGTGAACGGCTGGCCCGCCTCGACTTCCAGGCGCTCGATTTCCAGCGTGTCACCTGCGATGACCCGATATTGTTTACCACCAGTTTCTAATACAGCGTACATAAATTTCCCATCAAAGGGACGGTGATAACATCAAAAACCGTCCGGAGTGTCAACCGCTCATTTTGATCACTCAAACCGGCTTTTCTTTCCGGCTTCCCGACGCCAGCAACTGGGTGAGCAACTCGCTCTTTGCCGGCACCAAGGTGACGCGGCCTTTGCCATCAATCATCTTCTGGGTTTCCAAAACATCGAACAACGCCTGGGCGACTTCCGGGTCGTGGGAGATTTTGTGCAGGGCCTGGCCGACGATGAACGGTCGCATGGCAGACGCCCGCGCGAATTCAACCGCCGCCTGCCGTTCCGCCGTGCTGGTGATGATGCTGACCTGGTTCGCGCCGTCCTGCTTGATCGCCGAGGTGACCTGCCGCAGGCGGTTGACCACCTTCTCCTCAATCTGCTTGATCATGCCCGCGTCGCGGAAATGCACTTTGCGGATATACACCGAGCCGAGCTTGTAGCCCCATTCGTGCGATTTGAGCGAGACTTCCTCGCGCACGGTTTTGCTCATGGCGTGGCGGTTTTCCATCATGTTGTCCAGCCGCAGATTGCTCAGGCAACGGACGGTGGCGTTGCTGACGTTGGCCCCGATGGAGCCGCGCGGATCGGTGTTCTTAAACAGATAGGCGACCGGGTCGCTGATGAACATCTCATACCAGATGCCAATGCCCATCGGTGCGCCTTCCTCGGAGTTGACCGGCTGGCTGCGGAGATATTCCTGGTCAAGCCGCATGTCGAGGATGTGGCACTGGCCGATCCAGTTCACAAACGGCGCGCGCCAGCCGAGCTTGAGCCAGAGGAAATAAATTCCCGGCTCCTCGAGAATGGCGAGCACCTTGCCGAACAGGACATACACGCGGCATTGACGTTCCTTGACGATGGCATAGACGCCGAACGCGCGGGCGAAACCGAGCAGGATCGGCATGCCAATGAGACAGGCGAAAAAGGTGACGATGGCAGCGATAAAAAAGTTCATGATTTTGCCTCCACAATGATTTGTTGGGCGCTGCCGTAAAGCGACAGGCGCACGTTGCGCAAGTAGGCGGGCAATGCTTCCGGCCCACTTTTTTTCAACGCCGTGAGTTGCTCGGCCAGCGAGTTGAGCGGCTCGACTTCCGCGTGGGCCTTGAGCGTTTCAATTTCGACGGCGCGTTTGGATTGGACGATCTTCTGATCCGCGCCCGCCTGCGCCAGGCTGATGTCGGAGGAGACTTGATTGTGCGCGGTGTTGATGGCTGCCAGCGCGGATTCGACTTCCGCCGGCGGATCAATGCCGGTGATGAGCGAGGCATCGAGCACCATGCCGTAGCGCGCGGCGGAGGAAAGGCACTCGACATCCATGTGCTCATTGAGGTCACGCAAGTTTTTCCGCAGGTCGTTGATCGAAATGCCGGAGACGGCGTTGATGTCGGAGGCATTGGCCGCACCGCGCGGCGCGGGGGCCTCGAAGTTGGCGATGCGTTCGCGCAGCACCGAAACAAAGTAACCCATGACATGCACGATGGGGCGTTTGACGCCGAACAGGTAGGCGTACAGGTTGCGCTCGGAAACCCGGTAGCGGATTTGGCCCGTCAAACCGGTGTTCAACTGATCCTTCGTCACCGCCTCCAGCAGCGTCCCGCTGTTGTTCACATTCGGATTCTCCGGATCGAAGGCCATGTTGACCGTCTGCGTGGCGATGGAAACCTTGTGCACTTTTTCCCACGGCCATTTGAAATACGGCCCGCCCGGCGGAATGACGCGGACTTGCGGATAAACGTACCGATCCCTTTCTTCCCCCTCGAGGTGCTCGGCGATGGGATCGTCCAGCGTGGTTTTGGCTTCAATGCGGTCGGCGCGGCCGAAACTGGTTTTCACCGCACGCTCATTTTGATCCACCGTGTAAAGTCCGGCGACAAGGTAGCGCAACAGAAACCAGGCGATGAAACCGAGGATGCATCCGAGTAGTGTGCTCATAAAGGTGGCAGTTAAGTTCGCCCTTTTGTATCCGGTCGGCGGCGGGAAGCCAATTACAAATCCGCCCGGTTAATTCCACCGCCACTCGTCCACCAAACTAAAGTGGCCGCAAGCGTGAACGTCGCTCACTTGAGCGTCAAAAAATTCTTCATGATCGTCCGACCGCTCTCCGTCAGGATGCTTTCCGGATGAAACTGCACGCCGTGGATCGGATATTCCTTGTGCCGGATGCCCATGATTTCGCCCTCGTCAGTTTCGGCGGTGACTTCGAGGAAGTCCGGAAGCGTGTCGCGCTGGATCACGAGCGAGTGATAGCGCGTCGCGGCAAAAGGATTGGGCATTTCAGCGAACAAGTCTTTGCCATTGTGCTTAATCAACGACGTTTTGCCGTGCATCATGCGGTAGTTCACCACCACCTTCGCGCCGAACGTGTGCCCGATGCACTGATGCCCCAGGCACACGCCAAACAGTGGAATCGTTTTGCCGAACTCGCGGATGATGTCGTTGGAAAGGCCCGATTCGCGCGGGGAACACGGGCCGGGCGAAACGAGAATGCGTTCGGGCTGCAAGGCGCGAATCTGGTCGAGCGATATCTGGTCGTTGCGGTGAACCTGCAAGTCCACTCCCAGCTCGCCCAGATACTGGACGAGGTTGTAGGTGAACGAATCGTAATTGTCGATGACCAGAACCATGCGCGGAAGCTACCGCAGCCTTTTGAAATTGGAAGTCAGGAAATCAGAGATGGATATTCAACACTGCTCGCCGAATCTTTTCCTGTGTTCTCGGTTTCCTAGTTTGATTTCTTCCGGCTGCGCTTGGGTTTGAACAACTCCAACTGCGGCTCGCGAAGGAACTCGTAATTTTTCAGGATGCGGATGGTCTGGAGCAGGTCGGACTTCTGGTAATTTCGGTTCACCTCGATCTGCCCGATCAGGTCGGCCAGTATCGTGCGGAAGGAAATCACGGCATCGATGCCCTTGGCGTGGAGCAGTTGGTTGCAGGCGAAAGTTCGGCGTGGAGAGCCTGGGCGATGAGTGCCGGCGGCACGCTTTGGCCCCAACGGACTTTTCCGATCTTTTCGGCGAGGACGAATTTGACTTCGCCGTGGCTGACTTTTTTGTCGAGCTTCATCGCGGCGAGAATTCGTCTGCGTTGCGCGGCGGAGAGTTTGATTTGCGTGGGCAATCCTGCTTGCGCGAACAAGTTCGTGATGCGCTCCAGTTCCGCGCCGTGCAGGCCCAGCAACTCCGTGGAAAGTTTTGCCGCCGCGACCTGACCAATGGAAATGGCCTCGCCGTGCAGATATTTTCCATAGCCGGAAATATTCTCGATCGCGTGGCCGATGGTGTGGCCGAAATTCAAAATCGCGCGCAGGCCGCCCTCGGTTTCGTCCTGGCCCACCACCTCGGCTTTGATTTCGCAGCAGCGGGCGATGACGGCGGCGAGGGTCTTCGGCTCGCGGGCGAGCAACCGGGGGAGATCGCGTTCGAGACGCGCAAAAAGTTTCACGTCGTAAATGATGCCGTATTTGATAACCTCGGCCAGTCCGGCGCGCAGTTCCCGCACCGGCAGAGTGCCCAAGGTGTCGAGATCGCAGAGCACGAGCCGTGGTTGGTAAAATGCGCCGACGAGGTTTTTGCCGGCCCGCAAATTGACGCCGACTTTGCCGCCGACCGAGCTGTCCACCTGAGCCAGCAAGGTCGTGGGCACTTGCACGAACGGGATGCCGCGCAGATAAGTCGCGGCGACGAACCCCGCGAGATCGCCCACCACGCCGCCGCCCAGCGCGATGATGAACGACTGGCGTTCCATATGGTGCGCGGCCAATTGATCGTAGCACGCCGCAACCGTCGCCAGACTCTTGGCTGTTTCACCGGCGGGCACGGTGATCGCCACCGGTTCGAAGCCGGCGGCCCGGAGCGATTGCATCACCGACTTGCCATAGCGGGGCGCGACGTGGCGGTCGGAAATCACAGCGCAACGCCAGCCCAGTTTCAGCCGCGCGCACTCGGTGCCGAGACACGCCAGTAAGCCGCCGCCGATGAGGATACGATAGCTCCGCCCGCCCAGGGGGACTTTCACAACGCGCATGGCGCAAGGATACGGTTTGGCCGCAGGCTGTCAAAGAATTGCCGTCCCGGTTTGTGTTTGTGCAGTCTTGCCAAAGCGTAGTCCAAACAGTGAAACTGCATCGGTTCTTATGTTGCGTGCAAAACTATTTCCCTGGGTGGCCGCGCTGCTGCTGGCCGGTGCGGCTATTTCCTGTCGCGAGAATTCGCAGACGACCGCGCCCGTGCGCGTGCCGGCCATCGCCACGAACCAAGTAGCAACAAATTTGCAGACATTCTTCGTCCGCGGCGTGGTGGAAGAATTGTTACCGGATGGCAGGACGGCGGTGGTCAAGCACGAGGCCATTCCAAATTACATGGAGGCGATGACCATGCCTCTGGAGGTCAAGGAACCGAAGGAATTGGCGGGCTTGCAACCGGGCGATTCTATATTTTTCCGCATGTTGGTGACGAAAGACGATGCCTGGATCGACCGCGTGACCAAGGTTGGCAAGGCCGCCCCCGCTGCCGCGAAACCGCAGACCACTTTCCGCCGTGTCCGCGAAGTGGAGCCATTGAAAGTGGGCGACCTGATGCCGAATTACCCGTTCACCAACGAACTGGGGCAGGCCGTCAGCCTGCAGGAGTTCAAGGGTCAGGCGGTGGGTTTCACTTTTATTTTTACGCGCTGTCCGTTTCCGACTTTCTGTCCGCGCATGACGGAAAACTTTGCGGCGGCCTACAAACAATTGAGCGCCCGGCCTGACGGACCGAAAAACTGGCGGCTGCTTTCCATCTCCTTTGATCCGGAATATGACACACCCGCGACGTTGAAGGCATACGCGCGGCGCTATCAATACGACCCGGAGAAATGGAATTTCGTCACGGGTGCGCTCATTGAGATCGACGCGATCACCGAGCAATTCGGTCTGGAATTTTTCCGCGAAGCCGGCTCGTCGTTTAATTTCAACCACAAGCTCCGCACCGTCGTGGTGGATGCGCAGGGCCGGGTGCAGCAGGTCTTCGTCGGTAACGAATGGAAGGTGAACGATTTCGTGGCCGAGATGGTCAAGGCCGCGACGGCCAAATGAGGCTTCCGGCGGCGTGTACGATTCCTTACTCCCTTAAAATCTTTTCCATTGCTTTTCCTCTTGCCAATTCATCAACCAACTTATCTAGATACCGCACTTGTTTCGTCAATGGGTTTTCAATTTCTTCTATTCGGTAACCGCAGATTATGCCTGTGATGAGGTGTGCATTAGGGTTGAGCGACGCATGTTTGAAGAATGTTTCAAAAGTTACTTTTTCTTTTATTAATTCCTGCAGTTTCTTGTTACCGAAGCCAGTTAACCACTCTATGACCTGATGTAACTCTACTTTTGTTCTACCCTTCTTCTCAACTTTCGCGAGATACATGGGATAGACCGAAGCAAAAGTCATTTTTGCGATACGCTGATTATGTGTGTTGGAATTGTTCACTGGCCTTGCCCCGGTTTGGTGGCCTCAATCGAGTCGATGCGGTAACGCTTCTTGACCGCGTCGAGCTCGAAATCCACTTCCTCGCCGACCTTGCGGTTGAGCAGCGATTGCGCGACGGGGCTGAGGTAGCTGATGATCCCCGATTCGGGATTGGAATCCCACGCACCGAGCACCGCAAACGTTTCGGCCTGCTGACTGTTCAAGTCGGTGACTTTAACTTTGGTGCCGACGCTGACGAGGTCGGTTTTGATGTTGGCAAAATCAGTGCCGCGCGCGCGGCCCAACTGGGTTTCCAGTTCCGCCTTCTGGCGCATGAGCAGTTTCTGCATTTCCTTGGCGGCCTTGTATTCGTGGTTTTCGCGCAAGTCGCCGTAGCTGCGGGCGATGGCAATCTCCTTGGAGTTGGCCGGAATTTTCTTCTGCACCAGTTCGGCGTATTCGTTTTTGCGCCGTTCCAGGCTTTCCCAGGAAACGATGAGCATTGCCTCCTGTTTGGTCTGCTCGCCGGTGATGAGCGATTGGACGAGCGGAAAACTTTTTACGATGCGTGCCAGCAGCGAACGCTTGTCCATGTCGTCGAAGCTCGGCGACAATTGCAGCGCGCGCGTCAAATCCTTGATCACTTCGATGTCGGCGGAACCGATTAATTCGAGCAGCAGGCTTTGGTCGTCGAGAATCAAATCCCGCAGACGGTTGGATTTCTTCTCGTTAAACTGGTCGCGTTCCATCGCCGTCAGCATGGCGCGGAACACTTCCGGCCCGAGGATGTCGGCGAAGGAATCGGAGCGTTCCTTGGCCAGCCAGAGCAGGAGTTCGCTGCTGGCCTGGTGCTGGCTGATGAGCCGCGCCAGTGTTTCCTTGAGTTGGGTGAGCTTGCCGTTATGGATAAGCAAGTGGGCGCATTCGCCGCACAACTTGGCGGGCACGGTGTTCAAAATCGTAAGCAACGCCTCATACCACAGCGTCGGGTTCGCCTCTTGAAAGGATTGCAAGGCGCGCTTGTGCTTGGCGGCGGGCATTTGCTCCACCAACTGGCCGAGCTTCAGGTTTTGCAACCAGATGGAGCTGGCGGCGATGTCGCCCTCCGCCGTAGCCATTCCGGCGGCCTCCTGGATGTCATTGCGGACAAAGATCGCCTCCAGCGCCAGCGCCGGTTGCGTGCGCTGATGTGTGGCGATTTCCACGTTCAACGCCGCGACCGCCTCGGTGGCGGCGGCCTGCTTGTCGCTCAGGTCGGCAATGTTCTTGAGAATTTCATTGGCGACAGTGAGCCGCGCCTTCAGTCCTTTGGCCGCGCGGAATTCGCCGAGCAACCGCTCTTGCAACGAGATTTCCAGCGTTTGATAAATGATCGGGTCGGTTTTCTTGAGCGACACCTGGAAATGGCCGTCCTTCTTCAACTCCCGCTTGGCCACTTCCCACCATTTCTTCCAATCGTCCGCAATCACATCCGGCACTAGCGTCTGCTGGATTTGATCCGGGGTGGCGCGGCCGCCGTAACTTTGCAGAACGAGCTTGATCAAGTCCAGATGGTGCAATGCCGCCATTTGCCGGAGCGAGGCCAAGTCCGATGACTTCCGGGCGAGGACGTGGTCGCTGGGAATCGGCTTGAGCGATTCCGCCGCGAAGGCTAGATCCATCGAGTGGCCTGCTTTGCCGGGGAAATCAATGGTGAACCGGCCAAATACCGTGTCCACCGTGGTGATCTTTCCAAAGCCCCAGCTACGGTGCGTGCAATACCCGCCCTTGGCGAGCAATACCAGCGGTTCCACATGCTGGCGGTTGATCTTGCCGGCGACGACCATCTTCTCGAACTCTTCTTTCATAGATTCTCTAAATGACTCGATTAAACTTGAGCGTCGGGCATTATTACTCAGTGCATCAGCAAAAACCAAGAGAAATTGCGGTCAATGTCCTGCGGCAACGCGAGACGGGCGCGGATTACACAGAAACTCTGCTCGAAAACGAGCTGGCGCAAACGCCGCTCTCGCCCGTGGATCGCGGGCTTTGCCAGGAACTGGTCTATGGCATCGTCCGCTGGCAAACCACGCTCGACTGGCTCATCGCACGCAAGACCGAGGGCCGCGAACAGAAACCGGCGCTCCAGATTTTGCTGCGGCTCGGCCTGTACCAGATGTTCTGGCTCGACCGCGTGCCCAACCACGCCGCCGTTCACGAAACGGTCGAGCTGGCCAAAACGCTCGGCTTCGGCCCGCAGGCCGGCTTCGTCAACGCCGTGCTGCGCGGTTACACCCGCGAACGCGTGCCCACGGAGGAACTCTTGCAGCAATTGAAAATTGCGCAGCCGCACCTCGGTTACTCGCATCCAGAATGGCTTTGCCAGCGCTGGACCAGCCGCTGGGGCGCGGAGAAAACCGCGCAGTTGCTCGGGGCGAACAACACGCCGTCCACGACCTTCGCTCGGCTCAACACCTTGAAGACCGATGCCGCCGCGCTCGCCGCGCAATGGCAGAAGGAAGGCGTCAAATTCGCCGCGCGCAGTTGGGATTGGACCGGCGACGGGCTGGTGTTTCAACTCGAATCGCACCCGCCTTTGGCCGGTCTGCGGAGTTTTAAGTCGGGTTGGTTTTACATCCAAGACCCCAGCACGTTGCTCGCCGTCCACGAACTCAACCCGCAGCCCGGCGAAAGCGTGCTCGACCTCTGCGCTGCGCCCGGCGGCAAGACCACCTTCATCGCGCAGCGGATGCAAAATCGCGGCAAAATATTCGCCCAGGACAACCAGCCAGAACGGCTCGCTTTGATTCATGAAAATTGCGCGCGCCTCGGCGTTACCTGCGTGGAAATTTCCGTCGCGCCCAACGCCTTCATCGCGAGTCCCGCCAAACGCTTTGACCGCATCCTGGTGGACGCGCCCTGCTCCAACTCGGGCGTCATCCGTCGCCGTATTGATTTGCGCTGGCGCATCCAGCCCGAGGAGATCGAACGCCTCCGCGCCGAACAGTTGGAAATTCTCCGCCACGCCGCGCCCCGATTGAAACCCGGTGGCACGCTCGTTTACAGCACTTGCAGCCTGGAGCCGGAGGAGAATGGAGAAGCCGTGAAACAATTTCTCGCCGCCCACGCCGACTTCCAATTGGAGAATGAACGCGAGCTGCTCCCCTTCGTTGAAGGCGTCGATGGCGCTTACGTGGCGTGCCTGCGGCGAACCCGGCCAACGGACTCGCGCGCCTCCGAACCGGCTTCGGTTGGAAGCGTGCCGTAATGGTAAAAGTAGCGATGGCCACGGCGAATTCACTCCTTGCAATTGGAACAAAGCTGCTCTATCAGTGCAGGCAAATCCCATGAGAACTCCCATTTCCCCGCGCCTCACCGGCACCGTGCTGGCGCTGCTTTCACTCTCGCTCGTCCTTGCGTTCCCCTCCGCTGCCAGCGCAGTGGAGAAACCGGTCGCCGCACTGTCGCCGTCGGCGCAGTATCAGGAGTTGACGCAGGAATTTCAAAAAGCGCAGGAGGATTTTTTCAAAGCGTACCAAACGGTCAAGACGGATGAGGAGCGCAGAAAAATCGCGGCGACGTACCCGCAGCCGCAGAAATACGCCGGACGTTTCCTGGAACTGGCGCAAAAGAATCCCCAAGACCCCGCCGCGGTCGACGCCCTCATCTGGTTGGTTACCAGCGTCCGGCTCGGAGAAGAAGTCGAGAAGGCGATGGGCATTCTGATGAAAGACCACCTCCAGAGCGAGAAGTTGGGTCTGCTTTGCCAGAGCCTAGCTTACTCGCCATCGCCGCAGACCGAGAAACAGTTGCGAGACATCATCGCCCAGAACCCGCATCAGGATGTGCAGGGCCAGGCCACGTTCAGCCTGGCGAAAATTCTCCAAGGCCAGCCCGGCAAGGACAAGCAAGCGGAGGAGTATTTCGAGCAAGTCATCAACAAGTTTGGCCGCGTTCAAGGGAATCCCAGTCCGTTGGTGAACCAGGCCAAGGCGGCATTGTTCGAGATTCGCACCCTCGGTGTCGGCAAGCCGGCACCGGAGATTGAAGGGCAGGACGTGGAGGGAAAGGCGTTCAAGTTGAGCGAGTATCGTGGCAAGGTGGTGTTGATCGACTTCTGGGGCGATTGGTGAGGGCCGTGCAAGGCGATGTATCCCCACGAGCGGTCGCTCGTGAAACGGCTGGCGGGCAAACCCTTTGTGATCCTCGGCGTCAACAGCGACCCCAAGGAGAAGCTGAAGGAAGTTCTAAAAAAGGAAAACATGACCTGGCGTTCCTGGTGGGACGGCGGCAACACCAGCGGACCGATTGCCAGCAAGTGGAACACCCGTGGGTGGCCGACGCTCTATGTGATCGACCACAAAGGAGTGATCCGCCACAAATGGGTCGGTTCGCCCGGCGATGACACGATGGATCATTCCGTGGACGCGCTGCTCAAGGAAGCGGAAGCAGGCAGCACGGCCAAGAAATAGATTTGCGCCAAACCTCGCCAGACTTACAACACTATGAAAACACTTCCCTCACTTCGGCTCGCGGCGCGAACGTTGCCGCTGCTCCTGCTCTGCGCGAGCACTTCGCTTCGGGCAGCGGACGATCTGTCGCCAGCAGATCAATACCGCGCACTGGTGAAAGAGTACACCACCGCGTCGCAGGAATATTCCAAAGCCTTGCGCGAAGCCAAGACGACCGAGGAGAAAAAAAAGGTGACGGACGAGCAGCGACCGCGACCGGAGAAATTGGCCGGGCGCTTCATGGAACTCGCCGGGAAAACCCCCAAAGACCCGGCGGCGCTGGACGCGCTCATCTGGGTGGCCACCTTTGGCTATCAATCGCCCGAAGCCGCCAAGGCGCTGGACACGCTCGCGAAAGATCATGCCAACAGCGACAAACTGGCGGGCGTTTGCCAGCGCGCAGGCTACTCGCGCGGTCCGGCGGCGGAGCGATTGCTCAAGGCAGTTTTGGAAAAGAATCCGCAGCGCGAGATGCAGGGCCAGGCCTGCCTGAGCCTGGCGCAATTGCTCAAGAGCAGCGCGCCGGTGGAAGCTGAAAAATATCTCAACCTCCTCATCGAAAAATTCGGCGACCTCAAATACTCCCGGGGCACGATGGGCGAATTCGCCAAAAAGGAACTGGAGCAAGACCGCGTTTTTGGCATCGGCAAGGTGGCACCGGACATTGCGGGCGTGGACATCCAGGGAAAGGCTTTCAAGTTGAGTGATTATCGCGGCAAGGTGGTGGCGATTGATTTCTGGGGCGACTGGTGACCCCCGTGCCGGGCCATGTACCCTCACGAGCGGTCGCTCGTGAAACGGCTCGAAAACAAACCCTTCGCGCTCCTCGGCGTCAACAGCGATCCCAAGGACAAAGTCGAGGCCGCTTTGAAACGTGAGAACATCACCTGGCGCTCCTTCTGGGACGGCGGAACCACCGGCGGTCCCATCGCGACCAAGTATGATGTCCACGGCTGGCCGACGATCTACGTCCTCGATGCCAAAGGCGTGATCCGCTACAAGAACGTTCGCGGCGAGGAAATGGATCGTGCGGTGGACGCGCTGCTAAAGGAAATGGAGAAAGCAGGGGCTGAGAAGAAATGATTGCTTTGTTGGAATGAACCGCCAGTAATTACGCATCGCTATGCCGCACCGTTTTTCAAACCAACCTTTAGCTCTCTTGCTCCTCCTGACGCTGCTGGCCTTCGCGCCCTCGCCGCGTGCGGCGGAGTCGGCGGCGAATTTGCAAGCCTTGCTCCAGGAAATACAGGCCGCGCCGAATTCAGCGAAGTTCGAGGCCCACGCCGGGCGTATTCTGGAAATGGCGCGCAGCCACCCCAAAGACCCCGCTGGCGCGGACGCATTGCTCTGGGTCGTGACGAATGATTCCGACGGCTCCGATCTGGTGGAACAAGCTTTGAACTTGTTGCAACGCGATCACGCCCAGAGTCCGAAGCTTGGGGTGATCTTTCGCCCGTTGGCGGATTTGCCGCCCACAGTCGCGGTGGAAAAATTGCTCCGCGCCATCACGGAAAAGAATCCCGACGCCGGACTGCAAACCGAAGCGACTTATCACCTGGCCCACACGCTCAACCAGCAGTTTCAACTCTGGGTCAAATGGCAGCAGAGCAAGGAAGCCGTGGACCGGGAAGCCTTGGAATTAATCAACGGCAAGGAGTTGATTGCGAAAATCAAGAGCACTGCCCCGGAAAAAATGAGCGCCGAGGCGGAAATGTTTTACGACAAATTCATCGCCGCGGCCGCCAGCGGCAAAAGCGGTCGCCGCAGCCCGGTGGAGATGGCGAAGCGGGAATTGTATGACCTGCGTTACCTGAGTGTCGGCAAAGTCGCGCCGGAGACGGAGGGTGAGGATGTGGAGGGACAGAAGCTCAAGTTGAGCGACTATCGCGGCAAAGTCACCGCGATCGTCTTCTGGGGCGATTGGTGAGGACCGTGCCGGGCTAATTACCCCCACGAGCGGTCGCTCGTGAGACAATTTGAAGGCAAACCGTTCGCGCTCGTTGGCGTGAACACCGATCCCAAGGAACGCGCCCGTTCAGCGATGAAGCGCGAACAGATGACCTGGCGCAATTGGTGGGACGGCGGCAACACCTCCGGCCCCATCGCAACGCAATGGAACAATCTTGCCTGGCCCACCTTTCACGTTCTCGACGCCAAAGGTGTGATCCGCTTCAAGGGCGTTCCCGGCGCGGACGTGCATGAAGCCGTGGCGGCCTTGCTCAAGGAAATGGAGTCCGCCGGTTCCGCGAAAAAGTGACGGCGGCGAAAGGGTCCTTGGTTTCTCGTTTTCCGATTCGACTTCAGCGCATTCACCGGCAGTTCAGTCAAACGCATCCCGCTTCGGAGAGTCCCTTGAGTTTTTCCCGGTTTGCGACCATGCTTCCGGTCAATGCATCAAAGTGATTCCATGGATTTGGTTTCGCAGACGTCGCCGGCTGCACAGACGATTTCGCTGCCAGAAGTGGAGGCGCTGGTTGCGCAGGCCTTTCCGGTCGAGAGTTACCGGGGCAAAAAGATCCTGCTGATCGTGCCCGACGCCACCCGGACCGCACCGGTGGGGTTGGTGTTTCGGACGTTGCACCAACGAATCGCCGCCGGCACCCAATCCCTGGACGTCCTGATCGCGCTCGGCACGCACCAGCCGATGAATGACGCGGCGATCTGCCAACGCCTGGAGATTTCCGGGGCCGAGCGGGTGACGACCTACCGCCGCGTGCGATTCTTCAACCACGCTTGGGACAATCCGGCGGCCCTGCAACGCATCGGCGTGATTCCCGCCCACGAGATCAGCGATCTGTCCGGTGGTTTGTTCGCGATGGACGTGCCGGTGGACATCAATAAAATGGTGTTTAATTACGACGAGGTCATCATCATTGGCCCGGTGTTCCCGCATGAGGTCGTCGGGTTCTCCGGCGGCAACAAATACCTTTTCCCGGGAGTGAGCGGGCCGGACATTTTGAATTTCTTCCACTGGCTCGGCGCGGTGGTCACCAATCCGATGATCATCGGCAACAAATGGACGGCCGTCCGCCAGGTGGTGGATCACGCCGGGGGGATGGTGAAGGTGAACAAGCGTTGTTTTAGCATGGTGGTGCGCCCGGACAAGACGCTGGCTGGCTTGTTCATCGGTACACCGGAAACGGCCTGGGACGCGGCGAGCGAATTGTCCAAGCAGGTTCACATCACTTACAAAGAGAAACCGTTTCACACCATCCTCTCCTGCTGTCCGCCGATGTATGACGAGCTGTGGACGGGCGGCAAGGCCATGTACAAATTGGAACCCGTGCTGGCCGATGGCGGCGAACTCATCATCTACGCGCCGCACATCACCGAGGTCTGCGTTGCGCACGGCAAAACGCTGCACGAAATCGGCTACCATTGCCGTGATTATTTTCTCAAGCAATGGGACAAGTTCAAAGATTATCCCTGGGGCGTGCTCGCCCATTCCGCGCACGTCCACGGCCTAGGCACCTATGAGAACGGCGTCGAAACGCCGCGCGCCCGGGTGATCCTCGCCACCGGCATCTCGCCGGAAACCTGTCGAAAAATCAACCTCGGCTACCGTGATCCCAAAAGCATTCGCATCGAAGACTACGCGAATCGCGAGGACGAAGGCGTGCTGCTGGTGCGAAAAGCCGGCGAGATGCTCTTCCAACTCAAGAACCCGCCGAAGTGGGCGGGTGGGAATTGAAACCACCAAGACACGAAGACACAAAGAAACCCTTCCCGCTTCGTGTCTTTGTGCCTTGGTGGTAAAACCCGTCCCCTGTTTGGAAAAGACCGCCCTTACTTCTTCTCCACAATCCAGACGTTGCGGTAGAACACCGGGTTGCCGTGGCCTTGCAGTTGGATCGCGCCGCCGGTGGGGTCTTCCTTTTTGCCGCCGCCGGTCGGGCCGGAGATTTCCTGATTCTCGTGGATGAGCACGCCGTTGTGCTTGACGGTGATGACGGCATTCTTGGTTTTTTTGCCGTCGCCATCGTAGCGCGCGGCCTGGAAGTCGATGTCGTACGTCTGCCATTGCAACGGCGGGAAGCACATGTTGACCGACGGCGCAACCTGGCTGTAGATGCCGCCGCATTCATTGTTCAACCCTTTCAAACCAAAGGAATCGAGCACCTGCACCTCGTAGCGATCCTGCATGTAAACGCCGCTGTTGGCCCGGCCCTGGCCTCGGCCCGTCGGCTTGAACGGCAGGAGGAACTCCGCGTGCAGCGTGTAATTCTGGAAGCTCTGCTTGGTCTTGGATCCCGACGCCAGAAAATTGCGGTCATCCATGTGGCCGTTTTCCCAAGCGTCCGCGTTCTTGCCGTCGAACAACACGAGCGCGCCGGACGGCGGCTTCAATCCTTCGGTCGGACTTTTGCGCGCGATCTTCTCCAACTTGAGGACGCCGTATTTCTCGGATTTGCCAGTGAACAGCCCGCCGGAGATTTCCGCGCTGCCGGCGGCTTTGTCTTCGCCGGTGAAGGTGGTCTTGCCGTCCACGGTTTCGCCGTTGGCCTCGATTTTGTTTTCGCGATCCCAGCCGTCGCCCGGCAGGCCGCCGCCATGAAACACGGTGCGGAATTTACCGTCACCCAGCGCGATCACTTGCGCGGCGAGCTTGTTTTTCTCGCCGTCGGGCGAGGTGATGGTGCCGACGTATTCGCCCTGCACCTCGAAGTCCGGCCCGGCGCTCTTCTCGTCGAGGAACGTGTCTTCCGCTTTCATTTCCACTGCGGCACCGGCCAGCAGCAGGGACAACCAGATCGAGTGTTTGATGTTCATAAGTCGTGTTTCGTTTCGGATATTTCACGCCCGCAAAAAAATGCGGGGCGCTGTTGGCGGAACAATCTGTCGGGCGGCGCGGTGGGTTTCAAGAGAATTCACCCGCGTGGCAAACCGCTTTAAGCTGGATAATCTCCCGGCGCTGGACTAAGAACGAAACCGCGTTCTCGGCCAGACCCATTCTTTTTATGACCATCAAAGACAACGAGTCTGTGGACCTCGCCACGCCGACGGGGCCGATGCGAACCTATCTCTTCCGTCCGGCGGCCGAGGGACGGTATCCGGGCATCTTGATGTTCTCGGAGATTTTTCAAGTCACCGGGCCGATCTGCCGCACCGCCGCGTTGCTGGCCGGGCATGGTTTCGTCGTGGCGGTGCCGGAGATTTACCACGAGTTCGAGCCGGCGGGCACGGTGCTCGCCTACGACCAGGCGGGCGCGGATCGCGGCAACGCGCTTAAAACCACCAAGGAACTGTCCAGCTACGACACCGACGCGCGCGCGGTCCTGGAATTTTTGAAAACGCATCCGCACTGCACCGGCAAGTTGGGCGTGCTGGGCATTTGCATCGGCGGACATTTGTCCTTTCGCGCCGCGATGAATCCCGGCGTGTTCGCGGTCGTTTGTTTTTACGCGACGGACATTCACAAGCGCGGCCTGGGCAAGGGTGCGAACGACGATTCGCTGGATCGCGTGAATGAAATCCAGGGCGAACTGCTGATGATCTGGGGTCGGCAGGATCCGCATGTGCCGCGCGAAGGGCGCGCCAAGATTTACAACGCCCTCGCCGACACGAACCGCCATTTCACCTGGCACGAGTTCAATGGCCAGCACGCGTTTCTGCGCGACGAGGGCCATCGCTACGATCCTGAACTCGCGCTGAAATCCTACGGGCTCGCGCTGGAATTGTTCAAACGCAAGCTGGGCGAAGGCGATCTGTCGGCGGCGCAAACTGCGGGTGCGGCTGAATCACGGCATTGAATCGGCATGTACCGGAGCCTCAACCCCGTTGCCATCGTCGAAACTATCGACCAGTTGCGCGCCCGCGTGGAGGAGCGTTTCCCCGGTTCCGGATTGAGCAAAGTCGCGGCGGAACTGCAACTCATCGGCAATCAAGCCGTCGGACGCGCGGCTTGGATTGGCCAGCCGCAGTGGGCGCTGCGTGTCGGCATCGTCGTGTTGGTCGCGCTCCTCCTGATCATTCTCGCGTCGGCTGTTGTGCCGCTCCACCTTTCGGCGAAGCTGCAAAGCTGGGTGGAATTTATCCAGGGCTTTGAGTCGGGGATCAATGCCATCGTGCTGATTGGCGCGGCGATTTTCTTCCTCTTCACCATTGAGTCCCGCATCAAACGGCACCGTGCACTCAAGGCGCTCCACGAGTTGCGCGCGCTGGCACACATCATCGACATGCACCAGCTCACCAAGGATCCAGAGCGCGTCCGTAACACCGGCCCCTCCACCAAGTCTTCGCCCAAGCGGGTGATGACCGACTTTGAACTCACGCGCTATCTGGATTATTGCAGCGAGATGCTTTCGTTGACTGGCAAGATCGCCGCGCTCTATGTGCAAGGGTTCGATGATCCGGTGGTGTTAAGCGCGGTGGATCAAATTGAGGACCTCACCACCAGTCTCTCGCGGAAAATCTGGCAAAAAATCACCATCATTGATGAAGACCAAATCTAGCGGATTCGTGGAATATTTGAAATTGCTGGTACACAAATTCGCTGTTGCTTTGTGTGTTTTAACGGCCATGGGACAGCCTCAAACCGTCCGCACGGAAAAGGTCGTTCTCGTGGCGGGCGGCGGCACCGCCGTCAGTGGTCAACCGGCCACCGCGTGCAAACTCAACACTCCGTTCGGCGTGGACTTTGATCGGGCGGGCAACTTGTTCATCGTGGAAATGGTCGGCGGCGAACGCGTCTTGAAAGTAGATTCGAGTGGCTTGCTCACCGTGCTCGCCGGCACGGGTGAAAAAGGTTTCTCCGGCGATGGTGGCCCCGCGCTCCAAGCCCAGTTCAACGGCATGCACAATCTCGCCATCGCGCCGAACGGTGATGTTTATTTGGCCGATACCTGGAACAGTCGCGTCCGCAAAATCGACACCAAGACAGGACTGATTTCAACGGTCGTGGGAACGGGACAAAAAGGTTTCAGTGGTGATGGTGGCGCGGCCGCGCACGCGCAGTTCGGCAACATCTACTGCGCGTCCTTGAATCCCCAAGGAACCCAATTGTTTCTCGCCGATCTCGACAATCGCCGCATCCGTGCGGTGGATTTGAAGACGGGCCTCGTGTCTACCGTGGCCGGCAATGGACAGAAAGGCGTGCCGCCCGATGGCGCGGTGGCTTTTGAAGCACCGCTCGTGGATCCGCGCGCCGTGGCTGCGGATACGCAGGGAAATGTCTATATCCTCGAACGCGGCGGCCATGCGCTCCGGGTGGTGGATGTCGGCGGCAAAATTCGCACCGTCGTGAACGTCAGCGAAAAAAAGGGCGCGACTGGCGACGGTGGCGACGCGCGGCAAGCCACGTTGAGCGGCCCCAAACATCTCTGCATTGATCGGGAAGGCAACGTCATCATTGCCGACACTGACAACCATGTGATCCGCAAGTTTCTTCCGCACGAAGGAAAGATCGTGCTCGTGGCCGGCACGGGGAAAAAAGGTGAGGGAGGAATTGGCGGGCCACCAGAACAGGTCGAACTCAACCAGCCGCACGGCGTCACGATCCACCGCGATGGGACACTCTACATCACCGACAGCTACAACCATCGGATTTTGAAGATTGAGCGGTGACGCGCGGCGCGCAGTTGAAACCCAGCATGGAAACCATCCTCGCGCTTCCGGTCATCGTTGCCGCCGTGTATTTCATGGTCAAAGGCGTGGACGTGCGGCTCGTGCTGTTCACCGCCGGGCTGGCGTTGTGTTCGCTCACCCTTAAGCCGTGGATTGTCTTCGACGTGTTCCGGGCGGAGATGGGCAACTTGAACACCATCGGCCCGATCTGCTCGGCGATGGGATATGCGTTCGTGCTCCGCGCCACCGGCTGCGATCGCGAAATGGTGCGTCTGCTCATCGCGCCACTGCGTCGCGTCAAATGGCTGCTCATCCCTGGCGGCTGCGCGGTCGGTTTCGTGACCAACATCGCCATCACCAGCCAGACGGCGGCAGCGGCGGCTGTGGGGCCGGTGCTCGTGCCACTCCTGCTCGCGGCGGGTTTTCACCCGATCATCGCGGCGGCCACGCTCGTCCTCGGCTGTTCCGCCGGTGGAAATCTTTACAACCCCGGCGACGCCGACCTCGTCGCCCTCCAGACCGCCACAAACGCACCGATGGGCCGGGTGCTGGACGCGATGCTGCTGCCGCTCCTGGCGGGTTTCGTCGTTGCCGTGGTGGCGTTCATGCTGTTTTCAAAACGCGCGCCAAAGGACGCGGTTCAGACGAATCCCTTTGCTGAACTTGACGAAACCAAACCGATCCAGTGGATCAAGGCGCTGTTGCCACCGCTGCCGGTCGCGCTGGTTTTTCTGATGCAACCCGGTTTCTCGCCGTTCCCCTCGCTGAACCTGTACGGCCCTGGCCTGCCGGTGCCGCACGCGATGGTGGCCTGCACCGCAATCGTGCTGCTGATCTGCCGTCAGGAAATCTCCGCGCAGACGCGGACATTTTTCGAAGGCATGGGCTACGGCTACATCCATGTGATCTCGCTCATCATCACCGCCACCTGTTTCATCGCGGGCATGACTGAAGTAGGTCTCACGCAAAAACTGGTGGGCCTGGTTTCGAGCAGCGGCTTCTTCGGCAAACTCGCGAGCGAACTGTTTCCCGGAATGCTCGGCGTTCTCTCCGGTTCGGGCATGGGACCGAGCGTGGCGTTTTCCAAGGCGGTGCTGCCCGCCATCAGCGCGACGGATTTGCCGGGCGCGGTGAACCTCGGCGTGCTGGGCGCGATTGGCGCGAGCTTCGGCCGCACCATGTCACCCGTCGCCGCCGTCGTGATCTTCACCGCCACGCTCGTCAATGTGACCCCGCTGCAAATCGTCCGGCGCACCGGCCCGCCGTTGCTCATCGGCGCGCTGGCCGCGCTGGTGGTGGTTTTGCTACGGTGAACAAGACCATGAGTGAATTAACCAACAGCAGCGACATCATGATCATTGGCGGCGGCATCGTCGGCCTGGCTACCGCGTTTCACCTGACGCAAAAACATCCTGGCCGCACGATCCTCATTCTGGAAAAGGAGGCCGCCATCGCCCAACATCAGACCGGTCACAATTCAGGCGTGCTGCATTCCGGAATTTATTACAAGCCCGGCTCGCTCAAGGCGCTCAACTGCCGCGCCGGTAAAAAAGCGATGCAGGAATTTTGCGCCCGCGAAGGCATTGCCTTTGAGATTTGCGGCAAGGTGATCGTGGCCACGGCAGAAGACGAACTGGGCCGCTTGCAGGCATTGCACGAACGCGGCCTTGCCAATGGGGTGCAGTGCGAAGTCATCGACCCCGCCCGGCTGCGGGAACTGGAGCCACACTGCGCGGGCATTCGCGCCCTGCATGTCCCCGAAGCGGGCATCGTGAATTACCGGCAGGTCTGCGAGCGCCTGGCTGCGCGAGTAACCGAGCGCGGCAACCGCATCGTCACCAATGCGCGCGTAACCGGCTTGCGCGAAGCCGGCGACGAAGTGATCGTGCAAACCAGTGCCGGGGATTTTCGCGCGCGGTTTATGGTGAATTGCGCCGGGCTGCATTCCGACCGCGTGACCGCGTTGGGCGGCGTGAAGCCATCGGTGAAAATCCTTCCCTTCCGCGGCGAATACTTTGAGCTGAAACCGGAGGCGGAATCTTTGTGCCGCAATTTGATTTATCCAGTGCCCGATCCGCAGTTTCCTTTTCTCGGCGTGCATTTCACCCGCATGGCCCTGGGCGGCGTTGAGTGTGGGCCGAATGCCGTCCTCGCCTTCGCCCGCGAAGGCTACCGCAAAACCGACCTCAATCTGCGCGACCTCGGCGAGACCCTTGGCTACGCGGGCTTCCACAAACTTGCGTTCAAACATTGGCGCATGGGTCTGGCCGAAATGTGGCGCTCGTGCAGCAAGGCGGCGTTTGTCCGCGCGCTGCAACGGCTCGTGCCGGAGATTCGCGGCGAGCATTTGACCCCCGCCCCGGCGGGCGTGCGCGCGCAGGCCGTGTCGCCCGACGGTGCGATGGTGGACGACTTCGCCATCGACGAACGCCCGCGCGTCATCAACGTCATCAACGCCCCTTCGCCCGCCGCGACGGCATCATTGAGCATCGGCCAGATGGTCGCCGAAAAACTCGCGCGGCATTTTTGAAAAATGCTCCGGGCCGCTTGACGGAGCGATGAAATCGGGCAGTCTTTCGGCATGACTCGCCGAATAGTTTGGTGCCTCGCTTTGCTGGGTTGCGTTTCGATGGCCGTTGCTGCTTCTCCGCCCGCCAAACGTCCGAACGTCGTCATCATTCTCACCGACGACCAGGGCTATGGCGATCTCGGTATCCACGGCAACCCGAAGATTTCCACGCCGAACCTTGACCGTCTCGCGCGCGAAGGCGTGCAATGGCGAAACTTTTACGTGATGCCGGTCTGCTCGCCCACGCGTGCGTGCCTGATGACGGGCCGCTACAATTACCGCACCGGCGTGGTGGACACCTTCATCGGCCGCTCGCTGATGCATCCGGACGAAACCACGCTGGCGCAAATACTCGCGGGCGCGGGCTATCGCACCGGCATCTTCGGCAAGTGGCATCTCGGCGACAATTTCCCGATGCGCCCGCAGGATCGCGGTTTCCACGAATCGCTTGTGCTCAAGGGCGGCGGCATCGGCCAGCCGAGCGACCCGCCCGGCGGCGAGAGTTACTTCGATCCGATTCTCCAGCACAACGGCCAGCCGGTGAAGACGCGGGGCTACGTGAGCGACGTCATCACCGACGCGGCGTTGAAATTCATTGGCGACAACCGCGCCAAAAACTTCTTCGTCTATCTGCCGTTCAATGCGCCGCACGGGCCGCTGGAAGCACCACCGAAGCTGTACGAAAAATATCGGGCGATGAACTTGAAGGCGTCGGACTTTCCGGCCACGGGCCATCCGATTCCAAAGGCGTTCGACCCCGACGTGACCGCGAAAATTTACGCGATGGAGGAGAACATCGACGACAACGTAGGGCGTCTCCTCGCCAGGCTTGAGGAGCTCAAGCTGACGCGCGATACGGTCGTAATCTTCTTCACCGACAACGGCCCGCAGCAGCCGCGTTACAACGCCGGGTTTCGCAACCTGAAAGGCAGCGTGTATGAAGGCGGTATTCACGTGCCGCTCTTTGTCCGCTGGCCGGCGGTGCTCAAGGGTGGACGCATCGTGGAACGTGTGCCGGCGGCGCACATTGATCTTACGCCGACGTTGCTCGAACTCTGCCACGTGCCGAAGCCCGCGAACGTGAAGTTCGACGGCTTGAGCCTCGCGGCGTTGCTGCGCGGCGACAAAGTGGAGTGGCCTGAGCGCACGCTTTATTTTCAATGGCATCGTGGCGATGTGCCGCAGCGGTATCGTGCCTTCGCCGCGCGCTCGGCGGATTGGAAACTGGCGCAGCCCGCTGGTGTGCCGGAAGGAAACTGGACTGTGCCGCCGAAGTTTGAACTGTTCGACCTGAAGCACGATCCGCTCGAAATGAAAGACGTGGCGGGCGAACATCCAGACATCGTTGAGAAAATGAAACACGATTACGACGCGTGGTTCACGGACGTGACAGGAGCGCGCGATTACACAACGCCATCGCGCATTCACTTGGGCGCACCGCAGGAGAATCCCACCGTGCTCACGCGTCAGGACTGGCGCGGGCCGCAGGCTGGCTGGGCACCCAACTCGCAAGGATTTTGGGAAGTGCAGATCACCCAATCCGCCGCCTACCGCATCAAACTGACTTTCGCGGCCACACCAGCCGGCAGCACGGCGGGCTTTGAATTGAACGGCGTGAAACTAGGCAAAGAACTAGGAACGGGCGCGATGGAATGCGAGTTTGATTCCGTCTCACTGAAAACCGGGCCAGGCCGCTTGACGGCCGGGGTGGATCAAAACGGCAAAATGATGCCGGTGAAATTCGTGGAAGTGCTGCGGCTGAAGTGAGTGATTTTTTCGCGCCCCGGTTTGAAGATCGCTCCCTTGCGATTGAATTTCTCATTGCGTTCGGCTTTCAAAACCGCCATGAAGTCCGGGCAAAAATTATTGCCGGATATTCTGATTCCCATGCGCCACATTCTTCTCTCCTTGGCCGCGAGCGCCAGCTTGCTCGTCCAGACTTCCTCGCTTCCTGCCCAGCAACCCGTCAAGAAAGAGGCCAAACCGTCCAAGCCCACCAGTACGCAATGGGATTTGATGGATCCAGGCGCGTTCCTTTCCAGTGGCCTCCAGGTTCCCGGCGCGGCCGCCGACCGCACGCGCCCCGCGCTCAAGGGAGTTTCCATCCGCGTCGGCCCCAATCAGGAGGCGACGATGTGTTTCGACACTGAACGCTGCCGCATGGCGATCGGCTGGACGGGCGGCTTCCTGAAATTGCCCACGGGCCGCGAAGGTTTGGAAGGCGTGCCGCAACCCGCGCCAGACACGAGCGTCACGTTTTCTTCCGCCGTACTGCCGGGCTGGGCGGACAAAGACGGAAACTTCGTGGAGCCAAAACCGCCCGTGAAGGATGGCGGCGAACTTGTCTCCTTCGGCCCGCTGCCCAAGGCCTGGGCGCACTGGCGCGGGCTTTATGTGAACGGCAAACAAGTCGTCCTCTCCTACACCGTCGGTGGCACCAGCGTGCTGGAGTTGCCGGGCTTTCATGCGGCGAGCAAGACGTTCACACGTACTTTCCAAATTGATAATTTCACCGCGCCGTTGACGTTGCTGGTTTGCGATGACGCGGCGAAGCCAGAAGGTCGCACCATCGCCGTGAGTTTTTCCGAGTCAGGCGCGCGCAAAGTCAAAAGCGAACACATCACGACCGCCGAAGGCCGTCGCCTGTTGAAACTCACGCCGCTGGCCAAGTCGGCGACGTTCACCGTGGGCGTCTGGAGCGGGCCGGCGGCAGAACTGGAAGCGTATCACCAAGGCCCGAAGCCGCCGGCGGAACCGCCGGATTTGAAGAAGCTGATCAAAGGTGGCGCGGCGAATTGGAATCCGGTGATCGAGACGAAAGGCGCACTGGGCATGGGCGATGGCCCGTACGTCGTGGACACGCTCACGATCCCTGACGGCAAGGACAATCCGTGGAACTCGTGGATTCGCACCAGCGGATTTGATTTTTTCAAGGACGCCACGAAGGCGGCGCTGTGCTCGGTCAGCGGGGATGTCTGGTTGGTCAGCGGCATTGACGACACGCTCGCACACTTGAAATGGAAACGTTTCGCCACCGGACTCTTTCAACCGCTCGGCTTGAAGATTGTGGACGGAAAAGTTTATGTGCTGGGCCGCGATCAAATCACACGCCTGCACGACTTGAACGGTGACGGCGAGACGGACTTCTACGAAAACTTCAACAACGACGTGGCCATCTCGTCGCATTACCACGAGTTCTGCCTAGGCCTGGAAACAGACTCGAAGGGCAATTTCTATTTCAACAAGGGCGGCAATCTCGGCGGTGCCAAGCATCAGCATCACGGCGTGCTCGCGCGCGTCTCGAAGGACGGCGGCAAACTGGAAGTCGTCGCTACCGGCTATCGCGCGCCGAACGGCCTTGGCATCGGACCGAACGACGAGATCACCTCCTCGGACAACGAAGGCAATTGGGTGCCCAGCTCGCGCGTGAATCTGATGAAGCCCGGCGGCTTTTACGGCCACGTTTTTACTGCGCACCAGCCACAGCCCCCGACGGATTATGACAAGCCGATCCTCTGGCTGCCGCATCAAGTGGACAACTCCAGCGGCGGCCAGGTCTGGGTGACGAGCGATAAATGGGGGCCGTTCCAAGGCGACCTGTTGCATTTGTCGTACGGCAGTTGCTCGTTGTTCAAAGTGATGATGGAGTTCGTGGGCGGCCAGGTGCAGGGCGGCGCGGTGCGGTTCCCGTTGAACTTCGACTCCGGCATCATGCGCGGACGGTTCAACGCGCGCGACGGCCAGCTTTACCTCGCCGGCCTGCGCGTCTGGCAATCGAACGGCGCGCGCACGGGCACGTTTCAGCGCGTTCGCTACACCGGCAAGCCCGTCGTGATGCCACGGGAAATGCATGTGAAATCCAACGGCATTGAAATCACCTTCACCGGCGCGCTGGATTCCAAATCCGCGGCGGACGATCAAAACTGGGCCATCGACCAATGGAATTACAAGTGGAAGCAGGACTACGGTTCCAAGATGTATTCCGTGACTGAGCCGGACAAAGTCATCGGTGAGAACAAGGTCGCCACGCAGAAGTTCGGCGGCGAAGACGTCGCCCTCAAGGGAATCAAAGTGTCGCCGGACAAACGCACGGTGTTCATCGAAACCGCCGCGTTGCAGCCGGTGATGCAAATGCGGATCCGCTTCAATCTCCAGGCCGCCGACGGCAGCCCGGTCAACCAAACAGTCTTTAACACGATCAACAAGATTGCGGCCAAATAGCTGCGTGGCGAACAGCGGACAGCCGTGTTCACGGCTTGGCTTTTCCCATTTGCGCGGTAAGCTGCCCGCATGGCCGAGCCGCTGACAATTGAAACCGCACCCTCCGATTCATCGGTGGAAAGTTTCCTGCAGCATCTGGCCATCGATCGTGGCGCGTCACCTTATACGCAGCGAAATTACCGGCAGGTGCTGACGGAGTTTTGTCGCTGGCACAAGACGGAACGCCAGCAAGCACCAGTCTGGTCAAGGTTGCAACGCGACGATTTCCGCGCTTACCTGCGCTTCCTCGGTCGGCACGAGTGCGGTCGTGCATCGATTCAACTGCGCTTCAGCGCGCTGCGATCCTTCTACAAATTTCTCATCCGTCGTGGCGAACTCCAAACCTCCCCCATCAAAAATCTCGCGCTGCCGAAACTGCAAAAACGGCTGCCGAAGTTTCTCACCGTCGAACAAATGGTGGACTTGCTGAACGCACCGATGAAGCCGCTGGCATTGCTCAAGGAGAAGAAAGCGCCGGGCCGTCCGTTGTCCGCCAGTCTGTGCTTCCGCGACCTGGCGGTACTGGAAACCATTTATTCCTGCGGCCTGCGCGTGAGCGAATTGAGTGGCCTGCGAACCACAGACATTGATTGGGCGGAGCGGGTGCTTTGCGTGCGCGGCAAAGGCAAAAAGGAACGGCTGTCACCCATCGGCGAACCCGCGTTGCAGGCGATTAAAAACTATTGGCGCACGCTGCCACAGCCACCGCAAGGGGATTCGCCGGTCTTTCTTTCCCACACCAAAAAGCGGACGCCTGTGAGCAGCATCATGCTGGCCCGCCGTTTGAAAACCTACCTCGCCCTCGCCGGACTCGACCCGCATTTGACACCGCACAAACTGCGGCACAGCTACGCCACGCATTTGCTCGACGCCGGCGCGGACTTGCGCAGCGTGCAGGAGTTGCTCGGCCACGCGCATCTGGTCACGACGCAAGTTTATACCCATCTCACCACGGAACGTTTGAAACGCGCCTACGATGCCGCGCATCCCCGAGCTTGAACCTTATGAAACTCGCTGAATCTTTCTTCCGCTGGTTGCGCCGCTTGAGCGCGCCGGTCTTGCTGGCTTGTCTCGTGTCCGGCTGCGCGACCACTCCCAAGGTGGACTGGGCGGCGCGCGTCGGCACGTTCACCTTCGACCAGGCGGTGACGGAACTCGGCCCGCCGGACAAAGCGGCCGCATTGACGGACGGCACCACGGTGAACGAATGGCTGCAGTATCGCGGTCAGAGCCACGGCTACATCCAAGGCTCCCCGGGTTTTCTGATGCAGCGCTACAGCGAAACTCCCTCTCCCGACATGTTCCTGCGGCTGACGTTCGACCAGGAGGGCAAATTGAAAGAGTGGAAACGGGTGTTGAAATGAGTTTTTACGCTTTCGTTTTCCGGCACCGCCTGATTTATTGCCAGCCATGAACGTTGACCTTGGCATCTGGGACAAGCTTACCAAGGCGATCATTTTTCTGCTGCTCGCGGCGGTGATCCTCGGTGTGGCCGTCTGGTATCTGCCGCTCATCAAACAAAACGAGCGGATGCGAAAGGAAGACCTGCGCATCCAGAAGGCCATCCAGCAAGAGGCGGAAAAGTTGCGGCAATTGAAGACCTCCAACGACGCGCTACGGAACGATCCGAAAACTGTCGAGCGATTGGCGCGGGAAAAACTGGGCTACGCCAAACCCGGCGAAACCGTCATCCGCTTTCAAGAGCCGGCCACCAACGTCCCGCCCGCCCGGCCGTGATTTAGCAGACGTATTGCGTGACGAAGTTCATTTGCCCGCAGGCAAAACGTCACGGACACGCTCAAAGAGCATGTACACTCCACTGTCGGGATCCCCGACATACATGTGTAGTTTGTAGGGTGGACTTTGGCCGACTAAATGGATGCCCATATTGACACCATCACCAAATTTCAAAACTGGTTGCCAATTGTTCCTGGATTTTTCCAACGCCCAAGTGCCATTGGTGGATTCGAGCTTCTTGTTCGATTCTCCGAATCCGTTCGTCCACCAATCAGGCATGTTAAATAATAAAATTATCCCGTTCGTTAGCAGGGTGATTTCATGCTTGGAAATCGAATATCCTCCCTCGCGTGCCATGAATTTGAGTGTGTTTGCGTCGGGCACATACACACCCGCTACGTCGGCGAGCTTGGGTTGTTTGCTTGTGAATTGAAGTTCTTGGTAGGCGCCACCACAGCCAGACAACGCGAGCCAAAGCAGAAACATCAAAGCATAAAACCCGAAGTAACGCGCTCGCTTCATTGTCAATTAGTCAAACGTCAGCACCGGCAATCCAGTCTTTTGGCGCACGGTTTCGGCGAGGGTGTTCAATTCTTCCGCGCTCAATTTCATCGCAAACACTTCCGGGGTCGGGCGTGCGATGGTGTAGGCGTGAACCTCTTTGATCTTCCCGCCGCCGTGGACGATTTCATTGAGCCGATCGCAGTACGCGCTCAATTCCACCGACGGCATCGCTTCACCGTGGACTTTGAGGAACAGACTTTGAATCACAATGGGCCGCGTGCGCGCTGTAGCCAGCAGATTGTGCAAGATGCGGTCGAAGCGAATCGTCGTGCGGTTGACGAGATGAAAATATCCTTCCGTACCCGCGTCGAGCTTGCCCCAGACTTCGCCGTTGTTGGCGTCCATGATTTCCAAGCCGCGCTTCACGTCTGCCTTGTCCAACCCCGCAGCGTCAGTAATGAGGACGATCTTCGTCTTGTCCAAACCCTCGGCCCGCTTCACGGCGGCTACGGCCTGCACACACTCGGTGAAATTGGCAATCATCGTCGGCTCGCCGTCACCGCTGAACGCAATGTCCTTGATGGTGCGCGTGAGGAACGGCGGCAGTTCGTTGAACTTCGGTTCCTTGGCCAGTCCGCCGTCGCGCGCAAAGTGAATCATCGCCGCCAGCTCGTCGCGCATCTGGTTCAAGTCCACCTTCGACACTTTGCCGGGAATTTTTCGGTCCACCTCGCAATAGATGCAGTCAAAGTTGCAGACTTTGTCGGGATTCAGATTGATGCCGATGGACAGCCCGCGCGAACGCCGCGAGATGACGGGATAGACGAAGGTAAAATCGGAGAACTGCCGCGCGTGATCTTGCACGGCGGCGAGGCTGCTCTTGATCTGGACGGTTTGCTCGGCCATCCCGGTACTGTAGCCGCAGGCTTCAGTCTGCGCCAGCGCAACGTGAAATCGCAACCTCAAGGCTCGGTTTACGATAAATCCCGGTTCACAACCTGAAGGTTGCGGCTACAACAATTCTCCGTGGCGAAAACAACTCGCCTCGTGATACTCAATGTCGATTTCCGTCTTCGGCCAGGGGCAACGGATGAGTTCGTTCATTTTCAAGCGGACGTCGCGGGGGCAGCTTCGTAGTGCTGGTGGTTCTTCTTGAACGATCGCAGGGCGAGCAGCAACGCCAGCACGATCAGCGCAGCACCGGAAAAGAATGCGATGCCCGGCACCTGCACCGGCGCGCGCGGGCTGATGAAGAAACTGAACAACCCCGTGAACACGAGCGGCCCGATGAATCCCGCGACGCTCGCGAGGCTGGACAGCGAGCCTTGCACCGCGCCCTGTTCGTTCGGCGGCACGCCGCGCGAGATCAATCCCTGGATCGCCGGCGCAGCGATGGAACCAAACGACCCCACGACGAGCAGGGCATAGATCATCCAACCCTGCGTCGCCAGACCGTAGGCCGTCATGAAAATGGTGCCGTTGATCAGCCCCAGGATGATCGACCGGCGCTCGCCGAGTTTGGGAATGATTTTTCGCGCCAGTCCGCCTTGCACGATGGCTGCCATGATGCCGACGACCGCGAGGGACGCGCCGACTTCCTTGGGCGTCCAATGATAGCGATAACCGGTGTAGAGCACCCAGGTGCTGGGCAGCACTTGATGCGCGAGGTTCGTGAGGAAAAAAGTTTCCACCAACCCGAGCACGACGGGAAAACGTTTCAGCGCCAGCAGCGACCCGACCGGATTCGCGCGGCCCCAACTAAACGCGCGACGATGCTCCAGTGCGAGCGATTCCGGCAGGACAAACAATCCATAACACCAGTTCACCGCCGTCAAACCGGCGGCGACGAAGAACGGGACGCGTAATCCGTAACTGCCGAGTAAACCGCCCAGCGCCGGCCCCGCGATGAAGCCGAGGCCGAACGCCGCGCCGATGATGCCGAAGTTCGCCGCGCGTTTTTCCGGTGGACTGATGTCCGCGATGTAGGCGCTCGCGGCGGTGATGTTCGCGCCCGTGATGCCGGCAATGATGCGGCCCAGAAAAAACCACGGCAGCGTGGGCGCGAAAGCGAGCAGCAGATAATCCAGCGCGGAACCGAGCAGTGAGCCGAGAATCACCGGGCGTCGCCCAAAACGGTCGGACAAACTGCCGAGCACCGGCGCGCATAAAAATTGCATCAGCGCATACAACGCCGCCAGCCAGCCATACGTGCTTGAGGCCGCCGAGACGTTGCCGCCGGAGAGTTCCTCGATGAGCTTCGGCAAAATCGGGATGATCAGCCCGATACCGAGGATGTCTAGGAACAGCGTGACGAAAATGAAGCCAAGGGCGGGTTTGCGCGGAGTCACGAAGTGGCAATTCTAGTTAAAATTCGCAGGCTTAGGAAATCACCCCACCAAAAGTGCAGCCCTTACATCCCCATGATCTGATACCCGCAGTCCACGTAGAGCACTTGTCCCGTGATGGCGGCGGCACCGTCGCTGGCGAGGAAAGTGCCGGTGGCACCGAGTTCGTCCGGGAGGATGTTGCGCTTGAGCGGGGCATGGGCCTCGTAGTGTTTGAGCATGTCAGTGAAGCCAGCGATGCCGCGGGCGGCGAGCGTGTTGACCGGGCCGGCGCTGATGCAGTTCACGCGAATCTTCTTCGGGCCGAGATCGTAGGCGAGATAACGCGTGCTGGCTTCGAGCGCGGCCTTGGCCACACCCATGACATTGTAGTGCGGCACGACTTTCTCGGAACCGTAATACGTCATCGCCACGATGCTGCCGCTTTCGGTCATGAGCGGGGCCGCCCCACGCGCGAGCGCGACGAGTGAATAGGCGCTCACGTCGTGCGCCACGCGAAAGGCCTCGCGACTGGTGTTCACAAACTCGCCTTCCAGCGCGTCCTTCGGCGCATAGGCGACGGAGTGGAGCAGGAGGTGGAGCTTGCCGAACTTCGCGCCGACCTCGCTGAACACGCGGGCGATGTCCTCGTCCTTCGTCACGTCGCACGGCAGGATCAGCGTGTCCGGGCCGAAGGTGCCGGCGAGTTCCTCGACATTTTCCTTGAGGCGTTCGCCCTGGTAAGTGAAGGCGAGCCGCGCGCCGGCCTTGTGCCACGCCTGCGCGATGGCCCAGGCGATGGAGCGTTTGTTGGCGACGCCGAAGACGATCCCTAATTTTCCAGCGAGTGAAGACATAAGCATTCTTTCGTTAAGTGCGAAACAGGATGCCGGTATTCGCGGTTTGGTGGCAAGGGGTTTTGGTCCACCAAAAACCGGAGCTTTCATTACCCTTTATCCGGACTCTTTCGTGGCGGGGGAGCGCGCCCGACGCTCTTGCCGTTTTCCGCTCCGGGGCGTGTGTAATCTGCCGACATCGGAGTTCGGGTTTATTCGGGGCGCAACCTTCCGCTTGCTTCCGCCAAAACGGGACTCCTATACTGCGCCCGCCTTAACTTTTTATTTTATGAGCAACACTCCTATTCGCGTGGCGGTCACCGGCGCGGCCGGTCAGATCGGTTATTCTCTCCTCTTTCGCATCGCTTCCGGCGCGATGTTCGGCCCGAACCAGCCGGTGATCCTGCACCTGCTGGAAATCGAACCGGCGCTTCCCGCGCTCAACGGCGTGGTGATGGAACTCGACGATTGCGCCTTCCCGTTGCTCAAAGGCATCGTGCCGACGGCGAGCCTGGATGAAGGGTTTCGCGATGTGAACTGGGCGTTGCTCGTCGGCAGCGTACCGCGCAAACAGGGGATGGAACGCAAGGATTTGCTCGGCATCAACGGCAAGATTTTCGTCGGCCAAGGACAGGCGATCCAACGCAATGCCGCCAGTGACGTGCGCATTCACGTCGTCGGCAATCCATGCAATACGAATTGTCTCATCGCCATGAACAACGCGAAAGACATCCCGGCAGAGCGCTGGTTTGCCATGACCCGCCTTGATGAAAACCGCGCTAAGTTCCAACTCGCGCGGAAAGCCGGAGTGGACATCACCGCCATCACCAACGTCGCCATCTGGGGAAATCATTCGGCGACGCAGTATCCGGATTTTTACAATGCCAAGATCAACGGCCAGCCCGTCACGGACCTCGTGAAGGACGAGGCGTGGTTGAAAGGCGAATTCATCAGCACGGTGCAAAAGCGCGGCGCGGCGATTTTGGAAGCGCGGAAATTATCCAGCGCCGCCAGCGCGGCCAGCGCCGTGGTGGACAGTGTGGCGTCCATCTGCAATTCCACGAAAGCGGGCGACTGGCACAGCGTGTGTGTGAACTCCGACGGCAGCTATGGCATCGAGAAGGGATTGATCTGCTCCTTCCCCGTCCGCAGCAACGGCCAGAAATTGGAAATCGTCCAGGGCGTGCCGGTCAACGAATTCAGCCGCGCGAAGATCGACGCGACGGTGAATGAATTGAAGGAAGAAAAGGCGATGGTGGGCGAGTTGCTGGCGAAGGCATAACTCCGATATATTTCCGACGACGAACTGGCCAATCTGCACCCGCAGGAAAACGCCTTCGCTTCAATCAGGCTTGGCGCAAAAGAAAACAGCCGTCCGCCCGAGGGCGAACGGCTGAACACATTTCAGGCTGCGCAGACTATTTCTTGGCTGGCACGACTTTCGCGCTGTACGGACCTGCCGCCTTGACGGCCGCCAGCAATTGCTCCGGCTTCACTTTGGCTTTGTCGTATTTGACTTCCGCCTTGTTGGGCATGGAGACGTCGGCTTTGATCACTCCGGGGACTTTGAGAAGTGCAGACTGCACTTTTTTGACACAGTTGACACCTCAGACCATGCCGGAGACATCCAGGGAAATATTTCCCTCGGAAATCTTCGGATCCGCGACGGTGGTGGTTTGGATTTTCTCGAACGTGCTGTCCTTGGCCGCTTCAACTTTGGCGGCGGAGACATAGCCGACCATCGCAATGGCGGCCACGCATCCCAATGATAATTTGATTATTCTGCGCATAGTTACCTTTTGTTTTGTGTTGTTCCTAACGGGCGAAAACTAACCCAGGTGCTTTGGTTTGCAAGGGGAATTTTTCGGGCCAAACACGCATACAGGCCGGGGGCGGCCCGGCCGGGCGGCCCTATCGCTTGAGCGTTTTGGACCCCGTGGCGGCGAAACCGGGCTTGGGTTTACCGTTGGCATCCAGCTTGTCGCACGCCCACAGGAGTCCGTTGGCCAGCAACTGCAAGTAATCGGCGTCCTTGGCGGTGGTCATGTCGTGGCCGAGCGTGGTGGCGAAAACACGGCCCTTCCCGTAGTTGCTGGTCCAGCAAACAATGTGCTCCCGCCCGTCCTTGGGGCTTTTCACTTTCAACAACGATTGCGAACCAGGCAGAAACTCGATGGTTTGATACAACTCGTCGCCCAGCGTCTTCCAATCGGCAGGCCAGGCTTTCGTCACGGGATGGGCCGGCTCCAGCTTTTCCGTCCCGAACGGCTGGAACGGGTCATGCACCTTGGATCTCATACCGCAGCAGTTCTCCCATTCCTTCACGCGGTCGGTGCGGCGAAAGGCATGGACCGCGCAATGGATCATTACGGTCGGTTTGCCGGCGCGGGTGGCTTTGACGGCGTTATCGAGCAACGCGCCGTCGGCTTCGTCGAAGCACAGGTCATAGACGAGCACGTCATATTTGTCGGCGAAGTGTTCCTCCTTGAGCACGTCCATGTCGAACCTCACATCAAAACTGACGTTCGCCAGCGCGCTGAGGTTGGTGGTCAAATGGGGGGCCAGCTTCTGATAATCGTGATAGCCGCCGCCAGTGAGAAACAGCGCCTTGAGCGGGGACTTGGTCGCGGCAGGTTTGTCGGCGGCGACACCGTTGAACGTCAGAAAGCAAATCAAAGCGAGGCCAAGCGAACGCCACCAGAGGCATTGTGCCGCTGAGCGGGCAACTGGGAGAAAGGATTTCATGCGGCGAGCATTGGCCATGGGTTGCGCTCAAGTCAAGCGGTCAGGAACTACGGCGCTTCATGTCCAAATCTGCCGGTCCAACGAGCGGTATTGAATCGCCTCGGAGATGTGGTCGGAGCCGATGTGGTCCGCGCCGGCGAGATCGGCGATGGTGCGCGCCACTTTCAAAATCCGGTCATAAGCGCGGGCGCTGAAATTCAAGTCGGTCATCGCGCACTTCAGCAAATCCTTGGTGGCCTCGTCCAGTTCGCAATAGCTCTTCAGTTCCCGGCTGCCCATCCGCGCATTGCAAGTGATTTTGGGTTTGTCTTGGAAACGGGCTTGCTGACGTTGCCGTGCCGCGATGACGCGTTCACGAATTTGCGCCGAGGTTTCGCCGGTTTTGTCGCCGGACATTTCGCGAAACTTCACCGCCGGCACTTCGACGTGCAGATCAATACGGTCGAGCAGCGGCCCGGAAATGCGGCCTAAATAATTCTGAATCTCGCGCGGTGAACTCTTGGATTCACCGGGCATTTTTCCGTCTGGAGTCGGGTTCATCGCGGCCACGAGCATGAACTGCGACGGAAAGGTCATCGTCCCGGCGGCGCGCGAAATCGTGACGTAACCGTCCTCCAGCGGTTGGCGCATGGTTTCGAGCGCGCTGCGTTTGAATTCCGGTAATTCGTCCAGAAAAAGCACGCCGTGATGCGCGAGAGAGATTTCGCCGGGCGTCGGATTGATGCTCCCACCCAGGAGTCCGACGTCGCTCGCCGTGTGATGCGGCGCGCGGAACGGTCGGCGAGTGACCAGCGCCTGTCCCGGCGCGAGCAGGCCGACGATGCTGTGAATCTTCGTCGTCTCCAGCGCCTCTTCCAGCATGAGCGGCGGCAGGATGGTGGCGAGGCGTTTCGCGAGCATCGATTTGCCGGTGCCGGGCGGGCCGATAAGCAGGACGTTGTGACCACCCGCAGCGGCGATTTCCAACGCGCGCTTCACCGACTCCTGGCCCTTCACCTCGGCGAAATCCGCTTCCTCCTCGGACGGCTGCTCGAAGATTCGCGTGATGTCGATTTTCGTTGGCGCGATTTTCACCTCGCCTTCCAAAAAACCGACGGCTTCGCGCAGGTTCTGGATCGGGATGACTTGCAGGCCCGTGACCACGGCGGCTTCCGGCGCGTTGTCCTTGGGCACGAGCAGGCCGGCCTTGCCCTCCGCCCGCGCGCGCAGGGCGATGGGCAAAACGCCCTTGACCGGACGCACTCCGCCAGTCAGCGCGAGTTCGCCGACCATCACGAAATTTTCCAATTGATCCGAAACAAATTGCTCGCTCGCCGCCAGCATGCCCACGGCAATGGGCAGGTCAAAGCTCGGCCCCTCCTTCTTTACGTCGGCGGGCGCGAGGTTGATCGTGGTGCGGCCCATCGGGAACTTGAATCCGGAGTTCGTGATCGCCGTGCTCACGCGGTCGCGCGATTCCTTCACCGCCGCGTCGGGCAGTCCGACGATGACGATGAACGTGTCGCCCCAGCCGGCGTTGACTTCCACTTCGACGGGGTACGCCTCGATGCCATTGACAGCGGCGGAACAAACCTTGGCTAACATGGCGGCATGTTAGGGCGAGACGGGCGGGAAGTTCAATCCAGTTTTTGAGTGAACCACTTCAAGAAACTTTTCGATCATAATGTAAAAGGTGCTTTCCTCCCGACCACGGCGACCTAAACTTGCGGAAGATGAATGCGCCGCAAAAGCAATCCTTCACCTTTCACGAAACATCAAAAACGAACTCCGGACAGCTCAAGTAATGGACGCACTCCTCTCCCTGCTCGCCCGCGCGCTGATCGGCGCGATCCAGGCACTGCCGCTCGGCGTGGTTGCCCGGCTGGGGCGGGTGCTGGGCGCTGTGGCTTACTGGGTGGATGCCCGGCATCGTCGGGTGGCGAAGCGAAATCTTGCGGCGTGTTTTCCAGAAAAGCCGGTTGCGGAAGTTACGGCACTGGCCCGCGAGAACTTCCGACGCATCGGCGAAGGATTCGCCTGCGCCGTCAAGACGGCGGGCATGGACAACGCCGGCGTGCGCGAGGTGCTGGAGTTGGTCGGCGCGGAGAAACTCCCGCGCGCAGCGGACGGCGGATTACCACCCAGCATGGTCGGCGCCGTCGGCCACTTTGGAAATTTCGAGATGCTCGCCCGCACCGGATTGTTCCTGCCCGGTTATCAAATAGCCACCACGTTTCGCGGCTTGCGCCAGCCCGGCCTGACCACGGTGCTCCAGTCGATGCGCGAGAAATCCGGCTGCCTCTACTTCGAGCGTCGCACGGACGCCGCCGCCCTCAAGGCCGCGATGCACCAGCCCGGCATGTTCCTCGGCCTGCACGCTGACCAGCATGCTGGTGATCGGGGCACGCGGTTGCCGTTCTTTGGCCGCGACTGTTCGACAAGTCTCGCGCCGGGCGTGTTCGCGCTGCGTTACGATTGTCCACTTATCACGGCCGCGTGTTTCCGCGTCGGGCTGGGTCGATGGCGGATTGAGTTGGGCGATGAAATTCCCACCCGCGTGAATGGCCAGCCGCGGCCGACGGAGGAAATTGCCGCCGAAGTGAACCGCGCGTTTGAGGCCATCATCCGCCGCGATCCGGCGAACTGGTTCTGGGTTCACAACCGCTGGAAGCCGGGGAAGTGGCGCGCCGAAAAATCAGGAGCGGAACGAGGCGGGCCGGAAGCAACGGGCGAATAAATTGTTTACAGGCCACGGACACCGACCATGCGCTGCGCGGCCACATCCCAGACTTTCAGCCGCAGGCAGCGGAGGATTTCCGCCGGATGCAGCGACGTGGTCTTGGGCGATTGCAACTCGGGTATTTCGCGGATGACCTCCGGCAGCCGGTAGAACGGAATGTGGGAGTTCAAATGGTGGATGTGGTGATAGCCGATGTTGGCGGTGAACCAACCCATGATCCGGCCCGTACGCATGAAGCTGGAGGATTCCAACGCGGCCTTTTCGTAGGTCCAGCCGTCGTTGTCCGTGAACGACACGCCGGGGAAATTATGCTGCGCGTAGAACAAATACGTCCCGATGGCGCAGGCGATGAAGTGCGGGATGACCTGCGTCAACACCCACGTCGGCCACCCGCCGGAGTAAAGCAGCCCCGCGCTGATCGCGAAATGCACGGCGAACGCGATGAAGCAGTCGAAGTGTTTCCGTGGATGATTGCGAAATGGATTGAGGCACATCGCGTAAAGGAACATGAACACGTAGCCAAACAGGATCGTAAGCGGATGACGCATGAACAAGTAGAGGCGGCGTTTATCCGGCGACGTTTTCATGAAGTTCTCTTTTGTCATGATGGGGAACGAGCCGATGTGCGATCCCCGGAGCTTGGAGTTGTGGTTGTGATGATGATTATGCGAACTCCGCCAGACGCTGCTGGGACTGAGCGCTAGGATGCCAACGAGCCGCATGAAGCCCTCCGCCAGCCGTGACCGGGGCAGGATCGCGTGGTGCTGTTGATCGTGATAGATCACAAAGAGCCGCAGAATCAGCAACCCGGCGAAGAGACTGCACGCGAGTTGGGCGGCCAGATGGAAGTTCCAGAGCGTCCCTGCCAGCGCGGCCAGCAGCAGAAACGAGGTCGAGAGAATGCACCACCAGCTTCGACGCGAATCATCTTTCGCAAATCGTTTTGTGGCCAGGATCAGCTCGGGTCCCGTTAACAGCGAACTAATCGCGGCCTGACGTTGCTGACCTGGTGGCGCTGAACATTGACTTTCGACATGGGTCACGGTGGGCAACATTATTCAAGCGGAGTGCTACGTCAACTTCAAAGCCTTTCCACCAAGGTCACGAACACCCGCATTTTATTGTTTCCACTCCTCGCGTGCGATATATGATGCCGCACGCTTTGCGCGGTTGAAGGCAATGACGCCAGCGCCGCACGCGAGCGAAACTTGATGAACTCATCCACGATGCGCGCCGTCGGCGTGATTCCGGGCAAACGCGAAGTCCGCCTGCTCGAACACGCGGCCCCGAAAATCTCGGCGGCGAATGAAGTCAAAATCCGGACGCTGGAAGTGGGCATTTGCGGCACCGACCGGGAGATTTGCACCTTCGTCTATGGCGCGCCGCCAGTCGGTTTCGACTATCTGGTGCTCGGCCACGAATCGTTGGGAGTGGTGGTGGAGGTTGGTTCGGCGGTCACGCGCTTCAAGCTCGGCGATCTGGTCGTCCCCTCAGTGCGGCGACCCTGTCCGCACGATCACTGCGCGCCGTGCCGTGCGGATTTGCAGGACTTCTGTTCCACGGGCGATTTCACCGAGCGTGGTATCAAGCTGACGCACGGTTTCATGACGGAATACTACGCGGACGAGGAACAGTATCTCAATCTTGTCCCGCCGCAATTGCGCGATGTAGCCGTGCTGGTCGAGCCGTTGACCATCGCCGAAAAAGGGCTGGCGCAAGTCTGGCAGGTGCAACAGCGGTTGCCGTGGGCGCCGCCCGCCGCGCTGGATCAGGAACGCGGCAAAGGCCGCACCGCCGTGGTGCTGGGCGCGGGGCCGGTGGGAATCTTGGGCGCGATGACGCTGGCGATTAACGGTTTCAAGACCGTTGTCTATTCGCGTTCTCAAAAGCCGAATTTCAAATCGGAATTGGTCGAATCCTTCGGCGTGGAATACATTTCGTCCGAAACCGTCACGCCTACGCAACTGGCCGAACGCCTCGGCAACATCGACCTTGTTTATGAGGCCGTGGGCATTCCGCGCATCGCGTTCGAGGTGCTGAATGTGCTCGGCACGAATGGCATTTATGTCTTCACCGGCATTCCTGCGCCGAACCAGACGATCGACATCGACGGCGGAACGTTTATGCGCAACGTGGTGCTGAAAAACCAGGCCATCGTCGGCACCGTGAACGCCGACCGCGCGGCGTTCGAGGGCGCAATCCGTGACTTGGGCGTGTTCCAGAAACGCTGGCCGCAAGCGCTTGCGTCGCTGATTACCAGCCGGCATCGCGTGGACGATTTTGCGGAACTGCTGCTCGGTAAAAACACCGGAATCAAAAATGTCATCGCGTTTGATTGAACGCACTTTCCCGACAGTTTCGCAAACCAAACAACATTATGAGCAAACCCTGGATCGATATTTCCGTTCCCATTTACAGCGGAATGACGCGCTGGCCCGACAGCCCGCCCGTCGCGATCACGCAGATGCTGGAGATGGCCAAGGGCGCCGTCTGCAACGTCTCGCTCATGGCGATGGGCGCGCATACCGGCACGCACATGGACGGCCAGAATCATTTCATCCGCGATGGCAAAGGCGTGGACGAAGTGCCGTTCGACGCCGTGATCGGCCGCGCCCGCGTGATTGAAATCAAAGACAAAGTTTGCATCACACCGAAGGAATTGCGCCCGCACAAAATCAAGCGCGGCGAGCGCATCCTGTTCAAGACTCGCAACTCGGCGCGTTCGTGGAAGACCGACGCCTTTGACGAGGATTTTGTTTTCATCTCGAAGGAGGCGGCGCAGCACCTGGTCGATTGCGGCATTCAAACCGTCGGCGTGGATTATCTGTCCGTTGGCGGATTCCGGCGCGATGGCGTCGAGACGCACCAAATCCTGCTCGGCGCGGAAGTCTGGATCATCGAGGGCCTCAATCTTTCCAAGGTGAAACCGGGCAAATACGACCTCGTCTGCCTGCCGCTCAAAATTCGCGGCTGCGACGGCGCGCCCTGCCGTGCCTTGCTGCGCTGAGATCGGGAGTGTCCGTTTTTTTGGGCGAAGCTGAATTTTCGGCCCGCTCCACTCGTCCAGCTTGGACGCTTTAGGGAATTGCCATCGGCAATCTCCGGCGTTATTTTCCGCCCTTGCCATGAAGTTGAATATTGATGCGAAGTCTCGTCGCTGGCGAATCCAGCCAGCGTGGTGGATGATGGTCGGCTGGTTGCTGGCTCCATTGGTTTGCGAAGTCCTCGGTGCGGTGCCTGCCGGGGCCATCGATTACAACCGCGACATCCGGCCGATCTTTTCCGAGAATTGCTACGCCTGCCACGGCCCCGACCAGAACAAGCGCAAGGCTGGCCTGCGGCTGGACGTGAAGGAGGAGGCGCTCAAGAAGCTGGCCGGTGGCGGTTTCGCCATCGCGCCAGGCAAGGCGGCCAGGAGCGATGTTTTCAAGCGGGTTGCAACCAAAAACCCGGACGACATCATGCCGCCGCTCGAAACGGGCAAGCATCTTTCCAAGGCGCAGATTGATTTGCTGCGCCGCTGGATCGACCAGGGCGCGAAGTGGTCGGGGCACTGGGCCTACGTGAAACCGGAACGCCCGCCAGTGCCTGTCGTCAAAGACAAAAAATGGGCGCGCAATGAAATCGACATCTTCATTTTGGCGCGCCTAGAAAAAGCCGGTCTCAAGCCCTCCGCTGAAGCGGATCGGGTCACCCTGATTCGTCGGCTCACGCTGGACCTGACGGGGCTGCCGCCCACTCTCGCCGAGGTGGACGCGTTCGTGGCCGACACTTCCAGCAACGCGTATGAGAAGCTCGTTGATCGTTTGCTGGCCGCGCCGCAATTCGGCGAGCGCATGGCGCAGCAATGGCTCGACCTCGCGCGGTATGCCGACACGCACGGTTACCATGCCGACACGCATCGCAGCATGTGGCGCTGGCGCGAATGGGTCATCCAGGCGTTCAACGACAACAAGCCGTTTGACCAGTTCACGGTCGAGCAGCTCGCTGGTGATTTGCTGCCCAACACCACACTGGCCCAGAGAATTGCGAGCGGTTTCAACCGGAACAACATGGTGACTGACGAGGGTGGGGCCGATCCAGACGAATATTTTACGAAATACATCATCGACCGCGTCACCACCACGGCCACCGTCTGGCTGGGCACTACCTTTGGTTGCGCGGAATGTCACGACCACAAATACGATCCCTTCACGCAAAAGGAATTTTACCAGTTCTACGCTTTCTTCAACAACGTGAATGAAGTCGGGATGCCCAGCCGCGCGGACAATGCGGTGCCCTACATCAAATTTCCCACGCCCGAAGAAAAGGCGAAGCAGGACGAGTATGCACGGAAAATCCCGGAGAGCGAGAAGCGCATCAAGGATTTGGAAGCCGCGTTGCCTGCCGCGCAGGCCAAATGGGAAGTGGACGCGTTGAGCAAAGTGTCGCAATCCACGGCGGGCGAAGGCCTGTTGGCGCGCTTTGAGTTTGAAGGCACGACGACGGACACGGCGGGCAAATTGGGCGCGGGAACTTTTCAAGGTGCGCCCGCTCCGGTGTGGGCGGAGGGCAAATCCGGCAAAGGATTGCAACTCGACGGTAGAGGCGGTCACGTGGATTTGGGTAATGTCGGAGATTTCGAGCGCACCAATGTGTTTGCGATCAGCGCCTGGATCAAGGTGGCGGACAAGGGCGGCACGGTCATTTCCAAAATGGAGGACGGCAGTTCCACCAATGCCTATCGCGGTTTCGACCTGCTCGCCTTCGATGGCAAGATTGCGGTGCACCTCATCAATAAATGGCCGGAGAACGCGCTCAAGGTCAGCACCAAGGAAACCATCCCCACGAACACCTGGCAGCATGTGCTCGTGACCTACGACGGCTCGAGCAAGGCGGCGGGTTTAAAAATTTACGTGAACGCAAAACTGCGCGCGGTGGATGTCGAGAAGGATGCGCTTTCGGCGACGATCCGGACGCCGCTTTCGCTCCACATCGGCCAGCGGCGGAGTGATCTGGGTTTCAACGGCGTGATTGATGACCTGCGGGTTTACAACCGCGTGCTCGACCCACTGGAAGTTGATTTTATCGCCAGCGGTCCCGTGCTGACGGTTCTGAACACGCCCGCCGACAAGCGCAGCGATGCACAGAAAAACGAATTGAAACAATTCTACCGCGACAATTACACGGCGGAACTGATCGCGCTCCAGAAGGAACCGGCGCGTTTGCGCGCGGAAAGCGATGCGCTGAATTTGCGAATTGATTCGACGATGGTTATGGAAGAATTGCCGTCGCCGCGCAAAACGCAAATCCTGATGCGCGGTGATTTTCGCGCGCGTGGCGACGTGGTGACCGCCGCCGTCCCGAAGAGCCTGCCGCCGCTGCCGGAAGGCCAGCCGGCCAACCGCCTAGCGCTGGCCAAATGGCTGGTGTCCCCGGAACATCCCACCACGAGCCGCGTAACCCTCAACCGCTACTGGCAGATGTTCTTCGGCACCGGCATTGTAAAGACCACGAACGATTTCGGATCGCAAGGCGAATGGCCGAGCCATCCGGAGTTGCTCGACTGGCTGGCCACGGAGTTCATGGCGCGCAAATGGGACGTGAAGGCGATGGTCAAAATGATGGCGATGTCCGCGACCTACCGGCAATCCACAGTCGTGAGCAGGAAAGTTTTGGAGAGCGATCCCTACAACCGGCTTTATGCGCGCGGCCCGCGTTTCCGGCTCGACGCCGAGGTGATCCGCGACAACGCGCTGGCCATTGGCGGCCTGCTTAACCGCAAGATTGGCGGACCGAGCGTGTTTCCTTACCAGCCGCCTGGATTGTGGGAGGAAGTGGCGGGAGTAAGTTACACGCCGAGCAAGGGCGCGGACTTGTACCGGCGCGGGATTTACACGTATTGGAAACGCTCGCGTCCGTATCCGTCGCTGATCACCTTCGACGCTCCCAACCGCGAAGTTTGCACCGCCGAGCGGCCACGCACGAGCACTCCGTTGCAGGCACTCGTGGCGTTGAATGATCCCGCGTATGTGGAAGCCGCGCGCGGTCTCGCGCAACGGGTGCTGAAGGAGGGCGGCACTGAATTGAACCAGCGGCTGACGTACGCCTTTCGCCTGACACTCGCTCGCGCGCCCAAGCCGAAAGAACTCGAAATCATGGCGAAAGTGTATCAGCAGGAATTGAAACGTTATCAGCAGGACAAAACCGCCGCCGCCGCGTTGTTAACAGTCGGCGAATCGCCGGTGCCCGCCGGGTTGGATCCGAGCGAAATGGCGGCGTGGACGGCGGTGGGCAACATGCTGCTGAATCTGGATGAAACTCTCACCAAAGGCTGACAACGCTTTTTATGAATCTCGAAAATCACTTTCGCCGCGAGCTGGGCCTGACCATGACGCGCCGGCATTTCTTCAACCGCTCCGCCACCGGCATCGGGGCGGCGGCGTTGTCGTCGTTGCTGGATGAGGATTTATTTGCCGCCAGTTCCAAGAAGGCGGCTCCCGTGGTGGCGAATCCGCTCGCCACGCACGGTGCGATGAAGGCATTGAGTTTTGCGCCCAAGGCCAAGCGGGTGATTTACATATTCATGTCCGGCGCGCCTTCGCACCTCGACCTCTACGATTACAAGCCGAAGCTCGTGGAACTGACCGGCACCGAATTGCCCGCCTCCGTGCGCGGCACCCAACGCATCACCGGCATGACCAGCGGCCAGAAACAGCTCCTCTGCGTGGGCACGCCGTTCAAGTTTGCGAAGCATGGCAAATGCGGCACCGAGCTTTCCGAAATCCTTCCGCACACCGCCAAGATTGTGGACGACATCGCGCTCATCCGCTCGATGCATACCGACCCGATCAACCACGATCCAGCGGTGACGTTTTTGACGACCGGCAACCAGCAGCCGGGCCGCCCCACGATGGGCGCGTGGGTTTCGTACGGCTTGGGCAGTGAGAACAAAAATCTGCCAGCGTTCGTGGTGTTGCTGTCCGGCGGCGGCGGCCAGCCGTTGATCGCCCGCTATTGGGGCAACGGCTTTCTGCCGAGCAACCATCAAGGCGTGCAGTTCCGCAGCTCCGGCGATCCCGTGTTGTTTCTGTCCAATCCGAAAGGCATGGACAGCGCGGACCGTCGGCGGTTGCTCGACGGGGTGAACCAGCTCAACCAGGTGCAGCTCGACGCCATTGGCGATCCGGAAATCGCCACGCGGATCGAAGCCTACGAGCTGGCGTTTCGCATGCAGACGAGCGTGCCCGAGTTGACCGATCTGGCGCAGGAACCAAAGACCGTCCTGGAGCAATACGGTGCGGAGCCGGGCAAGGCATCGTTCGCCAATAATTGTCTGCTCGCGCGTCGTTTGGTGGAACGCGGCACGCGTTTTGTGCAGTTGTGGCACCGCGATTGGGATCACCACGGCGGCCTGCCCGACGGTATTCGCACGCAGGCGAAACTGACCGATCAAGCCTGCGCCGCGCTGGTGACCGACCTCAAGCAACGCGGCATGTTGGATGAAACGCTGGTGATCTGGGGCGGCGAATTTGGCCGCACGGCCTACAGCCAGGGGGAGATTTCAAAAACCAGTTTTGGACGCGATCATCATCCGCGTTGTTACAGCATCTGGATGGCGGGAGGAGGCATCAAGGGTGGCGTCTGCCTCGGCCAGACCGATGACTTCGGCTACAACATCGTGGCCGATCCGGTGCATGCGCACGATTTTCAGGCGACGGCGCTGCACTGCCTTGGCATCGATCACGAGAAGCTCACCTACCGTTTCCAGGGCCGCGATTTCCGGCTCACAGACATTCACGGCCAGGTCGTGAAACAAATTCTGGCGTGAGCTTTTCAAATTCGGCTTGCCCTTTGCGCCGCGCGCTTCTTTATTAAGCAGGTTGGCGGGAAGGGTGGCTGAGTGGTCTATAGCAGCGGTTTACTAAACCGCCGTGGCGCTTGCGTCACCGGGGGTTCGAATCCCTCCCCTTCCGCCACTTCAAATCAGCGAGACGTTCTTCGGCACTTTGACAATCGTGGTACCCGCAATCAGGTCGTGCCAGGATTGTTTGTCCTTGGTCCAGCCGGCCCAGAAAAACCCCAGGCCCATCACCAGCGCCGAGAGAATACTGAACAGGCTGCGCACGAGCGCGACGACGAAGTTCAGCGGCTGGCCGCTCAAGCGAACCACTTTCAGGCCAAACACCATTCCACCAATCGTGGTGCCTTTCCAGTTCCACATCCCCACATGGTAGGCGAGCCAGACCGGGAGAAACAAGATTGCGGTGTGTGTGCCCACCAAGACGACAAAGACAATGATCAAATCGAGCACCGTCGCCCCGACGCGCCGCCAAAAGCCCGCGCGCGGCAACGTGGATGGATCGGTGACCGTCGGCACAACAATCGACACGTTCGGGATCAACGGTGTCACAGCGACAGCCGTGGCGGCGGGTTCGCTCCGTTTGCCTTCGCGCGTGAATTTTCCGAACGTGGCGGCGAAGACCACGCCGACCGAGAGCACGCAGGCCAGTCCCCAAACCAGGAAGCCCAGCAGCGGAATCATGTAAAGCAGCGTGAAACCGAACGCCCCGACGAGCAAGGCGGGCAGCGGTTTTTGAAAGACACTCGAACCCAACTGCCGGCCCAGTTGTCGTCCGGCGTGCTGGCACACGGCCGCTTTGCCCAGGAACAGCGAGGCGATCAGCACGCCCGCCAGGATGGGCACGACGAGCAACCCAACCACGGACACGATCATTAAAAAAAACAGCGGCCCGGCGAGCACAAGCACGAGAATACCGGTGAAGAAGGAGCGCACCGGCGTGGTTTCAATCGCCGACACGCACGATTGAATGGGCCGGGGAAAAAGCACCGTCAACACGAGGTAAATCAAAAAGAAAGACGCGGCTATCCACCAAGCCCATTCGACTTGCGGCGGAAACGGACGGCCTAACAACAACCCTTTTGTCAGCCAATCTTTGACCCAGGCCATGTCAGGAAAATCTTCACCCAACGGCACATTCCGGGTCTGGCCATCAATTTTTGCCGCAGAATCGGCGGTCAAGGTTCCCCCGACGACCACCGCATCGCGCTCGACGTGGGCTTTCGGGCCAAGCTTGGCCGAACCCATCACGACCAAGAGATTTCCTTGAACGGTGCCATTGACCGTCGCGTTGCCGGAGACCACCACGGCGTCGCCTTCCACGATGCCGTCGATGGTGCCGTTGCCGAGAATGACCACGACGGCGCGCGCGGTTTCGCCCGCTTTGAGTGTCCCCGGCTTGCCGATCTTGAAGATTTCCTTGGATGAACGTTTGACTTCGTCTTGGTGAATTGCGGCCGGCGCGTTGGTCGCGACATTGTCTTTCGGCACCGGCGCGTCCTGCGCGGATGCGAGGCTGGCGAACCCCAGCGCGTAAAGCAGCCGCAGCCAGTTGAAATTCAAAATCAGCGGAGTGTGTTTCATGAAGGGCGAGTTACCGTTTTGAAAAAACTAGACGGAAGCAGAGCGTGCCAATGCCAACGCATGTCAGATACATCAGCGCCACGGCGGCCAGGCCGAGCAGCAGCCAGGTCGTGCCGGCGTGCCGGAAGAGAAGCAGCGAAGTGTTCACCAGGGTATCTCCCAAAGCCGGCAACGCCTCGCGCCATCCGCCGGTCAGGTGCGGGAGGGAAGCGCCCTGCCAAATCCAACCGCCCGCGAGACTGAGCGCCACGGCGACGATGGCGAGCAAAGCAAGCGAAGCGGTTTGAATTTGCCGCGGCCAGGCAGCCCAGGGTTGTTGCCACCACGGCCGCGCGGATTGAGCGCGGATCGCCGCCATGACGCGGGGTGCCAGCGTGTCTGGCGCGGACAACTCCGGCAGTCCCTGCAAGACGCGCTGCGTCTGCTCTTCAAGTTTTGAATCGTGATTCATGTCCATTGCTAGTTGTGGTCAGGCCCGGCGGGATTCCATTTCAATTTACGGCGCAGCGCCTCGCGTCCGCGAAAGATGTCGATCTTCACCTTGCTCAACGAGATTCCCAACGCGACAGAAATCTCCTCGTAGCTTTTTCCTTCAAGATGAAACAGCACCAGCGGGACACGTTGCGCCGCCGGAAGTTTTTGCAAAGCGGCATCCACCAACCGCCGCTGGTCGGCCGCGTCCAGCTCTTGGTGCAAGGTCTCCGGCGCGGGAATCTCCAAGGTCGCGTCGGTGTCGTCGTCCGGCGAGCGCATCTCCGAGAAGAACCGCCAGCGTGCGCGATAACGGGTGAGGTGATTCAGGCTCAAGTTGGTCGCCACGGTTTTCAGCCAGCCACCGACGGTGGGGCTGTCGCGCAACTGGTCGTAGCGTTCGTAGGCTTTCAAAAAAACTTCCTGCGAGATGTCCTCCGCCTCCGCCTGGTTGCCGACCAGCCGGAACGCGGTGCTAAACACCATGTTTTGGTAGTTCCGCATAAATGCCTCGAAATGGTGCGCCTCGGTCATGGATTTGCCCCGGCGGGCGGCTGGCATCCTAGCCCAAGAACCCGGCGGGAAGCAAAAAAGTTTCAGCCAACTCGTGGGTGGCGCGGCTCATCGAACCGGCGTTTCGTTCATGCTTTCGCTGACGTGACTACCCGGCAGCCCAGGGCTTTGTTTCAATTATTTCTAGCAACCTTGGCAACCTGGATCGGCGCGGCGGGGCCAGATGTCGAAAACCAATCTTGTGTCTCCGCGTCAACTGCCCTCAAATGTTCGCGGTGTGGTTGATCCCGTGAACACTCCAGCAACAGATTCATTTCCGCCCGGGCTGAACAACGCGTTTCTGTTCGCGACGTTCAACGCGCTGTCGTTTCCGCTTGTGGTCAGCAGCCCGATGGTGCTTTACGCCAAATCCCTCGGCGCGAGCGCCACCGTGCTGGGCATCATTGTCGGCATGATGCCACTGCTGGTCATCTTCCAGATTCCCGCCGCCAAGCACGTTCCACGCGTCGGTTACAAGCGGTTCGTATATGCCGGCTGGGGGATGCGCGTGCTGTTCATCTTCGGCCTGGCGCTGGTGCCGTTGACGGGAAATTTTTTAAACCCGACCACGCAACTCTCGCTCGTGTTGATGCTCCTGTTCGCGTTCAACCTGTCGCGCGGTATCTCCAGTTGCGCCTGGCTTCCGTGGATCACGTCGCTGGTGCCGTCGGCCATGCGTGGCCGGTACCTTGCGACGGATGCGGCTTGCGTGAATCTCGGCAACTTCCTTGTGTTCCTGCTCGCCGCGATTTGTCTCGGCCAAAATCCTTCGGCGTGGCGTTTCAGCGGGCTGTTCGTGTTCAGCGCGTTAATGGGCGGAGCCAGCCTGATATTTTTGAAACGCATTCCCGAAGGCCAGACGCCGGAGGAAATTCACGCCTCCAACACGCCCGTGCCGTGGCGGGAGATCGCGGGTTACGCGCCGTTCCGCAAATTGCTGCGCCTGAATGTCGCCTGGTCGGTGGCCTTCGGCGGATTGGGTGCGTTCACCGTGGCGTGGTTGAAAATCGAATCGGGGATGATGGAAGGATCGATCTTGCTCGTGACCTCGACGGCGTTCATTGGCGGCTTGAGCAGTCTGTGGTTTCTCGGCCCGCGCCTCGACCGGCTTGGCAGCAAACCCGTGCTGACCTTTTCGATTTTGACGTGGCTGGTGATTGTCGCGGTCTGGCTGGCGCTGGCGGGCGGCGTGCTGGCCCCGGAACATTCGTTGTTGTTGCTCCTGCAATTTCTCATGGGACTCGCGGCGGCGCTGGTGAACATGGCCAACGTGCGGCTCGCCATGGCGATCATCCCGGCGATGGGCCGCAGCCATTTCTTCGCGCTCTTTTCGGTCGTGGGCAGTTTGGCGCTCGGTCTCTCGCCGATTTTGTGGGGGCTGACAATCGACGCGCTGCAAGGGACGAAGTTCCACTGGCTCGGAGTGGAGTGGAACCGGTTCAGCCTTTTTTTCGCGGCGGTGATGGTGATGTTTCTGGTGGCGCTCACCTTGTGCCGTCGATTGGACGAACCCGAAGCCGCCAGCATGGAAGACCTGTTGCGGGACATCCTGATCGAAACCCCGCAACGCGCCTGGGTGCGACTCTGGCTGCGGGGCTAGGTCGTCAATGAATGCGTGCCGTTTGGCGGACTCGAAACCTACTGGTTCGTCGCGGCGTTGAACTTCGCGGTGGCCGCAGCCACCAAGGCCGGAATCCCGTCGAGCTTGTTATAATCAGCCGGAGCCTCGAATTGTTTGGCGTCGGGCTTGGCGAGTTTGACCTCCTTCAAACGCAGTGTGATTTTATTGCCCGCCACTTCCGCGAAAATCTTCGTGGGAAAATCCTTCAAATCCGTGGCGCTCCACAGAGTGATTTCCTGTGTCTGGCCGTCACCGCTCAAGACCACCTTGTATTTGACACACGGATGACCGTCGATCGTTTCCTTGCCGATTTCGGATTTTTCAACCTTGATCTTGCCACCTTGAGCCGACGCATTGCCTGTGGGCAACGGCTGCTGGGCATACGCCTTGAGGCCGGGGGAAATCACATAGGCCAGCGGCCCCGTCGGCAACAAGATGGCCGTCACCTTGTCCAGCCCGGCTTTCTTGATGCCGCCGAGGATGTCGGACGGAACGCGGTCGCTCTTGAGTAATCCCAAATCCACTTCGAGCCGCGCCTTGCCTTCCGACCAGGCCAGCGTGAAAGGAATGCTGCCTTCCTTCGCGTTTTCCTCGACCACCGTGAGTTCCGCGCGCGCCGTGAACCCGGTCTGGCCGCCGAACAATTGCGTCAAGGCCGCCGTGATTTCGGCGGGGTTGGGTTGGGCGCTGGCCGGGAGGACGGTCAACAGGGCGGCGGCGAGGATGAACAGCGGCGCGAGGGCTTTCTTGAGTTGCATGGTAAGAAAAGGGTTGTCTGAATTTTTGTTTTGCCTGCCGCCAGAGACGCCGTTCACCCGCGTTGTGTCACCCGGTGCCGGTACTATTTCTGGCGGACGCGGGATTGTTGTCACAGCGCAAGATTCGCTTCAAGCATTTCGCGCGACATTTGACGGATGAGTTATCGCGGTCTCGGCGGGCCAGGAGAATTAGTTGTTTTCAAGCGGGCGGATTTGCGGTTGATTGTGCGCCTTGTGTTTCAATGACAACGCCGTTTCAACCTGAAAGATTCATCGCCGCGAATGTGGCCGGGATTCCGCGCTCCGGCATCCGCGAGTTTTTTGACATCGTCCAAAGCCAGAAGGATGTGATCTCGCTGGGCGTGGGCGAGCCGGATTTCGTCACGCCATGGCACATCCGCGAGGCGGCGATCTACGCGCTCGAACGCGGCAAAACCACCTATACCTCGAACCTCGGTCTGCTCAAACTGCGCGAGGCCATTAGCGCGAGCGTGGAGAAACATTTCCAGGTCAGTTACGATCCCAAGAAACAAATCCTCATCGCCGTGGGCGTGAGCGAGGCGCTGGATCTCGCGTTGCGCGCGGTCATCAATCCCGGCGATGAAATCATTTATCACGAACCCTGCTACGTGAGCTATTCGCCCAGCGTATCCATGGCGCACGGCGTGCCCGTGGCCGTGTCGTGCTCGGCCGAAAACGGATTCGCCGTCACCGCCGAGGCGATTGAAAAGGTTGTCACGCCTCGCAGCAAAGCACTGTTGCTGAATTTTCCGACGAACCCCACTGGCGGCACGATGACGCGCGAGGAGTTGTTGAAAATCGCCGCCGTCGTGCGGAAACACAATCTGCTCGTCATCACTGACGAGATTTACAGCGAACTGACCTTCGAGGGCGGACACGTGAGCATCGCGTCGCTGCCCGGCATGGCGGAGCGGACGATTTTCCTGCATGGCTTCAGCAAGGCGTATGCGATGACCGGTTTCCGGATCGGCTACGCCTGCGGCCCGGCGGAGTTGATTGAGGCGATGATGCGGATTCATCAATACTCGATGCTGTGCGCGAGTATTATCAGCCAGGAGGCGGCGCTCGAGGCGATTCTGCACGGCGAACCGGACACTGCCGAAATGCGCGAGCAGTATCGCGCCCGCCGCAATTTCATTGTGAAAGCGTTCAACGACCTCGGCCTCACTTGCCACCTGCCGCGCGGTTCGTTCTATGCCTTTCCCTGCATCAAATCCACGGGACTGAGTTCAAAAGAATTTGCCTTCAAATTGCTCGAACAGGAAAAAGTCGCGTGCGTCCCCGGCAGCGCGTTCGGGCCGAGCGGTGAGGGTTATCTGCGCTGCTGCTTCGCCACGGCGTTGGACCAGCTTCAAGTCGCGACGGAAAGGATGGGGCGATTTGTCAGCCGCGTTGGAAAATAATCACCGGGCAAAAATCTGGCGGATGATGTCCTCGATGGGGACTTCTTGAATGTCGATGTCGGTCACGGGGAGTTCATCGAGCAACGCCTTGCAGACGAGGATCACGCGGTCGCGTTTGACTTTGAGTTTGATGCTCACCGCAGTTTGCTCCATCACTTCGCCGTACTTCGCCAGATTCTCAGCCGGGCAACTGGCCGCGTTGCCGCACTGGATCGTGATCAACTTGAAATCCGCAAAGCGATCGATGATTTCGCTGAGTTTGCCGTCGAAGAAGATCGTGCCGTGGTCGATGATGATCACACGCTGGCAGAGTTCCTGGATGTCGGCCATATAATGGCTCGTCAGCAGGATGGTGGTCTTGCGCTTGGCGTTGTGGTGGCGCAAAAATTCGCGGACGGTTTTCTGCGAAACGACGTCGAGTCCGATGGTCGGCTCGTCGAGAAACAGCACCTTGGGCTGGTGCAACAGGGCCGCGATCAACTCCATCTTCATCCGCTCGCCCAGCGACAGCTCGCGCACCATCACATTGAGCTTGTCCTGCACCTGGAGCAGCTCGGTCATCTCGGCGACCGTGCGCTCAAAGACGGCGGTTTCGATGCCGTAGATCTTGCTGTTGAGTTCCAGCGATTCCCGCGCCGGCAAATCCCACCAGAGCTGGTTCTTCTGGCCAAGCAGAAGCGCAAATTGCCGACGATAACCGTCGTCGCGTTCCCACGGCACGTAACCCAGCACGCGCGCCGTGCCACTCGTGGGATAAAGCAGGCCAGCGAGCATCTTGAGTGTGGTGGTTTTGCCCGCGCCATTCGGGCCGAGAAAGCCGACAAGTTCGCCTTCCTCGACCTCGAATGTGACTTCCTTGGCGGCGAGGGTCTGCTCGTATTCGCGGTGAAACAATCCCCGGACGGCCCCCTTGAAACCAGGCTGCTTCTTGTAGGTGCGGTAGGCTTTGGTCAGGCCTTGAACTTGAATGACGGGCACGGGACGAAGGTCATTTGAAATACTGGATTTCAAATTTCAGTGGGCTTCCCTCAGGCTCAACGCTGCAAATGCTTTTCCAGATAGTGGACCACCTGGCGCACGTTGGCATCGACTTCCATGCGGCCTTTGACCAGTCGGCAGGCATGCAAAACCGTACCGTGGTCGCGCCCGCCGAAGGCCTCGCCGATGGTGTTGAGCGAACTTTCGGTCATCTGCCGGGCGAGGAACATGGCGATCTGCCGCGGAAAAGCGATGTTCTCCGGCCGGCGTTTGCTGGTCATGTCGGCGAGCCGGATATCAAAATGCTCGGCCACCTTTTTCTGGATGACATCGATGTTGATCGTAAAGCGCCCTTCTTCGTGGAGCACTTCGCGTAGCAGGCTCTCCACCACTTCGAGGGATAATATTTTTCCGGTGAGCGAGGCGTAGGAAGCCACGCGTGTCAATGCACCTTCCAGCCGGCGGATGTTGGTGCGAATCCGGTTGGCCAGAAAATCCAGGATCTCGGGCGGCAACTCCACGCCCATCAATTTCGCCTTCTTGTGCAGAATGGCGAGGCGGGTTTCGACATCGGGCAGTTGAAGGTCGGTCACCAAACCCCATTCAAAGCGGGACACTAGGCGATGCTCCAGGTTTTGGATCTCGCTGGCGGGCCGGTCACAGGTGAGCACGATCTGCTTGTGCGCCTCATGCAGGGCGTTGAACGTGTGGAAAAATTCCTCCTGAATGCGCTCCTTGCCGGCGAGGAACTGGATGTCGTCGATCAACAGCACATCGGTCTGCCGGTATTTTTTCCTAAAGCGCACGAGCTGGCTGTTCTGAATCGCATCAATGTATTCATTGGTAAATTTTTCCGACGACAAATAGGCCACGCGCGCACCTTTCTTGTGGCTGGCGACGTATTGGCCGATGGCATGGAGGAGATGGGTTTTGCCCAAACCCACGCCACCGTAGAGAAAAAGCGGGTTGTAGGATTTACCGGGTGCCTGCGCGACGGCGAGTGCGGCCGCGTGGGCGAAGTTGTTGTTGTTGCCGACCACGAACGTGTCGAAGGTATTCTTGGGATTAAAAATCGGCTCACCGTTGGAAGCGCCACGCGGCGTCGGCTCCTCCGCCACTTTAGTTTTTGCTGCGACCCCAACGGCGGACGGTGACGCCGCTTCGTGTCCCGCCGCCACTTTGAATTTGACCTGCAAAGGATTGTTCGCGGCGCGAGAAAGAACGTCCTGCAAAAGCCCCAGATAATTGTCCTTGAGCCACACTTCGCAAAAATCATTCGCCACCTCCAAGGTGATGGAATTCGTGTCCAGCGCGGTCGCGCGCAGCGGTGCGAACCAGAGGTTGTAGGTGTCGGCATTCAGCATCGTGCGGAGTTGTTCTCGCGCGGTGGCCCAAATTTTTTCCACAGATGCCTGCATGTTACTTCGTTTTTCCACTTGCAAATTATCCTAGTTTATTCACTTAACCGCCACACCCGCTTGTAACTTTGCGTTTTACAGTTGCTTACAGGATGACAAATCACACGCGACAATAAAATCAAGCCTCGGCTGCGGTTGGGGCGTTTTTAGCGCCGCCTGGAATTGTTTTAGACAATTGATGTTCAATATGTTACAAATATTTCAAAAGCAATAATTCCCGCTGCACAGTTCACTACAGGGCACGAACATTCACCGCTCCGGATGCGGGGGAGTTTTTAGACAATGTCGCGAATGGTGACGAGGACAACATATTAACTCTTGTTCGCAAGTTATTAACAGCCACAAATGGCCAATAAAATCGGGTGTTTTTGAATTTGTCGGCGGGCAAAATATGCCCCACGAACGCGGCAATTTCGCAATTTCCAAATAATTTAGACATCGTAATAGAGGAAGAATTCGTGCGGATGCGGGCGCAGCCGGATCGCGTCGTGTTCTTTGCGTTTGTGATGGATCCACATCTCCAGGAAGTCTGCCGTGAACACGTCTCCCTTCAACAGAAACGCGTGATCTTTCTCCAAGTGATTGAGCGCCTCATCCAGACTGCCCGGCACTTGCGGTACTTTCTTCAACTCGCCCGGCGGCAATTCGTAAAGGTTCTTGTCCAACGGCTCGCCCGGTTCGATTTTGTTGAGCACACCGTCCAATCCCGCCATCAGCATCGCGGTGTACGCGAGATACGGATTGGCCGCCGGATCGGGCGGACGATATTCGATGCGTTTGGCCTTCGGGTTTTCGCTGAAGGTCGGAATGCGGATGGCGGCGGAACGGTTTCTGGCCGAGTAGGCCAGGTTCACCGGCGCTTCGTATCCTGGCACCAGCCGCTTGTAACTGTTGGTGGTCGGATTGCACAGCCCGCACAGCGCCCTCGCGTGTTTCAAAATGCCGCCAATGTAATAAAGCGCCATCTGGCTCAAGCCCGCGTATTCGTTTCCCGCGAACAGCGGCTTGCCCTTTTTCCACAAGGATTGATGCGTGTGCATCCCCGATCCGTTGTCGCCATACAGCGGCTTGGGCATGAACGTCGCCGTTTTCCCATGCTGCTTGGCCACGTTCTTGATGACGTACTTGTAGAGCATCATGTTGTCGGCCGTCTTGACCAACGTGTCGAAACGAAAATCAATTTCCGCCTGCCCCGCCGTCGCCACTTCGTGATGCTGCCGCTCAATTTTGATGCCTAACGACTCCAAGATCAGGCACATCTCCGTGCGGATGTCCTGTTGTGTGTCCACCGGCCCCACCGGGAAATAACCTTCCTTGTGCCGAACCTTGTTGCCGAGGTTGGGCATTTCGTCCCGGCCGGTGTTCCACACCGCTTCCTCGCTGTCCACCGAGTAAAACGTCCCGTTGTTCTTCGAGTCAAACTGCACGTTGTCAAAAATGAAGAACTCCGCCTCCGGTCCAAACACTGCCGCGTCGGCCAGCCCAGTCGAAGCCAGATATTTCTCGCCGCGCTGGGCGATCCCGCGCGGGTCGCGATTGTAGGGTTCCTTGGTGCCCGTCTCGGCAATCATGCACGTCAACGACAGCGTCGGCACCGCCATGAACGGATCGATGAATGCGGTGTTTGGATCAGGTATCGCCAACATGTCCGACGCCTCGATGCTCTTCCAGCCGCGGATGCTCGATCCGTCAAAGCCGAAGCCGTCGATGAAAACCTCCTCAGTCAGCTCGCTGAAAGGCACCGTGAAATGCTGCCAGGTGCCAAAGGTGTCAACGAACTTCACGTCCACCATTTTCGCCCCGGCTTTCCGCGCCGTCTCTATTGCCTGCTTGGGGGTGGTCATGGTGTGTAGTTTCTAGCTGCGGGCCTGGTGTTCATTATCGCCACGGACAAAAATCCCCTGTCTCAAAAACAGAGGACAAGGAAATTCAAAATTAAACTGCCTGGTCGCCGCTTTCTTCCGTGCGGATGCGAATCGCGTTTTCGACCGGGCTGACGAACACTTTGCCGTCGCCGATCTTCCCGGTCTTGGCCGCCTCGACGATGGCCTTCACTGCGCCAGCCACATGGTTGTCCGCCACCACGATTTCTACTTTCAACTTCGGCAGAAAATCCACCGTGTATTCGCTGCCGCGGTAAATTTCCGTGTGGCCCTTTTGCCGGCCGAAGCCCTTCACCTCGCTGACGGTCATCCCTTCGATGCCGAGGCCGGTGAGCGCTTCCTTCACGTTTTCAAGTTTGAACGGTTTGATGATGGCCTCGATTTTTTTCATGGTGAGTTCCGGTGTCGCGAAGGCGGATACTAACAACCGCCTTCTGACTGTAAACAGGAAATTGAACAAAGAGCGTAATTATTCCTCCGGGTCGCGCAACGATTTCAAACTCATTCGCCACCGTCAGCGCGAATACAAACCTCGCCTTCAATCCGGTGAGTAGATATTTTTGGGCCATGAGCTGGCTGTACCGCAATCTCATCCGCCCGGTGCTCTTTTCTCAGGAGTCGGAAGCGATCCACAACCGCACGCTCGCGGCGCTCGGCTGGACCAGCCGGCGCGAAATCCTTTGTGATGCCACGGCGGCATTTTTCAGCGCGCCGGAGTTGGCGGTCGAATTGTTCGGCCTGCGCTTTCCCAATCCCGTCGGCCTCGCGGCGGGCATGGACAAACACGCTGCCGCCGTGCCCGTCTGGCCCGCGCTCGGCTTCGGCTTCAGCGAACTCGGTGGCGTTACGTGGCAGGCGCAGCCGGGCAATCCCGCGCCGCGCATGTTCCGCGCGGTGGACGACGAGGCACTCATCAACCGCATGGGCTTCAACAACGGCGGAGCCGAAGCCATGGCCGCGCAGCTCGCCAGGTGGAAACAACTGGGTCGCTGGCCCGCGCATCCGGTCGGCATCAACCTTGGCAAATCAAAAGCCACCCCGCTGGAACAGGCCGCCAGCGACTATGCCAATTCATTCCGCGTGCTCTGGCCGTTCGCCGATTTCTTCGTCGTCAACGTCAGCTCGCCCAACACGCCCAACTTGCGCCAGCTTCAGGACAAGGCGGCGCTGGATGAGATTCTGGCGGCGTTGCAGGAAATCAATTCGGCCAATGGTCGAATCGCGCGCGCCGAGGGCCGGGGAAATGAAATTCGGCACTCGCCCAAACCCATTCTCGTGAAAGTCGCCCCCGACCTCGCGCTCGAGGCGCTGGATGAAATCCTCGCGCTCGCCGGGCCACGCGGCCTCGCCGGGATCGTGGCGACAAACACAACCATCACCCGGCCCGAGACGACCGATGAAGATCTCAAGCGCATCTACTCGGAAACCGGCGGCCTGAGCGGGCGGCCGTTGCGCGCACGCAGCACGGAGGTCATCCGCCATCTCCACCGCCAGACGGATGGCACGGTGCCGATTATTGGAGTCGGCGGGATTTTTACCGCCGCCGACGCGTGGGAAAAAATCACCGCCGGCGCGTCATTGGTGCAGATTTACACCAGCCTGGTTTATGAAGGCCCGTCGGTGGTGAAGGAAATCGTCGAAGGCCTGCGAATGCGGCTCGCCGAACGCGGCCTGACCGAGTTGCGGCAAGCCGTCGGCATTGACCACAAGTAACACCGCGAGACACGGCGGCTACGCGTTGTTTGCAGGCACCTTGTCCTTCGCCGCCTCCAGCTTCGCAATCGCCGCCATGATTTCGTTGGCCACCTGCTGGTAAATTTCCTTCAAGCGTGGTTTGGTGCAGCGTTTGGCTTCCGCGCGCAAGGCTTCGAATACCATCGGCTCTCCGTACTTCACCGCGATGGGCCGGGGCCGGGGAATTTTCATGTGCCGACCAAACGCGTCGTAAGTCCCGAACACCCGCACCGGCACCACGGGCGCGGTGGATTTTATGACCGTCAGTCCAATACCCGACCGCGCCGGTTGTAATTTTCCATCGCTCGTGCGCGTGCCTTCCGGGAAAAGCAGAATCACCCCGCCTGCTTCGAGCCGGCTGATGATCGCGCGCAAGCCCGCCGCGCCGCCGCCATCGCGATCCACGGGCACCGAACTGAGCTGGCGTAGAAACCAGCCAAACACGGGATTCTTGAAGAGGCTTTCGCGCGCGAGATAGTTGACCGTGCGTGGCAGGCCGCAGCCCACGAGCGGCGGGTCCATGTAACTGGCGTGGTTGGCCGCGAGAATCACCGGCCCGGTCAGCGGCACGCGCTCCGGATGAAACACCCGCCAGCGAAAATAGGTCGCGTAAAGCAGCCGGCCCGTCAACCAGGTGACGGTATAGACGAAGTTCATCTTGCCTGCGGTGCCGCCGTTGTTCATTTCCGTTCCGCAAGCTTCCGCTTGATTTCCGCGATCATCCGCCCGCTCGTTTGCGTCGGCGTTTCACCGGAATTGTTGATGATCGTCGCGCCCAGCGGAATCATCAACGGCGCGGCGGCGCGCTGGCTGTCGCGGTGGTCGCGTGCGGCGAGGTTTTCGTGCAGCCCGTCGGCGGCGCGGCGCTGAGTGCGCTCAAGGAGCGAGGCGTCCATGTAAAATTTGAAATCCGTCTCCGGAAAAACATTCGATCCGATGTCGCGGCCCTCCATCACCAGCGAGCCGAACTTCACGCATTCGCGTTGTTTCTTCTTCATCCAATTGCGCGCGTACGGCACTGCGGCCACATGCGGCACGGCGGCGCTCGTTTCAGCGGAACGGATTTCCTTGTCGGGATAATAGCCGTCCACGAGCAGGCGCACGGAGCGGAAGTCGCCCTCCACGCAGCGCAACTCCGTCTTCCACTTGCGGCAGAGTGAGGCGACGATTTTGGCGTCATGGATGTCCACCTTCTTTTGCAGGCAGTGCCACGCGAGTGTGCGATACATCGCGCCGGTGTCCACATAGACGTAGCCGAGCGCCTGGGCAATCAGCCGGGCATTCGTGCTCTTGCCGCTGGCGCTGGTGCCGTCAATGGCGATGACAATCGAAGATTTCACATTTTCCATTTCAATATCCAATTCTGTCTGACCGCTGAGACGCGGAGGCACAGAGAATGAGCGCACAAGAACTTTGGCAGCAAATGAATTCAGACTCCGCGTCTCTGCGTCTCGGCGGTAAATCACTCCGCAAACAACTCCTCCAGGCCGAGCTTGCGGCCCGTGTGGCCGTCGAGAATCGTCGCGCCGAGTCCGCCGGGCGGTGGCGCGGCCAGCTTCTGGAAAAAATTCGGAAATGTTTTCTTCACGCACGCCGGATTCTTGATTTTGATGCCCGGCACTTTCAATCCCAGAATCGCAAAACACATCGCCATGCGATGATCATTGTAGGTTTCGATCTCCGCACCATGAATTTGCGACGGGTACACCGTGAGCGTGTCGCCTTCCTCCACAACTTTCGCGCCGCACTTGGTCAACTCGGTGCGCAAGGCGACGACGCGCTCGCACTCTTGCACGCGGAGCCGGCCGAGGTCGGTGAATTTGGTGGGGCACGATCCCAATGGAGCAATCACAATTGCAGTCATGATGCTGTCCGCCAAATGCACTGTGCGCGAGACAGCGGTATTGCCAAACCAAGCTGGAAATGCCGCGTCACTCTGCCAACCTGAATTTGGCCACCCGGATACAGTGATTTTTAGTCTTGCACCAAAATCTCTAATGAAGGCAACGATTTCCTCTGTCGGTATTTTGTCGCGAATCGGAAATCTCGGCTTCCAACCATTAATCATCTGGCATATTTCCACGGCCCAAAAATAACTCCCACTCGACGCATCCGGCTCGATTTGAAATTTCCCACCACGATGTGGAAACACCTTCACCATCTCGCCGGTCATTGCCACATACGGAGACTCCTCCGCATTCTCTCCCACGATTTTTATTGCCCACCCGCCCACCGTCGCACCCAGCAACAGCGCCGAGGCGAACTGCGAGCTTTCCTCAATGCTCACTTCACATTTTCTGGTAGGAGACGACGTGAGGAGTCTCTGATCGGTTCCGGATTCTGGATTCTGAATTCTGGATTCTTCAGTCAGAGTCTCGTCACCTCGACTCCTACCGCCGTGGAGGATCGCCGGCAATTTGTCATTCGCCGCGTCCACCCGGTAGCCGAGTTCGCGCAGCGCCTGGAACAACGCTGCCTGTGGGCGCTCGTGCATTCTTGGCACACCGTGTAGCCGGTAAACCCCCTCGCCGAGACACACCATCGCCGCCAGAAAACGCGCCACCGTGCCCGCGTTGCCAACAAAAAGTTCCAGCGGCTGCTCCGCCGTCCCCCCGCGCGGCACACGTCCGCCCAAGCCATAAACCGTGATGGTACGATTGCACGCCTCATCCGGATCGCGTGCGACGTTCACCATGTAGCCGAGTTCCTGCAAACACTCGACCATCACCTGCGTGTCCTCGCTCCACAGAGCGCCTTGCAGCGTCACTTCGCCGTCGGCCAGCGCAGCCAGGACGAGCGCGCGATTGGTGATGCTCTTGGAGCCGGGCACGGTGATCTCCGCGCGCACCGGCACGGTGAGCGGGACAATCTCGATGAGGTCGGGCAGCGGCATTGAAAGAAGATTCTATTTAGCCACGGATGAAACACGGACGAAACACGGATAGGAAAAAAAGAGAATTTATAAGGAGGGCAGGAAGGCAGGAGGGAGGGGAGCACGGTGGCCGCAGTTTTACTCCTGCCCGCCTGCATTCTTTATGAGTTTCCATGTCCGTGTTCAATCCGTGTTTCACCGGTGGCTAAAAGTTATTCCGAGGAAGGCGACGACGTTGCCTGCCCGGCGCACCAGGCATCGCGTCGTTGCTTTGCCTTTTCAAACAGGCCCTCGACGGTTCGTGCGTCACCAGCGTCGAGCGCGCGTTGAAACTCTTGCAAGTTCTCGATGAACACTCCGATAGCGAGAGAGAGATTCCGGCGGTTGGCCAGCGCGATGTCGCGCCACATCTCCGGCGAACCGCTGGCGATGCGCGTGGTGTCGCGAAAGCCGGTCGCGCACAGCCGCGCCTGCGCTTTGGCATGTGCCGGATCAAGGACGTAGTTCGCCAGTCCGGCGGCCAGAAGGTGCGGCAAATGACTGCTGCGGCTGACTAGTTCGTCGTGATCCTCCGGCGTCAGCAACAACGTTTGCGCCCCCACCGCTCGCCAAAATTCTCCAATTGGGCGCCAAGCCCTAGTGGGAGTTCGCGCCATTGGCGTCAACACACAGACGGCCTTTTCAAACAAGTCCGCGCGCGCGGCGCTTGGTCCCGTCCTTTCCGCGCCAGCCATCGGGTGACTGCCGACGAAATGCGCGCCCGCGCCCGCCACGAGTGGTTCCAGTTCCTTCACCACGCTGGCCTTCACGCTGCCGACGTCGGTGACGAGCGCGCCACGTTTGAGTGAAGGCAGCATCCGCTCTGTCAGCTCGCGCATTTGCGCCAAGGGCGTGCAGAGGATTACGAGATCGGCGTTGTCCACCGCGCGGTGTAAATCCCGCGTGACGAGATCGACCACGCCGAGCTTTTTGCACTCTGTCACGCTCGCGGCGCGGCGGACAAAACCCACCACTTGGGTGGCGAGGCGGCGTTGTTTGATGGCCAGCCCCAGCGAGCCGCCCAGCAAACCGACGCCGACGAGCGTGATTTTCTGCCAATGCACGGCGGGATAATGAAGTTCCGAGTTGAAAGTTCAAAGTTCAAAGTTTGTCGGAAGGGCGAAAACAGAACCCAGACACCACGGATGGACACAAATGGAATCCGGAGCCGATTTGACCCGGAACGATGCTGTTGAGCCACCGATGGAACACGGAGGAAACACGGATGACCGACCCTCCGGACACGAGACTTATGCGTGTGGAACTCGCCGTTCGGTGAGTGTGATCTTCGATCTCTGCCTGCCAAACGAACTTGCTGCTCCCGTCAGTGTTTTAGCGATGTTTCATCCGTGGCTAATCTACAATGCCTCCCTCAAGGCTTGAGTGCCGCCGCTTGCCGGACGCGTTCGAGAATGACGTCAACCAAAAGCGGTTCGCTGCCGATGCTGGCGGAATACCACAAGTGTTTGCCGTGCTTTTCGGTGGGATTGCGCCAGGTGGGCTGGCCGGCTTTGAATCGCTCCTGCACCACGCGCGCTGGTTCGCCGAGCATCACGGGAATGTCCTCGAAAGTGTGCAGGCCGTCGCTGATGAAGAACGGCACCATGACGATGTTCTTGGCCTGAGCGATGGCATAGCAGTTGCCGATGCGCGGCTCCTCCTCCATGAAGGACGCGTGAACTTCCGCGTAGATGTTTTGAGCGCGGATCAACTCGACCTGGCGTTCGATGGCTTTGCGCGAATTCTCATTGTTACCGGTGCCGTGTCCGGCGATAAAGAGCGCGGTGTCCGCCGGCTTGGGCGCGCGCGGGAAGGGGAATTTCTCCACCACCTCACGCGCGCGGGCGAGCAAGACCGCGGTCATGCTCTCGTGCGTGCCAACAGGGCCACAGTAGTGGAGTGTCTGGCCGCCACGTTGCTGGACGCGGGCAAAATCCTTCTGGCCGACGGCGCAGAAATCAAGCTCGCGCGGAATGACTTCCTCGGTGAAATAGCCTTCGCTGATGAACAGCGGCACGATGAACACGCGCGGCGCAAACACTCCGCGCGACACGGCGCAGATCGCCGGTTCCTGCTTCCAAAACGCCTCCAGCACCTGCGCGAAGATGCCGCGACGGCGCAATTCATCCGCGTGCTGATACGTGGGCGCGGCGGAATCGGCATTCACCGTGGAACCATGGCCCACCAAGACGAGGGCGGCGTCGGCAAAGGAGTCGTTTGACACGCCGGAAGCATAAGCCGAAGACCGGGCCGGCGGCAAGTTGCGCTGTAATCTCGTGGCGGAACGGGAACTGAATCAAAACGAAAACCGGAGTTGATCCATAAACAACTGGCTTCGACTGAGCTGGTTGTGAGGTGGATAGAATCCTGTAACCTTCGCCGGGCAAGTGGCGTCTGGTTGGTTTGTCAGTAAACCATAAACAACAACAAACGTAGATACTATGAAAAAACTGTTACAGATCGCCCTGGGCATTTTGTGCGCGACCGCGCTGACCGTCGGCGCCGCCGATGAGAAGAAAGAAGGCAAAAAGAAAGTGGAACTGACGGACGAGCAGAAGGCCATCCGCAAGGAAATGGTGGAGAAGTATGACACCAACAAGGATGGCAAGCTCGACAAGGAAGAGCGCGAAAAGATGAGCGCTGCGGACAAGGAAAAGCAAGCCAAGGCGTTTCCCCGCAAAAAGAAAGAGTAATCCGCCAGGTTTTTGAGGGATTTATTCCCTCGTGAGTTTGCGCTCCATGGGTTGTTTCCGCCGATCACAGCGGAGACAGCTGTGGAGCGTAATCTTTTATCACGCGCGTCTGTTTTGACCTTGCCGTTCTCCCGCCAGGCTTCCTATCTTGACGTCGCACTCTTGAAAACGACCCGACTTGTTCCTACCCTGCCTGCCATGAGGCGGTGTGTCCACGACTGGCAGCGAGTGGGCTGGCTTGTTTTATTGCTGACCCTCGTGCCAGTTCAGTTGCGGGCGCAAGCCGTCGCGAACCTAGCCACTCCCGTCAGCGCGTTGAGCGTGCCACCAGGCTTCAAAGTTGAGTTGCTCCGCTCGGCACAACCCGATGAAGGCTCGTGGATTTGCCTCACTGTCGATCCCAAAGGTCGTCTCATCATTTCTCCAGAGAAAATCGCCACGCAAACCGCCGACGGCAAACCCAGCCGGGGCGGCTTGTTGCGGGTCACACTTTCCGCCGCTGGACAGGTGGAGCGGCTGGAAAAAATCCAGGCTCCCGTCGGCGCGGCGATGGGGCTGCTCTACGCCTTCGACAGCCTGTATGTCAGCGGCCAGGGACCGGACGGCACCGGCCTGTATCGCCTGCGTGACAACGCGGGGAGTGGAGAATTCGATGAGGTGAAGCTGCTTAAAAAGTTTGAAGGTGCTTTCCGAACCGAGGCCACGGGTGAACACGGCCCGCACGGGATTGTGCTCGGCCCGGACAAACTGCTTTATCTCATTCACGGCAACGAGACGAAACTGCCGACGGGCATTTCCGCTCAGTCACCGCACAAGAATTACCAGGAAGACCAACTGCTGCCGCCGCAGCTCTGGCCGGAAAATTTCACTTGGGCCAACGGCCCGCCGCCGGGCGGTTGCGTGTTGCGTACTGATCCTGACGGCAAGGAATGGACACTAATTTGCGGCGGTTTGCGCAACGCCTACGACCTCGCCTTTAATCGCGACGGTGAAATGTTCACTTTCGACAGCGACATGGATTGGGACGACGGCTCGCCTTGGTACCGGCCCACGCGCATCAACCACCTCGTGTCCGGCGGCGAATACGGCTGGCACAAGGGCACCGGCAAATGGCCGGAGTATTATCCCGACAGCGTGCGCGGCAATCTCGACGTGGGCCGCAGTTCACCGACCGGCATGAAATTCGGCAGTGGCAGTCAGCTTCCGTCGAAATACCAGCGCGCTTTGTTCCTGTGCGACTGGGCGTTTGGCACGATCTACGCCGCGCATTTCATCCCGAACGGCGCGACGTACAAAGTGACTACGGAACCGTTCGTGACCGGCCGGCCATTGAATGTGACGGACTTGGAATTCGGGGCGGATGGCGCGATGTATTTCATCACCGGCGGCCGCGGCACGCAGTCCGGATTGTATCGCGTGACTTACGAACTACCAAAGGTGCGTGACCCGGTGGTCGTCGGGCTGGCGGAACTGACCGGCGCAAAAAGCCGCGCGCTGCGCCACAAACTGGAGTCATTCCACGGAAAGAGTGATCCCGCCGCCGTGGATTTCGTCTGGCCCCATCTCCACAGCGATGACCGCTGGATTCGTTACGCCGCGCGCATCGCGCTCGAAGCGCAACCAGTGTCGCAATGGCAGGCCCGCGCCCTGGCGGAGACCAACTTCTACGCCGGGATCACCGCACTGCTCGCCCTCACGCGTTGCGGTGGGCCGGAATGCCAGGAGGATCTGCTCCGGGCACTCGCGAAGTTTCCGCTCGATCCGCTGAACGAAGAACAGAAGTTGGACAAGCTCCGCGTCATCAGTCTCAGTTTCATTCGTCAGGGAAAACCCGGCGCCGAGTTGCGCACGATGGGAATCGAAAAATTGAGCCGCCAATTCCCGGCGTCGAGCGCGCGCCTCAATCGCGAGCTGTGCCAGTTGCTGGTGTATCTCCAAGCGCCAGACGTGGTGGAGAAAACCATGAAGCTGCTTGCCGCCGCGCCCACGCAGGAGGAGCAGATGCAGTACGTCTTTGCGTTGCGATTGGTCAAGCACGGCTGGACTCCGGAATCGCGATCCGCTTATTTCAATTGGTTCCCAGAAGCGGCGAAGAATTACAGCGGCAGCCATTACTTCCTCGACTTCCTGGCCCACACCCGTGACGACGCGAGCCGCACTTTGACGGAGGCCGAGCGCGCCGTGCTCGCGCCCGTGTTGACGAAGCCAATCGCCGAACCGCCGCCGGTCGCGCCGCAACGCGCGTTCGTGAAGGAATGGACGATGGAGGAAATGACGCCGCTGCTGGGGCGGGTTTCAAAGGGGCGTTCATTCCGAAAAGGTCAGGAAGCGTTCGCGGCGGCGCAATGTGTTTTGTGCCATTGCTTCGGCCACGAAGGCGGCGCTCTCGGTCCAGACCTCACCACTGCCGCGAGCCGTTTCAGCCGACGCGATATGTTGGAAGCGATCCTCCTTCCGTCGAAGGTGATTCCCGACCAGTTTCAAAACACGGATATCATCACCAAAGACGGCGTTGCCATCGCGGGCCGCATCGTGTCGGAAGACGCGCGGAAGCTGGTCGTGGCCACGAATCCCTTGACGGCAGAGCGAACGGAGATTTTCAAAACGGACCTCAAAGCGCGGCGTGTCTCCGCCATTTCGCCGATGCCGGAAGGCCTGGTGAATATTCTTTCGGCGGAGGAACTGCTCGATTTGCTGGCGTTTCTGGAAAGCGGTGGGAAGACCGATTATTCGGCGTTTCGCCAGTAACGCTCACGTCGAGAAGCCGTTTGGGGACGGAGAAAACGACGTGCGCAGCCAAACTGGTTGCGACATTGTATCATCAGGCTGGTAATTTTATGGCCGATGCCCGACAATCCGGGGCATGAACTCCCTCATCCTCCCCAGGTTCAATTCACTTACCACCCGTCGCGATGTCATCCGTACACTCGGCGCGACCGCATTGCTTTCGGTGCTGCCTTCGCTGCGCGCAGCAAAGTCGGAGAAGGATTCGCTGCCGATGCAGTTTTACAAGAGCCTGAGCGAGGAGCAACACGGCAAGATCTGTCTGCCGATCAATCACCCGAAGCGCCAGTTCGTCAGCAACTGGTGGTACATTCATCCGGAAGAGCGTCTTCATACTTTTTATACCAAAGAGCAGCAGGATCTCGTGCGGCAGATCTTCGGGTCGCTGCATCATCCAGAACATCGCGAGAAGATGACTTGGCAGGTACAGAAGGATCTGATGGGCGACATCAAGAACACGCCGTCGGTCGGCTTCTTCGGCACGCCGCAGGACAAGAATTTCGAGTTCATCTACACAGGCCATCACGTGACCCGACGCTGCAACGCGCAGACGGATAAGGGGCTGGGCTTTGGCGGTGCGCCGATCTTCTACGGGAATTTCGCGAAGGCTTTCAAGGAGTCGAAGGATCACGAGGGGAATCCCTTCTGGTACCAGGGTTTGATCTTCAACGAGTTTGTCAGCGCATTGGACGGCAAGCAGCAGGAGAAAATATTGGTTGGTCGCGAGCCGCGGGACGAAGAACCTGCGTCGGTGATCCAAAAGCGCAAGACGGATCTGCCGGGACTCAGTTGCGCTGATCTGAGCAAGGATCAGCAGGCCAAGCTGCTGGAGACCATGCGGCGCATGCTGGTGTGTTTCCGCGCGGACGATGTCGCCGCCACGATCAAGAACATTGAGGATCGGAAACTGGTTGATCGGCTGTTTGTCTCCTGTTACGGCGGAGCCTACGACATCGGCAACGACAAGGTGTGGGATACGTGGCAGATTGAGGGGCCGGAGATGGTGTGGTATTTCCGCGGAATGCCGCACATCCACGCCTACTTCCACCTGGTGGCCTGAGTCAATGCTGGAACTGCCGCAGGTCACAGACCCAAGTTCCGAGGATGGTTTTAGCGGTGCGGAGTCGCCGGGCGTGCCATGATCCGGTGCGCGCACATCGCGAGCAGGATCGTTGCCGCCAGGAGCGTGACGCCGATAACAAAATTAAAATCGACACCCTTGCTTTCGCCGGAGAGTTGCATGCCCGACCAGTCCAGCAACAGTCCGAACCCTACCAGCCCGATCGTCGTGGTGATGAAAAAGCCGGTGACGTTGCGGCACGGGTGATAAAGCAGGCCGACGGCCGTGAAGAAAATAATCAGGGAGCGCAGCACCGGGAATTTGCTGAGTTGTGCCGCCGCGTCGAGCAGCGTTTTGAACGCCGGGAGGGAGAGGACCACCTTGTCACCTTCGCGTCGGAAGTTTTTGTCCGCCTGCGGCCCCATGAGTTCATCCTGATCCACCGCGACCCAGACATGGTTGAGGTTGGCGACAATCCGGGCGCTTTTGAACCCGCGGGCGCGCAGGATGCTCGCCGCAAGCACCGCGCGTCCGTCGCAGTCTTCGCGCTTGCGCTCCCAGACTTCCGCCGCCGTGGGCCAGTAATCGAGATTGCCCCAGTTGTACCAATCATACTGGTATTTTACCTTCTGATAAACGTAGCGTTCGACAGTTTGAAATTCCTTTTGAGGCATGGCATTCGTCGGCAGCAGCTTGTCGATGTCGCGGTTGATTTCGGTCATGCTGGTCATGTCGGGTTGGATGAGCGATTCTACGTCAGCCAAATGCTGGACTTGTTTGACCAACAAGATGGGGTGCGGATAAAGGACGGCGAGCGTCACGAGTCCAAAAAGTAAAAGCTTGAAACCGGCGCGCGAAACAAACTTCCGTCGCGCCAGCCATTCCCACAAGGTGCGTATCACGTGAGCCACGGCGGGTGAAGGCGCGGCTGAGTTCATGGGAGATCACTGACAAACGCGGTTCGTCCGAAGGTGAAAAAGGGCCGGTGCCTCCGGAAAAAAGTGGTGGTAGGAGCTGGATTCGAACCAGCGAAGGCGTAAGCCAGCAGATTTACAGTCTGCCCCCGTTGGCCACTTGGGTATCCTACCAATATCTGATTATCAGTCACTTACGATTCAGGCTTGACGACTCAATTCCGTCATTGTATCCCTTGTTTGTATACCACAAAGTCACATGACAAAAAGCGCAACAAAGAACAAAATCATCACCGGGGGACGAAATACCGTCCTTTCAAAAGACGGTAAGTGGCGTTCGTTCCCGAGGGTGCCGAATTTGCTGCAATACGTCAGCAGCGAAACATATTTTGCAAGGGTTAAGGTTAAGGGCAAGATAATTCGAGAATCCTTGGAAACCACCGTCTGGAGCACTGCGAAGTTGAGACTTTTGGACTTTCTCAAGAGGCAACAACAGGGTGAGGCACAAGAGATATTGACCCCACTTTTTCCAGAAGCCGTCACCGTTTTTACAACCGCACTCGAAAGAGACGTCAAAATGAAGGCAAGCAGCAAACATTACCGTCTCACGTGCCTGAGGAAGATTGAACTGACCTGGCCGGACCTTTGGCAGCTCCGTTTGAATCAGGTTACTGAGGAAGCCTGTCTCCAATGGGGAGAAAACCTCAGGGCCTCCATCGCAAATCAGTATTTTAACAACGTGGTCAGCACCTTGCGCATGATTCTGAAAGTCGGAATCAAGTTTCACGAAAAGCGAGGAGGCAAAACGCTTGAGAATCCTGCCGCCGCGCTCTCCAAGTTGCGGGTAAAACAGAAAGAACTGAAGCTTCCAGAATCTGATCAGTTCAAAAAGCTCGTTCATGAGATTCGTGTCAGCGGGGCTTGGGGACAGGGAGCAGGAGATCTCGTCGAATTCTTGGCATACAGCGGTCTCAGAATATACACGGAAGCAAACTTGGTGACTTGGGCCGATGTAGATTGGGAGCGCCGAGAAATCGTCGTGCGAGGTGATTCGGAAACCCACACGAAAAATTGGGAAGTGCGGCGGGTGCCAATTATTTCGAACATGGAGAAACTTCTAAGTGACATGAAAGCCCGTTTGGGGGGCAACCCAACAGGCAAACTTCTTGAAGTGAGTGAGTGTCCGATCTCCCTACGAAACGCCTGCATAAAAATCGGCATTCCAAAACTGACCCATCACGATTTGCGCCACCTGTTTGCTACGAAATGCATCGAATCCGGCGTCGATAATCCCACATTAGCGAAATGGTTGGGTCACAAGGATGGTGGTGCTTTGGCCATGAAAACCTACGGCCACCTCCGAAACGAACACTCCTTGGCGATGGCCCAAAAGGTGACGTTCTAAAAATCGGCTTCCCCTCCCCGTAACGATCAGTCTTCCCGCCCTGCCACCGCTCAACGCAACACCGGCCTTGAACGCGGCTGGACAATCGGGACTATTGGCGAACAAGGAAAAACTCTCCCCACTTCTCAATTTGCACGCACTTGTCCCTTATCCAATTTTCCATCACTGCCCTGACGTGACTTCACTTTTTCAGGCCAGGGGATGAGTTAGTCTGGGGCCAACAAAGAAAGGTAACCGACATGAAAGGCAAGCGGTATCCGACGGAAGACAAGATTCGGGTTCTGCGCG
>JBKJSC010000226.1:0-25634 GCA_046593035.1 Limisphaerales bacterium | reverse complement strand
ATTAGAGAATATCTGTGATTGCAAAAGCGGTCAGGAATGCGAATCTGGCCGGCATGGATGTGGAACGAATACTGAATAACGCGGTCGCCATGCGTGCGCTGACGGGCCTGGACCGGGAGGAGTTTGCGCGTCTGCTGCCGGCACTGGAAAAAGAACTGGCCCGGGTGGGCCGGCGCAACTGGCAGGGCCAGCCGCGCCAGCGGGCCAGCGGGGCCGGGCCCAAAGGTTGCCTGCCCACTGCGGCGGACAAGCTGTTTTTCCTGCTCTTCTACTACAAGGTCTATCCCATCCAGCACGCCATGGCCGCGCTCTTTGGCGTGGCCCAGTCGGGCGTGTGCGAATGGATTCACTTTCTGACCCCGCTGGTGCAACAGGCGCTGGGCCGCGCCCTGGTGCGGCCGGCCCGCAAGCCGCGGGCGCTGGAAGAAGTGCTCCGGGACCATCCCGACCTGGTGGTGGTGCTGGATGGCACGGAGCGCCCGGTGCGCCGCCCCACCGAGGACGACGCCCAGCGGCGTAATTACAGCGGGAAGAAGAAGCGGCACACCCGCAAGAACCTGGTCGTGACGGCCCAGCGGCGCGTGCTCTATCTGGGCGCGACCGCGCCGGGTTCGCGGCATGACCAGCGCCTGGCCGTGGAGTCCGGGGTGCGCTGGCCCGCCGGGACGAAGCTGGCCGGCGACAGCGGCTTTACCGGCTATGCCACCCCGGGATCGCTGTTCCTGCGGCCCTTCAAAAAGCGCCGGGGACAACCCCACGATCCGTTTTTCACCCGGTGGAACCGGGAACTGGCCCGGCTGCGCGTGACCGTGGAACATGTGCTGGCGGGCGTCAAACGGTGCCGGATTGTTTTGGACACCTTGCGCAACTGGCGACCTGGGTTTGACGATGCCGTGATGGAGGTGGCCTGTGGCCTGCACAACCTGCGCGAACTGGTTCGCCGCCCGGTCGCCGCATGAACTCCCCGAAGCCTCACCCGCGCCCGCCGATGTCCTTATCGCTATCACGGATATTCTCTATTTTCTCAAATGGTCTTCGCACTTATACTTATATTTCTTGGCTCTGGGTTGCCAAGGAAAGGGAGGAAAACTACCGCGACTGAATTTATAGGGTTCGCCCGTGAACATAGATATCACTAAATATATTATCAACAATCCTACAAGTATCATAATTATGCCTTTTCGGTTGAGTATCTTAGGTTTTGCCTTATTCCGTCTTCCTGTGCGGGTGGATATTTCTTTTCTTCTAAAAAAATGGGGCCATGAGGGAACAGGCCGCCGCAGCCTTGCCGGTCAAACCAACAACTAACCACGAAGCTTCAAGGATTTTTGCACTCACGGTGCGTGCATTCAAATCCTAAACGCCCGCGGGTGCAACACTTTTTTTGACACCCTCTTTTTTGATGAGGAGAAAAACGCGGATTAGCCTGCCGACTCGACAGGCATCAGAGCTTCGCCTAGTTTCGCACGATGCCCGTCGCAGCAAACATGGTCAGTCCGGAAGTGTTGAACCAGTTGCGCGCCATCGTCGGCATGGAAAACATCGTCACCGGCGACCAGGAACTGCTGGTTTACGAATGCGACGCCTACACGCTCGAGAAAAGTTTGCCCAATGTTGTCGTGTTGCCGCGCACCACCGCCGAGGTCGCCGCTGTTGTCAAACTGTGCGCGCAGCACAAACTTCCCATCATCCCGCGCGGCGCGGGTACGAGCTTGAGCGGCACCGTGCTTGCCGTCACGGGCGGCGTGATGATCGCGCTCACGCGCATGACGACGATCCTGGACATTGATTATCGCAATCGCCGCGCGTTGCTGGAAGCAGGCGTCGTCAATGCCTGGATCACCAACGCCGTGAAGCCGCGCGGTTTGCTTTACGCGCCCGATCCTTCGAGCCAGCCGGCCTGCACCATCGGCGGCAACGTCGGAACCAATTCCGGCGGGCCGCACACGCTCAAATATGGCGTGACCACCAATCATATTCTCGGATTTGAAATGGTGTTGCCCGACGGCGAAATTGTCTGGCTCGGCGTGACGCCCGACGGGGGCGAGGATGTGGAAGGATATGATCTGCGCGGCGCGGCCATTGGCAGCGAAGGCATGTTTGGCATTGTCACCCGCGTGCTGGTACGGCTCGTGCGCGCGCCCCAAGCGTACCAGACGATGCTGGGCGTGTTTGAAAGCGTGGACGACGCGAGTCAGACCGTCAGCGACATCATTGCAGCGGGCATCCTTCCCGGCGCGTTGGAAATGATGGATCAACTCATCGTGCAGGCGGTGGAAGCCACGTATCATTTCGGATTCCCGCTCGACGCCGGCGCGGTTCTCATCGTCGAACTGGATGGTCTGGCAGCGGGCTTGGAAGAGCAAGCCAGGCGCGTCATGGAGTTGTGCCGCCAGAACCGCGCCCGCGAAGTCCGCCTGGCGCAAACCGATCAAGAGCGGGCCGACTTGTGGAAATGCCGGAAGCGGGCTTTTGGCGCGATTGGCCGGTTAAGCCCGAACTTTTTGACCCAGGACGGCGTGGTGCCGCGCTCGCGACTGCCGGAGATCATGCGCTTCATCCGCGCGTGCAGCGAAAAATACGGCCTGCGCATCCCCAACGTCTTCCACGCCGGCGACGGCAACATCCATCCGCTGATTCTCTACGATGAACGCGACCCGGCGCAGGTGCGGCGCGCCATTGAGGCGGGGAACGAGATTTTGGAGAAATGCGTTGAGTTGGGCGGCAGTGTAAGCGGCGAGCACGGCATCGGCGTGGAGAAAATTGATTTCATGGCCAAGCAATTCAACGCGGATGATCTGGACGCCATGCGCACGCTACGGCGGGTGTTTGACCCGGAAGGCCGGTGCAATCCGCACAAGATGTTTCCCAGTTCCAAGCGCTGCGGGGATTTTCAGATGAAGAAGCAAATTGCCTCGTGAACAAGGCTTGTTTTCCCACACGATTCCGCTACGTTTGCGCCATGAGCACGCTACAAGAAATTGAGGCCGCCGTTCCCAAGCTCTCGCCGAAGGAAGTGGCGGAACTGCGCGCTTGGTTGGATGAGTTCCACGAAGAACAGTTGGAACTGACCGAAGAGGTCAAGGCCGAGTTGGACGAAGCGCACCGGGACATCGCTGCTGGCCGCTGTCGCACGCGTCAGGCCGCGTGACCCACCCTGCTTGTGCCGCCCGCGCTGCAAATCTGGTCGCACGTTTTCTGCCGCCACTTTGACCCGCTGCCCGCCAATATCAGGGAGGACATTACCCGCAAGGTGGACGAATTGAGCCGGCGGCTGAATACTTGGCCGCACGAACGGCTCAAAGGCCGTCCAGAATTCAAGTTGCGCGTGGGCGATTACCGGGTGCTTTATGTTTTCGACCTCACGGCAGGCCGCCTCTATTTGCTCACCGTCAGGAACCGGCGGGAGATTTACAAGCGCACTTGAGAGAATCGGCGTGGAGAAAATTGATTTCATGGCCAAGCAATTCAACGCGGATGATCTGGACGCGATGCGCACGCTGAGACGCGTGTTTGACCCGGAATGGCGTTGCAATCCGCACAAGATGTTCCCCGGCTCCAAGCGCTGCGGTGACTTCGCCTTGAAGAAACAAGCGGCGGCGTAACCCCGCGAGCCAGCCCCTTTATGATTGACGAATTGCATACATTCCGGTTTGAATCACCGACCAGTTCAATGAAACACCCGTTGTATTCCAAACTTTCGTGTCTATGAAATTTTTATTCCCCTCATTCCTCGGTCGCGCGTCGCTCTCGCTCGGTTTGGCCCTCGGTCTATCCGCCGCCACCGCCGTGCGCGCCGACATCCGGATGCCCAGCATTTTCTCCGACCACATGGTCTTACAGGCGGGGTTGAAGGGGCTGCCCATCTGGGGGACGGCGGACGAAGGCGAAGAAGTTACCGTCCTGTTTCAAGGCCAGCGCGGCACCGTGAAGGCGAAGGATGGCAAATGGATGATCCGCCTCAATCCGCTGGCGACCAGCGCCACGCCGGATGTATTGAAGGTTTCAGGCCGTAACCGGCTGCAATTCCAAGACGTGCTGGTCGGCGAAGTCTGGATTTGCAGCGGGCAATCCAATATGGAATGGCCGATGAGCGCCGCGTTTGAACCCCAGGCGGACATTGAGAAATCCAACAACCCGAACATCCGGTTGTACACCGTGCCCAAGACCAAGTCCAACGAACCGCTCGAAGATGTCAAATCATCCTGGCTCGATTGCAAACCGCACAATGTCCGCTTTTTCTCGGCGGTGGGTTATTACTTTGGCCGCGAATTGCAAAAGTCGATGAATGTTCCCGTCGGTCTCATCCACACGTCGTGGGGCGGCTCGCCGGCGGAAGTCTGGATGAGCCGGCAATCGCTCGAAGCCAAGCCCGAATACTTATTGGACATCGTCACCGCCTACGATGACCAGTACGCGAAGTACAAAGAGGCCAAGGCCAAATTCGACGCCGAAACCGACGCCCTGAAAAAGAAGGGTGAAAAACCAACTGCCAAGGCCCCCGCTCCGCCGTCCTGGAAGCCATCCGAACTTTACAACGGCATGATTCACCCCATCGCTCCCTACGGCGTCAAAGGTGCCATCTGGTATCAGGGCGAATCCAACGCCGGTCGCGCCGCGCAATACCGCACACTTTTCCCCGACATGATCAAGAACTGGCGGCAAACCTGGGGCCAGTTGGACTTCACCTTTCTGGCGGTGCAACTGGCGCCGTTCATGAAGATTGAAACCGAGCCGACGGAGAGCCAGTGGGCCGAATTGCGCGAAGCCCAGATGCTCGCCATCAAAGTCCTGCCCAAAGTGGGCGTGGCCGTGATCACTGATGTCGGTGATGAAAAAGACATTCATCCCAAGAAGAAGGAACCGGTTGGTGTGCGCCTCGCCGTGGCCGCCCGCGGCATTGCCTATGGCCAGAAGAATGTTTATTCCGGTCCGACCTACAAAAACATGAAGTTCAAAACCGACAAGGTGGCCGGGGACAGAATCATCCTCACCTTCGATCATGTGGGCGGCGGCTTGGAAGCGCGCGACGGCGAGCTGAAGGGCTTCGCCATCTGCGGCGCGGACAAGAAATTCGTCTGGGGCAAGGCGGAAATTCTCCCGGACAACACCATTGCCGTCAGCCATCCTGACATCAAGAAGCCGACCGCCGTCCGCTTTGGCTGGGCGAATTACCCGGTCGTGAACCTCTGGAACAAAGACGGCCTGCCGGCCTCGCCGTTCCGCACCGACGAGCCGAAGAAATAAGCTCAATCTGATTTTTCCAAGCGGTCAACCCGCCTTCCGGGCAAGGATCACGCTGCGGTCGGCCGCCGTGGGGTGGTGTTCCATGCCCGTAAAGCCGGCTTCCGCCAAATAACCGTTCATCTCCGCCACGGAATAACATTTGCCTTCCGTGGAGTGCATCAGGATCACCGAGTATTCCGCCACGGGCAGAGGCCCGCATTTGTCCGCGTTGATGTGCGCGTCATGGATGGCCAGCAGGCCGCCCGGCGGCAGTGCGCGGAAGGAAGCGGCGAGGAGTTGTTTCACTTTCGGCGTGTCCCAATCATGCAGCACGTTGGAGATCAGATGCACGTCGCAATCCGGCGGGAACGGCTCGTTGAACATGTCACCGGCGACCACGGAAACGCGATCCGCATAACCGCGCTGCGCAATGAGCTGCCGGGCGACGCCATCCACCGGCGGTTTGTCCAGCACGGTCGCTTTCATGTGCGCGTGTTCCGCCACGATGGCGCAGGCGTAAATGCCCGAACCACCGGCGACATCCAGCAGGCGGGTGCGATGGCGGCAATCGAGCCGTTGGGCCAGCGCCTGCCCCAGATACGCCCCGCGACAATCCATCGCGGCGGTGAACTGCGCGGCAAACTCCGGCGTCTCCATCGCCTTGGTCCATTCCTGCGCGCCTTTGGAACTGCCCCAGTTCGCTGGCTTGTCGGTGCGCAGAACCGTCAGCAAATCACGGCACACCGGACGGTCTTTGAGCGAGGCGTAATACGGGCCGAGAAACCAGGCCGAGCCTTGCGCCACATGCTCTCGCGCCAGATCGGTGACGTGGAAAACGCCCTGGTCGTTTCGCAAAAGCCCGATCGCCGTGAACAGCGTCAGCATCACATCCGTGGGCCGTTCGGTGATTTCCAGCGAGCGGCAGATCGTTGCCTTGTCCGAGGGATTTGTGGAAAGCCACGTAAAGAAATCCAGATGGACAATCGCGGTGATCAACAGATCGACGGCGTAGATACCGTCGCGATAGCGATAGATTTCGGTGGGGTCGGTTTTCGGTGCATGGGTCAAATCAAGGGGCGTCATGTTCGGTTTGGCTGGTTTGTTTTGCGCTGTGGCTGGATCAAGCCAGAACTGCATCGTTCCGGATCGTCCGCATGGATGCGGAATGCCTCGGTGTCGCCGATCAAATCGGCCAGCATCTCACCCGCCTCGGCTTCGCGGATCGGCAGGTATTTTCCCGTGGCGCTGGCGAGCACGGTGCCCTGAGTGTCGCGCAGTTCGCCGCGCGCCTCGAACAATTTGTTGCGCCGGTTCGCGGTCAATTCCGCCGTGGCCGTGATGGTTTCCAGCGGGCGGGCGGGTTTCAAGTAGCGGATGTTGAACTCCGCGCAATAGGCGAAACGCCGCGTCGGCACCGCGCAGGCCCAGACCATGATTTCATCCAGCAAAGTCGCGAGAATCCCGCCGTGGACGGTGTTCCGGAAACCGATGTGCTCGGGCCGCGGACTGAACTGCGCGCGCACCAGCCGTCCGTCCGTTTCAAATTTCAGCCGCAGGCCAATAGGGTTGGCCTCGCCGCAAACAAAGCAGGAATGCGTGTGGGGCAAAGGTTGCATGACCGGTATCGTCGGAATTTTTTCGCGGGGCGTCCAGTGGCAAAACGCCTGCGCCAGCAGCCCGGACACTACTCGATGCTCGACAATGCGCCTCGTTCTGCTATCCCATCCGACGGTGACTAAACCTTTTTGCCGCGCCGTCTAACAACCATGTCCGCTCCTGTTTCCGTTCGCCCGCGCGTGACCGTGGATGGCAAATTCTTCCGGCTTGGCGAAAAGAAATTTTACGTCAAGGGCGTGACGTACGGCCCTTTCGCCCCGAATGCGGCGGGCGAAACCGTGGCCTCGCCGGAGCAGACCACGCGGGATTTTGCCCAGGTGCGCGAGCTGGGCGCGAACCTGCTCCGCATCTACGAAGTCCCGCCGCGCTGGTTTCTCGATCTCGCGGCGGAACACGACCTCAAGGTGCTCGTGGACGTTCCGTGGAACAAACACCTCTGCTTTCTCGATTCGACCACTGAACGCGCGGCAGCCCGGGAAAAAGTCCGGCAGGCGGCCATGAATTGCGCAGGACATCCCGCCGTGTTCGCGCTCTGTGTGGCCAATGAAATCTCGCCAGACATCGTTCGCTGGAGCGGCGCAACGGCGGTGGCGGAGTTCATTGATCTTCTGATCGACGAGGTCAAGGCGGTGGATCCCGAATGCCTTTGCACTTACGCCAATTTTCCGCCGACAGAATTTCTCCAGCCGCAGAATGTCGATTTTGTCTGCTACAACGTCTATCTGCATCAGCAGCGGCCGTTTGAAAATTACCTGGCCCGCTTGCAGATGCTGTCCGACACCAAACCGCTGTTGCTCGGCGAATTCGGCATTGACTCCCTCCGCGAAGGCGAGGCGCACAAATGCGAAATCTTGCGCTGGCAGATTGAAGCGGCTTTTCGCGGCGGCGCGGCGGGCACCATTATTTACAGCTTCACCGACGATTGGTTTCGCGGTGGGAAACAAATCGAAGACTGGGCCTTTGGCGTCACCACGCGCGACCGGCAGCCGAAGGAATCGTTCGCCGTGGTGCGGGAGATGTTCGCCGCCGCGCCTTATTTTCCGCTGCCGTACTACCCGATGGTCTCGGTGGTGATCGCCAGCTACAACGGTGGCCGCACGCTCAAGGCCTGCCTCGATTCGTTGGAGCGGTTGAACTATCCGGCTTGCGAAGTGATTCTCGTGGACGATGGCTCCACCGATGCCACGCCGCAAATCGCCTCGCTCTACCAGAACGTCCGCTACATCCGCCATCTGCAAAACCGCGGATTGTCCGTCGCGCGCAACACGGGCATCGCCGCAGCCACCGGCGAAATCGTGGCGTTCACCGACTCCGATTGCCGCGCGGATGAGGACTGGCTTTTTTATCTGATCGGCGATTTGCTGAACAGCCAGTTCACGGGCATTGGCGGGCACAATTTTCTGCCGACGGAAGATTCTCCCGTGGCCACCGCCGTCATGGCTTCGCCCGGCGGACCGGCGCATGTGATGTTGACCGACCGGCTGGCCGAGCACATCCCCGGCTGCAACATGGCGTTCTACAAATGGGCGCTCGAGGAACTCGGCGGCTTCGATCCGATCTTCCACCTGGCCGGCGACGACGTGGATGTCTGCTGGCGGCTGCAACAACGCGGCTACAAAATCGGCTTCAGTCCGTCGGGTTTTGTCTGGCATTACCGCCGCTCGAACGTGCAGGCCTATTTGAAACAACAGCGCGGTTACGGCGAAGCGGAGGCGCTGCTGGTGCACAAGCACCCGGAGTATTTCAATTCGCTCGGCGGCAGTGTCTGGCAGGGGCGCATTTACACGCCGGCGAAAATCGGCATCGTGATCCGGCGGCCCATGATCTATCACGGCGTTTTTGGTAGCGGATTTTTTCAATCCATTTACGCCGCGCCGCCGTCGATGGCGCTGATGTTCCTAACCAGCCTCGAATATCACGTCCTCGTGACGCTGCCGTTGATCGTCCTGACGACCGTTCTGCCGCTGCTGTGGCCGCTCGGCGTTGCGAGCCTGGTGGTGTCGCTCGGCTTGTGTGTGGCCGCCGCGGCGCAGGCGGAATTGCCGAAACGAAAGCGCCGCTTCTGGTCGCGTCCGTTGGTGGCGCTGCTCTTCTGCCTGCAACCCATCGTGCGCGGCTGGGCGCGTTATCAGGGCCGGCTGTTCCTGCGCCAGACGCCGTTGTCCGCGCGCGAAACCCTCGACACGCTGGATATGAAGAACAAGGGGCAATCGTTTGACGAAATGAAATACTGGGACGAGCGGATGATCGCCCGCGTTGATTTTCTGGCGCGCGTGCTTGAACAGCTTGACCAGCACGGCTGGCCCAACAAAGCCGACACGGGCTGGACGAAATCCGACATTGAAATCTACGGCAGCCGCTGGTGCAACGTCCACCTGACCACCGTTTCGGAAATTCACGGCCCCAACCGGCAACTCCTCCGTTGCCGGTTGCGCACGGGCTGGAGCTTGCTGGCGAAGATCGCCTTCTGGTCGGCGCTCGGTTTCGAACTGGTGATGATTGGCTTCGTCCGCTACGCCGTGCCGTCCTACTGGCTGTGGTTGCTGCTGGCGAGCCTGTTGGGTTTCGCCTGGTTGCTGCGCGAGGAGCAAAAGAATTTGCAGCGCATCATCGCCGTTTTTCTCGACGGCGTGGCCAAGCAGATGGGCTTGATCAAAATCGACCATTTGCTCAACCGGGACAACACCGTCAAAGCCAAAGAATAACGCTTGGCCTTCCACCGCAATTTCATTACACCAGCCACATGAACCCGAGCGCCACGCTTTAACCCATGCTGCCATACCACCAACTCCTCCGCCTTGTGTTGGAGCAGGGCAAGTTCAAGTCCGACCGCACCGGCACCGGCACCTTCTCGGTATTTGGCGCGCAGACCCGCTTTGATTTGCGCACGGGCTTTCCGGTCCTCACGACGAAAAAGCTTCACCTCAAGTCCATCATCTACGAACTGCTCTGGTTCCTGCGCGGCGAAACCAACATCCGCTGGCTCCAGGAACGCGGTGTGACCATCTGGAACGAATGGGCGGACGCCGACGGCAATCTCGGCCGCGTTTATGGCGCGCAATGGTGCGACTGGCGCGCGGCTGATGGCCGCAGCATCCACCAGATCGACCAGGTGATCGCGCAAATCAAAACCAAGCCCGACAGCCGCCGCCACATTGTCACCGCCTGGAATCCGGGTGAAGTGGAGCAAATGGCGTTGCCGCCGTGCCACGCGCTCTTTCAGTTTTACGTGGCCGACGGCGAGTTGAGCTGCCAGCTTTACCAGCGCAGCGCGGATTTGTTTCTCGGTGTGCCGTTCAACATCGCCAGCTATGCGCTGCTCACCCTCATGGTCGCGCAAGTCTGCGATCTCAAACCCGGCGAATTCGTCCACACCTTTGGCGACCTGCACCTTTACCGCAACCATCTCGAGCAGGCGAAACTGCAACTCACCCGCGAGCCGCGTGCGCTCCCCACGATGAAACTCAACCCGGCGGTGAAGAGCATCCACGACTTCAAGTTCGAGGATTTTGAACTCACCGGCTACGACCCGCACCCCGCCATCAAAGCGCCGATTGCTGTTTAAGTTGGAGTTCAAGTTTTAGCTTGTCCGACTGGATTAATAGATGACGCAACGAATCTCGCTCAAATTTGAACGACGAAGGGGGACAAGCTGAAGCTTGAACTCCAACTAGGACTCCGCGCATGTATCTCTGGCGACAACTCGACGACAAACAACGCAAAGAGTTGGTGGAATTTCGTCGTTTCAACGACCGTCCTTGGCACAGCCCGCCGCACTGCGAAAGCCAGAACGGTCGTTATCTGCTGACTGCGGCGTGCTATGAACATCATCACGTCATCGGCAAAAGTCCGGGGCGTCTGGCTGAATTCTCTGAACGACTGCTGGAGGTTCTGGCCCCACGGTGCGGGCAGATTTACGCCTGGTGCGTGTTGCCCAATCACTATCACGCACTGGTCTTGACCCGCCAATTACCGGAACTGCTGGGAGACGTTGGCAAATTGCACGGCCGGACTTCGTTCGACTGGAATGGCGAAGACGAACAGCGGGGGCGCAAGGTCTGGTTCAATTGCCTGGAAACCGGCATGAAATCCGACCGGCATTTTCGGGCGACATTGAATTACGTCCATCACAATCCCGTGCATCATCGTTACGTCCGGCTCTGGCAGGACTGGCCGTTTTCCAGCGGCGCGGCGTTTTTGACGGAGTGTGGGCGCGACCGTGCCGCTGAGTTGTGGAAAGAATATCCCATTGACGGTTATGGAAAGACTTGGGATCCGCCGGATCTTTAAGTTGGAGTTCAAGCTTTAGCTTGCTCCGCGTGCTTAAAAAAGCCTGACAAGCCAAGGCTTGAACTCCACCATTCGCCCGTGCATCCGCTGGAAACTTATCTCACTGAGATCGCCACGTTGCGTGGCGCGACCAAGGAAACGTCCGGTTATCCGGTGCTGGCCAACCTGCTCAATGCCGTCGGCTACACGCTCAAGCCTAAAGTCCGCTGCATCATCCATCCCAAGAACAGCGGCGCGGGCATTCCTGACGGCGGGTTGTTCACGCCCGACCAGTTGAAGAAGAAGGGCGAGGAGGAAACGTTCGTCGGCCAGAAGCCAGCGCGCGGTGCCATTGAGGTCAAGTCCACGCAAGATGAAATTGCCGCCCTCGCCGAAACTGACCAGGTCAAAGAATACCTCGCGCACTACGGTCAGGTCTTGCTGACCAACTACCGTGAATTTCTTCTGCTCAAACGCGTGGGCAGCCAGATTCAAAAACTCGAATCGTACAAGCTCGCGCCGGACGAAAAATCATTCTGGGCCGTTGCGGCGCATCCGCGTAAAGCCGAAACCGAACTCGGCGAACGCCTGACTGAATACCTCAAGCGCGTGATGCTCCATAACGCGCCGCTGAACAATCCCAAGGACGTCGCCTTTTTCCTCGCCTCGTACGCGCGTGACGCCCGTGCCCGCGTGGAAATCGCCGGCGATCTGCCCGCGCTTGCCGCCGTCCGCACGGCGTTGGAAGAAGCCCTCGGCATGAAGTTCGAGGAGGAAAAGGGCGAACACTTCTTCCGCTCCACGCTCGTGCAGACGCTTTTCTACGGCGTGTTCTCGGCGTGGGTTTTGTGGCACAAGCAGCAGGGGAGTGCAGTCGCCGCCACTCCCTCTCCTCCATTGGATGGAGGAGAGGGCCGGGGAGAGGAGGCACGCCGAAAAAAAGCCCCTCTCCCCAGCCCTCTCCCCGCTCCTGCGTCGCAGGGAGAGGGAGGAGCGGCGCGGGCTCCCCAATTCGACTGGCGCATGGCCGCGTGGACGCTGCACGTCCCGATGATCAAGGCGCTGTTCGAGCAGGTCGCCACGCCGACGAAACTCGGCCCGCTCGGCCTGGTGGAAGTTTTGGACTGGACCGCCGCCGCGCTCAACCGCGTGGACCGCACCGCCTTCTTTGAAAAATTTCTGGAGACGCACGCCGTCCAGTATTTCTACGAACCATTCTTGGAAGCGTTTGATCCCGAACTGCGCAAGCAGCTCGGCGTGTGGTATACGCCGCCGGAGATTGTGCAATATCAGGTCGCCCGCGTGGATGCCGCGCTGCGCGAGGAACTGGACATCCCCGACGGCCTCGCTGACCCGCGCGTGTTCGTGCTCGACCCCTGCTGCGGCACCGGCGCGTATCTCGTCGAGGTGTTGCGGAAAATTTCTGAAACGCTCGCGGCCCGTGGCGAAGGTGAAGCCATGAACGCTGCGGACATAAAGCAAGCCGCGCAAGAACGTGTCTTCGGTTTCGAGCTGATGCCCGCGCCGTTCGTCGTGGCGCATTTGCAAATGGGTTTGCTTCTGCAAAGTCTGGACGTGCCTCTGGACGATGTGAAGAACGAGCGTGCCGCAATCTATCTCACTAACTCGCTCACCGGTTGGGAACCGCCGACGGAAGCCGCCAAGAAGCAACTCACGTTTGCCATTCCCGAATTCAAACAGGAAAAGGAAGCGGCGGACGCCATCAAGCAGGAGAAGAAGATTATCGTCATCCTCGGCAACCCGCCTTACAACGGCTATGCGGGTTTGGCCGTGGAAGAGGAACGCGATTTAAGCAATGCCTACCGCACCACCAAACGCGCGCCCGCGCCGCAAGGGCAGGGGTTGAATGATCTCTACATCCGTTTCTTCCGCATGGCCGAGCGGCGCATCGTGGAAAAATCTGGCGCGGGCATCATCAGTTTCATTTCCAATTATTCGTGGCTGGATGGTTTGTCTTTCACCGGCATGAGGGAGAAGTATCTGGAGGTGTTTGATTCCATCACGGTGGATTGTTTGAACGGCGACAAGTTCAAGACCGGCAAGGTGACGCCGGAAGGCTTGCCTGACCCCAGCGTTTTTTCCACGGAAGCGAACCGCGAAGGCATCCAAGTCGGCACGGCGATAGCGACCCTTGTTCGTAGCAGCCGACGTAAGGAGGCTCAAACTTCCGGCAAGAAAAGTAAGAGCCTCCTCACGTCGGCTGCTACGGGTGAGATTTCTTTCCGCCATCTGTGGGGCAAGGAGAAGCGCGCGGAGTTACTGAAGACGCTCAACGAACCAACGAAGAAAATTTACCAGAAGCTCAAACCGCCGCTGGAAATCGGCCTGCCGTTTCTGCCAGCGAAGACGGAATCCGGCTATTTCAAGTGGCCGCTGCTCACGGAAATTTTCCCGGCCTCGTTTCCCGGCGTGACAACCGGCAGAGATGCGGAGCTTGTAAGTTTTGACAAGCTGACACTCGAAACCCGGATGCGAACTTATTTTGATGCCGAAATCAGCCACGAAGAAATTCGCCAGTCAATGCCAGGCTTGATGGACAATACGGCTCGTTTCCAAGCCAAGAAAGTTCGTGAGTATCTTTGTCAACGAGGTTTCCAAGCAGAGAACATCATTCGCTTTTGCTATCGGCCAATGGATGTGCGCTGGATTTACTGGGAGCCAGAAACAAAGTTACTTGATGAAAAACGGAGCGAATACAAACCTCATGTCTTCAAAGGAAATCTTTGGATTGAAGCACGCCAGCGGCAAGTTCTGCACGATTGGTCACGCGGTTATTGCACGAGTGTTCTGGCTGATAGCTTCGGGAACGGACGTTCAAGTTTTTTTCCTCTGTTGCTTCGGCAAGATGTTGAAGAAGGAATGTTGTGCGAGTTTTCATCCGACAAACCTAAAGCCAACTTGACCATTGCCGCGAAAGAATTTCTCGCGGACTTACGTTTGGGTAACCAGCCGGAGGAATTGTTTTATCACACGCTGGCCGTGCTGCATTCGCCGGAGTATCGGAATGAAAATGGCGGGGCGTTGCGCCAAGACTGGCCGCGCGTGCCGTTGCCCAAATCGCGCGAGGCGTTGCTGGCTTCCGCTGAATTGGGCAGACAAGTTGCCGCCTTGCTCGACACCGAAACGCCAGTTGACGGCGTGACGACTGGCAAAGTTCGCTCGGAGTTGGTGAAGATTGCCGTCGTCACCCGACTGACGCGCGAGACGTTAAATCTTTCCCTCACCGCCGGCTGGGGCCACGCGGGGCAGAACGGCGTGACGATGCCCGGCAAAGGCAAACGCGAAACGCGCGGCTACATGGCGGCGGAAGTTTTGGGAGCGCGGCTGTGTCGCGGAGACCAGCCGCAGCACGCGTCTTTGCAAGCAACGCCCACGAACGTCCTTGATCATCGTTTGGAAACTCCGGCTGCTGCGGCTGGGCTTCGCCACAGCCGCGCTCCTTCAGATTTGCTCGGCCAATCCACGCACGACATTTTCCTGAACGAGTCCGCCTGCTGGCGCAACGTGCCGGAGAAAGTCTGGGACTACACCATCGGCGGTTATCAGGTGATGAAGAAATGGTTGAGCTACCGGGAATTTGAACTGCTCGGTCGCGCGCTCACGCCGGACGAGGCGCGCGAAGTCACGCACATGGCCCGCCGCATCGCCGCCTTGATTCTGCTCCAGCCCGAACTGGACGCGAATTACCAAAGCGTGAAAGCCGCCACCTTCGATTGGAAGCCATGAGATCCCTTTCGGTTCTTCTTATCCGTGTCCCTCCGTGTTCATCCGTGGCGAGAAACGCTTTCCTCCCGTGAAACACTTCCAAGCCATCGCTGCGATGTCGTTGAATCGCGTCATCGGCAACGGCAACAAAATCCCGTGGCATCTGCCGGAGGATTTCAAGTGGTTCAAAAAAATGACCTCGGGCAACGTCGTGGTCATGGGGCGCAAGACGTTTGAGAGCTTGGGCAAACCCTTGCCGGACCGTTTGAACGTGATTCTGACGCGGCATCCCATCCTCGTCCGCAAAGCCCATCCGGAAATATTCGGTCAGTCCACGCTCGGCACGCGAGCGCGGAAGCTGCGGAACGCGTACCAGTTTCACCTGCCCAAGTTCGGCAAGAAGACGGAAATCCGGCTGCAACGCCGCTTGCTCAAGCTGGACCCCGCCGAGTTTTCGCGGGATGTTTTCATTTGCGGCGGCGCGCAAACCTACGAACAGGCGTTGCCGCTGTGTTCCGATCTTTACCTCACGCTGGTCAAACGCGAATGCGCTGGCGACGCCTTCTTTCCGCCGTTTGAAGACCGCTTCGAACTCGCCGCCGAACTGCGGGACACGCCGGAGTTTAAGATTCTCCATTACCGGAGGAGAAATTTATAATACCACTTCACAATGAAGATCGGTTTAATGCTGAATGACCAACACCCCTCTCCCTGCCCTCTCCCCTCAGCCGATGAGGGGAGAGGGTGTCCGCAGGACGGGAGAGGGGTGTTTCCGCAACGCACCGATTGTCTTCGGGAATTGGCATAAGGAGGCCGGGAAACCATGAATTTTACCGCCTGCCTTCCTGGCTTCCTGATTAAAAAATTCCGAGTTTGAACTTTGCCTGCGGAAGCGGGTCTTTAGACTGCACCCGCGATGTCCCAAATGCTCAAATCTTCCGGCGCGATGGGCGCGGCCACGCTGACCAGCCGCGTGCTCGGCATGGTGCGCGAGATCGTCTATGCCCGCTTCATGGGCGATGGCTGGGTGGCCGGGGCGTTTCAACTCGCGTTCACCATTCCCAATTTGTTCCGCCGTCTGCTCGGCGAAGGCGCGTTGACCGCCGCCTTCATCCCGTTGTTCAAGGCGAAGGAAAAAACGGCGGGCGAAACCGAAATGTGGCGCGCGGCCAACGCCGTCATTTCCGGATTGATCGTGGCGGCGGCGCTCATCATCGGACTGGTGATGATCGGCGTTTCCATGGCGTTGTGGGTCGGGACATTTGAGACGAAAACCCGGCTGATGCTCGAACTGTTGCGCGTGATGTTTCCCTACATGCTGCTCGTCTGCCTGGCGGCGGTGTTTATGGGTATCCTCAACGCGCGCGGTCACTTCTTCATCCCGGCGATGGGCGCGACGATGCTAAACGTCGTGATGATCGCCTCGGTGTTGTGGCTCACGCCGTTCTTTGGACGGACGCCGGAAACCCAAATCTTCGCGCTGGCCATCGGCGTGCTGGCGGCGGGCGTGGCGCAGGCCGCGTTTCAACTTCCAGTGTTGCGCCGGGAGGGATTTCGTTACCAGTGGGTCTCGCCGTGGCGCGACGAAACCGTCCGGCAAGTCGTACGACAAATGATTCCCGGCACCATCGGCGTCGCGGCGTTTCAGATTAATGTGCTGCTCACGCAAGGTCTGGCGTTTTGGATGGACACGCCGGACGCGCCGATTGTCGCGCCGTTCAATTACGCCGTGCGCCTGATGGAACTGCCGCAAGGTGTCTTCGGCATTTCACTCGCCACGTATCTCCTGCCCACGCTCGCTGGATTGGCGGCGGAAAAAAAATATCCTGACTTTCGCGCCACGTTGGGACAGGGCCTGGGCCATTTGATTTTCGTCAACGCGCTGGCGTCGGTGCTGCTCATCGTGCTGGCCGAGCCGATTGTCCGGCTGTTGTTCGAACGCGGCGCATTCACCGCCGATTCCACGAGCCGCGCCGCGCTGGCATTGGCGTGTCTCGCGCCCGGCTTGGTGGCCTTTTCGATGGTGAACATTCTTGCCCGTGCTTTCTATGCGCTGGGCGACACGCAAACGCCCATGCGCATCAGCCTCGTCTGTCTGGCGCTCAACCTAGTCTTTGCGCTCTGGCTGATCTCGCCGTTGCGGCAGGGCGGACTGGGCATCGCCAACTCGTTGAGCGCGGCCTTCAACGTCGGACTGTTGCTTTATGCGCTGCGCCGCAAGCTCCAGTTCTTGGAACTTGAAGCGTTGCGCCAAAACCTGGTTCGTGTTCTCGCGGCCACGCTGCTGGCCGGTCTGGCCGCGTGGTGGCTGGCGAGTGGATGGGAGCAGTGGATCGGCCACGGCGGACTCTGGGAAAAAATCGGCGCGGTCTTCGCGCCTGCGGCGGTGGCGGTGATAATCTACGCGGGGCTGGCGCTGTGGCTGCAAGTGCCGCAAGCCAGGGAAATCGCCGGCCTGCTGCGCCAGAAATTTCGCCGGGGGTGATAAAAAGCGAGTGAGGCAAGGGTATCGTTCTCGTCGTCGTTCTCGTCGTCGTCCTCGAAATGTCCCTGAATATCCGAGGACGAGGACGAGGACGAGTCAATCCTCAACCCACTTGTAATCACACCCAGTTTCGCCGGTAGAGAACTGAAGTCAGCGGCCTTCCCCGGTTGAAAATCGGATTTCGTCGATGGATTTTCACCCGCTTGACACCTCCCCTTTCACTGGTATCCTCTCGCGTTCCGTGAACAGCGGGGTGCTGGGTTGCGTGCCTGGTAAGAGTGGCTGAAACCACGAACAGCGGAACAGTTTTATGAAACGTCAATATCAACCGTCGAAGATTCGTCGCAAGCGGCAACACGGTTTCCTGAACCGCAGTTCCACCAAGAGCGGCCGCGCCACGCTGGCCAACCGCCGCCGCGTGGGCCGCAAGCGCCTGACACCGGTGGGAGCTTAGGTTCGCGATGCCCGCCGACCCGCCCGCCCCGCTGCGGTTGACGCGCGGGATGCGCCTCAAACAAGGGCGTGATTTCGCCCGCGTCAAAGCGCAGGGGAAGCGTTTGGTTTGCGGCTGCCTGATCGCCAACTGGCTCGAACTGCCGCCCGGATTGCCGTTTCGCTTGGGGGTCATCACCAGTCGCAAAGTGGGTGAAGCCGTGGCCCGGAACCGCGCGCGCCGATTGATGCGCGAAGCCTTCCGGCTCCATCAACACGACCTGCGATGTCCCGTGGACTTGGTGTTGGTGGCGCGCAATTCGATTGCCGGAAAAAAACTGGCGGGAGTCGAACACGATTTTTTGAAGGCCTTGCGGCAGGCCAAATTACTGAAAACAACGGTGTGAATTTCGCTCAACACATATTGGTTCTCGCCATCCGGGGTTACCAACGGCTGATTTCACCTGTGCTGTCGGCGCTTGGACGCGGGGCGGGATTGGGCTGCCGTTTCACGCCGTCGTGCTCGGCCTACGCGTTGGAAGCCGTGCAAAAACGCGGCGCGTGGCGGGGTGCGAGCTTGGCAGCGCGACGTGTGTTCCGCTGTCATCCGTGGGGCGGCTGCGGGCATGATCCGGTGCCGGACGCAGCGCCGGAGGTTTCCGGTTTCAAATTCACCGCGTCCCGCCCGAACAGCTAGGTTTTTTCATGGATCGCAAATCAACCATCGTCCTGCTCATTTCGTTTGTCCTGATCATGTCGTGGACCAAGCTGGTCCAGCATTTTTATCCGCCCGTGCCTGTGACGGTCGGTACGAATGGCGTGGCAGGTGCGACCAATCAGTTTGAAACCAACCGCCCGTCGCCTGCGGTGGATGCAACCATGCCCACGCCGCCCACGCTGTCGGCAACGCCGGTGCCAGCCTTTGTCGCGCCGAAAGCAGCGGAAGTTTTGGAAGTGCTCGAAAACGAAAACGCCCGTTACACCTTCTCCTCCCACGGCGGCGGGCTGAAGCGGGTGGAGTTGAAAAATTATCGCGAGTCCGTGGCCAATGGCGCCAAACAGCCGGCCACCAACGGCGTGGTGACGTTGAATGCCCAGGCACCGGTGCCGGTGATGACGCTGCTCGGCGATGAATCGTCGCAAGGCGACGGCCTGTTCTCACTGGTTAAAACTGCCACGAGTGTGCGCGCGGAAAAACTTCTCCCCAGCGGCCTCGCCGTGGTGAAGGAGTTCACGCTCAGCACGAATTATTTATTGTCGGCGTCCGTGAAGCTGGAGAATCACGCGGCGCAACCGCTCGTGTTGAAACCGCAGGAGTGGGTCATCGGCACGGCCACGCCGCTCGGCCCGCATGACGACGCGATGATGATGGGGCTTTATTGGTACAACGGCGTCAAAGCCGAGCACATCGACAAGGCGTGGTTTGCGAACACCACGCTGGGCTGCGCGGCGAGCGTGCCGCGCTTGGAATACGAAGGCGGCAACACCAATGTGCTCTGGGCTGCGGTGCATAATCAGTTTTTCACGATCGCGGTCGTGCCGAAGGAAACCGCGCCGCGCATTGTGGTCCGGCGGATCGATCTGCCGCCGCCCAGCGCGCAGCAGATCGCCGACGATCCCAAGACCGTCGCCAAGCCGTTTGGTTTTCAGGCGGCCTTTGCTTATCCGGCGATGGTGCTCGCGACCAACCAGCAAGTGGAGCGGCAATTCCACATCTTCGCCGGCCCGAAGGAATACAACACGCTCGCGAAACTCGGTGATTCCTTCAGCAACAACCTGGATTTGGTCATGGATTTCGGCGGCTTCTTCGGCTTCTTCGCCAAGGCGCTGCTGCTGTCGATGAACGCGCTGCACGCGCTGGGTTTGCCCTACGGACTGGCCATCATCGCCATCACGGTCATCATCAAGCTGGTGTTCTGGCCGCTGACCAAAGCGAGCACGAGGTCGATGAAACGGATGTCGGCCTTGCAGCCGCAGATGAAGGCGATTCAGGAAAAATACAAGGACGACCCGAAGAAGATGAACTTGAAGACGATGGAGTTCATGAAGGAGAACAAGGTCAGTCCGCTCGGTGGTTGCCTGCCGATGCTGCTGCAAATTCCAGTGTTCTTCGGCTTCTTCACCATGATCAAGAGCGCGATTGAATTGCGCGGCGCGCAGTTTCTTTGGGCACACGATTTGTCGCAACCTGACACAGTGGGGCATCTGTTCGGGATTGCCAGTCTGCCGATCAATCCGCTGCCGCTCATCATGGGCGTGACGATGCTCTGGCAGGCCAGTGTCACACCGCCTTCGCCCGGCATGGACCCCACGCAGCAGAAAATCATGAAGTACATGCCGATGATGTTCATGGTGTTCTTGTATAATTTTTCCGCCGGTCTGACGCTTTACTGGACCGTGCAAAATCTGCTAACCATCGCGCAGATGAAATTGACCAAGAACGATCCGCCGACCACCAGCGCGGGAGCAGTTCCAGTGAAAGCCGCGTCCGTCGCGCCGAAAAGAAAGAACTGATTCATTGTGCCAACGAGAAGAAAACGAATCGTTACTCGACGTTCCGCCCGCAACCTGCGACCATAATCCCATGCCCGCACAACCCAAAGCGACCCTCGAACAATTGCTGCAACATCTCGGCTTCACGGCCACCGTGGAGGAGCACGTTCTGGAAGAAGGCATCCTGCTCGACGTGAAAACGGAGGACACGGGCCGCCTCATCGGCCGCCAGGGCCAGACGCTCGGCGATTTGCAGTATATCACGAACCGCCTGTTGTTCCGCCAGGATCCGACCAGTCCCAAGGCGACCGTGGACGTCGGCGGCTATCGTTCGCAGGCCCGCGAGGCGCTCGTCAAGAAAGCAAAGGAAGCCGCCGAGAAAGTCCGCCGCCGGGGCGACGTGGTGGAACTGGAACCGTTGAACGCCTTTGACCGCCGCATCATTCACACCGCGCTCAAGGACGATCCCGGCATCGAAACGCACAGCGTGGAAGTGGAAGGCACGGACAAAAAGGCGATCCTCCTCCGGCCTAAACGTTGACCGGCCAGCCGCGCTGCGTTGGTTGATTTGTTACTCCGCAAGTCAGGGAAAGCTTCGCCTATTTCTTGTCCTCCGCCGTGGTGATAAACTCCAGCAAGTCCGCCAAGGACTGTGGATTCAACCCAGCTTCGAGTCCTTCCGGCATGAGCGATTGCCCCTGACTCTTCATCGTCTTGATCGCGGAGCGGAGCAGCACGCTGTCTTTTCCAAACGCCTGGCGCAACGTCAGGCTGACCGCCGTCTCGCTGGCGATGATGCCGAGAATGCTTTCGCCGTCCTTCGTCTCAATTTCATAGGCGACATACTGCGGCGCCACTTCGCGGTTCGGATCCAGAATATTTTCCAAGGTTTTTTCCTTCCCGGCGGTTTTGACCGTCACCATGTCCGGCCCCAGCGCGAAACCCTCGCCGCCGGCGCGATGGCATGAAACACAGCGCTCCACGTAAATCAACTTGCCCTTCGCCGCGTCGCCTTTGAGGTCCAACGTGGGGCGGAACCGGTTTACCACTTGTAGCCGCTCCTTGGCTGTCTCCGTGCCGAAAACCAGCGTGGTCAGTTCCTGGATGTTCTTGTCGCGGTGGGTGCGGAGAAATGTAAGTCGCGTGGCGGACAACTCATCCCGGCGCACCACCCCGGCCTCGATGGCGTGCAACAGTGCCATCGCGCGTTCGGGCCGCGCGAGCAGGATCGCCAGCGCCTCGCTGCGCAGACGCGAGTTGAAACTGCTCCAGCGCTGGATCAACGCAGTCGGGACTTCGGGAATGTCGAAACGCGCGAACGTGGCGAGGGCAGCGAGTTGCACGGCCGGTGGTTGTTCGCGGTCGAGCAGGGCAATCAGGGTCTCCATGGTCAGCCGGGCTTCGTTCAAGGCCAGCAAACGAATGGCTTCCAATCTTCCGGCTTCCCCGGCTTGCGGGTCGGCGGCGAGCTTGCGGGCTTGGTCAAACAACGCGGGCGAAACACCGCCGGTTTTTGCCAGCGAAGTGCCCGCCCGCTGCAAACCCTCGCCCAGGCCGCGCACCAGCGCAAACGACAACGGCGGCGTGACGTGCGTGTTCATGATGTCGAGGGCAAACGCCACGTCCCCGGGCTGGTTTCGCGCACCCAACTGCGTCATCAGCAGGCGCAGCATCTCCGCTCCGCCCGCGCTGTCGCGAAAGGCGGGTTGTTGCCGCAGGACGGAGAACATCCGTTTCGCTCCGTCACCGAGCGAATTCATAATGGCAGCGCGGATCCACATGCTGTCCGCGTCGCGTTGCGCGAGATCCGCGAGGGCGTTGATCCTGTCCGGGTGATCGATTTCACCCAGCGTGAAGGCGAGTTGGAAACGCACGCGCGGTGAGGCATCCGTGGTCAAGGCGCGCAATTTCTTGAGCAGCGAATCGGTGAGCGAGCCTTGCCGTTGCCACAGGGTTTCCGCCAGCAACACCGCGCGTTCTCGCACTGCGTCATCCTTGTCCTTGCAGGCTTTTTCCAAATGAACTTCGGACAGCGCGTCCAAGCCGTCGAGCACGCCGAGCGCGTGCAGACGGCCCAGCGGAGATTTGGAGTTGGCCGCCAGTTTCGTCAACAGGGGCGCGGCGGATTTGTCCTGGCGCTCAAAAAGCAGGCGCGCGGCGGTATCGCGATGCCACCCGTTCGGATGGTCGAGTGTCGCCACCAGTTCGGCGGTGGTGGCGCTGCCGAGCTGCGGGAGTTTCGGCTGCTTGAAGCCGTCCGGAACGACGCGATAGATGCGCCCGCGGTCATTGCCACTGTTCAGGTCCAGATGCTTCTTGATGTTCTCTGGCAACGACCACGGATGCTCGATGACTTCGCGATACATGTCGGCGATGTAAAGGCAGCCATCGGGCGCGTTGGCGAATTGAACGGGGCGGAACCAGGTGTCCCTGGACGCAAGGAATTCCGCCTTCACCTCCGGCTCGGCGCGGTCGGCAATCAAGCCGACGCCGTCCGGTTTGAGAATTTTTCGGTGGACAAGATTTCCTCCCGCGTCGCCGACGAAGGCATTTTCCAGAAACTCCGGCGGAAACGCATTGCCGCGGTAAATCGTGGTACCCGTCGCGCCGGTGAAGTAGCCGGAAACGCGCCCGCCGCCCTCCACGAAGCCGACCGGCGACACCCCGCCGACGCGCCAACGCGTGCGGATGATGCGCCACGGCTCGTCGGGGCTGATGCGATAAACCTCCGCCGCCGGGCCATCCGCCGCGATGCTCGCGAGCGCGGGTGGCATGGCGAAGAACGGATTGCGCGCGGCGTAGCGGTCGTCGTACATGTAGAGCCGGATGTGGTCGCTGTTGCTGCACGCGAAACGACGGCCACGATTGTCGAAGGAGAGACCGTGCTGGCCGCCGCCGGCTTCACTCGTCATCGTGAGCGTACGCGGATCGAAACTGAAATCGCGTCCGCGCAAGTCGAGCGGTTTGGCGTCGGGATGTTTCAGCGCGCGCACTTTGCCGCCGTTGTTGCTTGTCGCCCCGTGGATGCGGTTGTCGAGGCCCCAGTTGAAACTGTTGAGCATCGCCTGCACGTTGAGCCGCGCGACGCCTTCAGCAAATCCGGTGAAAACGGTTTCCCGCACGTCGGCCTTGCCGTCGCCCTTTGTGTCCTTGAGCCAAATAATGTCGGGCGTGGAGGCGACAAAGATGCCGCCGTTCCAACAGATGACCGCCGTCGGCCACGCAAGGTTGTCCGCGTAGATCGTGCTTTTGTCGAAACGCCCGTCGCCATCGGTGTCTTCCAGCAGACGGATCCGGCCCAGATGCGGCGTTTCGTCGCGGCGCTCGGAGTAGTCGATCATCTCGACGACGAACAGCCGCCCATTTTCATCGAACGCCATGGCCACCGGGCTGACAACCAACGGCTCGCTGGCCGCGAGTTCGAGGTGGAAGCCTTTCTTCACTTGAAACGTTTTAAGCGCGTCCGCCGGAGCCGTGGCCGGGATGCGCGGCAAATCTTTCGGATCAACCGGCGGCTCGGCGGCGAAGACCGCGACTTGAACGAGAAATTGAAAAATGAGACAGCAAGTCAGCCGGGGCGCGGATTTCATGTCGTCACGATGGCAAAAGATCGGTGGCCTGAAAAGGTGAAAGCGCGCCGACGAGCTGGGAACATGGGACCGACTGATTGAGAGTGGGTTTGCCCTCGCTCACAACCGAAACCTCTACGCCCGCAATTCCCGGACAACTTAACTGACCTCCGGGCTGGATAATGGCACCTAATCAGCGGGCGGGTGCCGACTGAGTTATGGACAACAGTCAATGCTCAATCCATTTTGTTACAACATGTTACACTTCAAGATAAACATTTGACAGGTCAACTTGCGATGCTAGTGTGGCTGGCAGCTTGAGGCAATCCCCTCATTGAACGATGAGCGAGGGATCGTCGTCTCAAGCCGTATCAGAACGTTTAATCCAGAAAGATTTTCATGAGCGACGCAACCACGGCTCTCCCCGCGACCGGCGGCAGCCAAAAGATTTCCCAGATTTCCGAAGCGGTCATCCGCATCGCCGGCAACTCACAAGACGGCATCCAGGCCATCGGCGGTTTCCTGGCCCGGCTCGCTGGCCGCAGCGAGCAGGAAGTCATGACCTTCATGACGATCCCGTCCACGATTTCGGGCGGCCCTTCCATTTTCCAGGTTCGCATCGGTTCCGGCGAAGTGTTGAGTGCCGGAGACGAGGCGGACGTGCTGCTTTGCTTCTATCAGCATTCTTACGAGGAACACATCAAGTCGTTGAAAAAGGGCGGCATCGTGCTGTTCGATTCCGACCATGTCGAAGTGAAACCGGAGTGGGAGCAGGATTATCACCATGTGGCCGTGCCGATTTCCGGCCTGACCGTGGAAGCCATCGGCGGCACGGCGAAGGACAAGGGCAAAAACATTTTCTCCCTCGGCCTCATCGCGAAGATGTTCGACCTGAACATTCCCAAACTGGAAAAGCTCATTGGCGAGCGCTTCACGGGTAAGGATCCCAGCATTTTGAACAACGCGCTGGCCGCGTTCCACGCCGGCTACGGCCATTCGCTTGGCAACGTCGTCGAAGTGTTCAAGTTCGTCGATGCGCAGAAGAAATCTGGCAACCAGGTGGTGATGAACGGCAACGAGGCTGTCGGCTATGGCCTCCTCGCGGCGGGCGTGCGTTTTGGCGCGGGCTATCCGATCACGCCGTGGTCAGACATCATGGAATTGCTGCGGCGCGAACTGCCCAAGTATGGTGGCACGTTTGTGCAGACCGAGGACGAAATCGCCGCCATTTCCATGGCCATCGGCGCGAGCTACGCCGGGCGCGTGGCGGTCACTGGTTCCAGCGGCCCCGGCATTTCGCTCAAGACCGAAGCGCTTGGTTGGGCCGTGATGGCGGAAATGCCGCTTGTCATCATTGACGTGCAACGCGGCGGGCCGAGCACTGGCATGCCAACGAATGTCGAGCAGTCCGATTTGAACATCGCCGTTTTCGGCGGCCACGGGGATTCACCGCGCGTGGTCATCGCGCCCGCGAATGTGGAAGATTGTTTCTACATGGCCATTGAGGCCGTCAACATCGCCCGCAAATATTCCGTGCCGGTTATTTTCCTGACCGACCAGGGTATCGCCAGCCGCATCGAAGCGTTTACGGAGCCGGACTTGGAAAAAGTTTGCCAGGACATTTCCCCGGACTTCACGCCGGTTGCCGACCACAAGCCGTACGATCTCACGCCGGCCGATGGTGTCACGCGCCATGTCGCGCCGGGCACCCGCATCGCGAGCGGCAAATATCCCATCGTCACCGGCCTGGAGCACGACGAACTCGGGCACCCGACTGGCTCGCCGAAGTTGCATATGCAAATGACGGCGAAGCGGCG
>JBKJSC010000133.1:0-6053 GCA_046593035.1 Limisphaerales bacterium | reverse complement strand
GTTGAAGCGCTTGCGCATTTCGGCATTGGCGGCCACCGCCAGCCGCACCCGGTCGAAAATGTTACGCTCGTTCCCGGCGTTGAACGCGCCGACAAAGATCAGCTTGCGCGCCGCGAGCACCGGTTCCCAGTCGCCGGGGATGGCTGGTTTGTCGCCCGGGCTGATCCAGATGAACAGCCCCCACGGCTCGTCGTGCTGGTAACCCGGCGGCACGATGAGTTGGAATTTTTCCTTCGCGACGCGGAACGGCGGCGGGTCTTCCTGGGCGTGCAGACGCCATTTCACTTCGTCGGCTTCAGCCTGCGGCGGGGAGTTGGTGATCCGTAGCTCACTGCGGCCGGGCGTGAACGGTGGGAAATCAGCGGCAAGAGTGCTGATCGATTCAGTGAGAAAAAGCCCAAATCCAACAACAAGACAGTTGGTAAGAACCGTGCCTTTAGGCCACGTCATCTGAAGTCTCATCGAAAGAAAAACTCCAAAGGCACACGAACCGTCTTGGAAGTATCAATCTTCCAAGTGTTCCCGTCTTTCACCAATGTCAGCGACAGTGCCACGTCACCAACGGGTACGCGGTACGTGACTGTTTTGCTCTTCACGTCATCGGCCGACTTGCTGGATCGAACGACCGGCATCAACTCAATAATCGAGCCATACTGGTCCATGTCTCCAGGTGCTGCCTTCGGACCAAGAATCTGAACCTTGCTTGCGTCCGTGACCAACCGGCGGAGCGTCGGCTGGTCGCGCTCAAGAGAGGAGTAAAGAAACCTCAAGATCAGTTGACGGTGCAACAAGTAGATACCGTTCAGATTGAATGCTGGGTCAACTTTGCCATCCCGCATCTCAATGAAATAAACGTCCGTGCCAAGCACACCGGAAGTAACACCTGTGGACTTTGAAGTAATCTTCTCGGTGTCGAGTGCGGTTAGCGCGTTCGCATTCTTATCGCCCCGTAACATCCACGAATCGTCCGATGGGTGACAGACGTTGGTAAGATTGATGCCGTCCGCACCGTAGATGTAACGCAGGAACTGCTTGGCAACAGGTTCGGCACACTGAGCAACGGACGCCGAGACGGACAGCAACGCAATAAGTCGAATGATAGTGTTCATGGTGATTGTTGAGCGGTCTAGAAATAAAATCGGTTCTCGCAGTTCCAATGACTCCAATTTCACGCCACCAATTCCTTCACCACCCGTGCTTCTTCGACGCCGCTGAGGCGCAGGTCAAGGCCCTGGGTCTTGAACGTGAACTTCTCGTGGTGGATGCCCAGCAGATGCAGAATGGTGGCGTGGAAGTCGCGGACGTGGACGGGATTTTCGACGATGTTGTAGGAGAAGTCGTCAGTCTGGCCGTAGATGGTTCCGCCTTTGGCACCGCCGCCGGCCATCCACATGGTGAAGCAGCGCGGGTGATGGTCGCGGCCGTAATTATCCTTGGTGAGTCCGCCCTGGCTGTAAATCGTACGGCCAAATTCGCCGCCCCAAATGATCAGCGTGTCCTCGAACATCCCACGCGCCTTGAGGTCTTGGATGAGGCCGTAGGTCGCCTGGTCCACGTCTTTGCATTGCATTGGCATCCGACCTCCGACGTTGGAGTGATGATCCCAGTTGTTGAGATACACCTGCACGAAGCGCGTGCCACGTTCGATGAGCCGCCGCGCCATCAAACAGGTGTAAGCGAACGTGCCCGGTTTCTTCGCCTCGTCGCCGTAGAGTTTGTAGGTGGACTCGGGTTCCTTGGTGATGTTGGTCAGCTCCGGCACGCTGGATTGCATCCGAAACGCCATTTCAAATTGCTGGATGCGCGTGTGGGTTTCCGGATCGCCAACCTGTTTGAAATTCAGTTCGTTGAGTTTTTTCAATCCATCAAGCTGGGCGCGGCGCAAATCGCCCGGCACACCCGGCGGATTGCTGATAAACAAAATCGGATCGCCTTGGCTGCGAAACGAGACGCCCGCGTGTTCGCCGGGCAGGGAACCGTTGGACCACAGGCGCGCAGAGATGGCCTGAAGTTGCTCTTTGTTGGTCGGCTCCGCGACGAGCACGACGAACGTGGGGAGGTTGGCGTTCATGGAACCGAGTCCATAGCTGACCCACGAACCAATGCACGGACGGCCGCTGACCATGCTGCCGGTCTGCATGTGGCAAATGGCCGGCTCATGGTTGATGGCCTCGGTGTGCATGGAACGGATGAAGCACATGTCGTCCACGCATTTCGCAGTTTGCGGCAACAGTTCCGTCACCCACATGCCGCACTTGCCGTGTTGCGCGAATTTGTATTTCGACGGTGCGACGGGAAAGCGCGCCTGCCCGGAGGTCATCGTTGTGAGTCGTTGGCCCATGCGAATAGAAGCGGGGAGATCCTTGTCATACCAATCCTTCAGCACCGGCTTGTAGTCGTAGAGATCCATCTGCGACGGGCCGCCGACCATGTGGAGGTAGATGACACGTTTGGCCTTCGGCGGGAAGTGGGGCAGGGCGGGTTGCCCGCCAGTAACTCCAGCGAGGGCGTTCCACTTCGGGCCGAGCAGACTGGCGAGCGCGGCGGCACCGAGAACATTTTTGCCGCGGGCGAAAAATTGCCGGCGGGTTTCGTAACGAACGTATTCGTTGAAGAGGCTCATAAGAAAGTAATCAGTAGGTCAGTGATCAGTGAAACAGTAATCAGTCGTAGATCAGGAAGCTTGTGTCCTCGGACACGCAGTAATCGGGCGGGTTTTCGTGCAGATTATCGCCACCCGTCTGGCAGAATTGATCGGCCTTGGCCATCATTTCACCGAGCATCCGGCCGATTTCAAGGCAGAGTTCGCCGAGGCGACGGGCTTCCGGTTCGGACAAGTAACCGCAGTCGTAGGCGACCGTCAGCCAATGCTGGGTTTCTTGTTGTTCGCCGTCCGCGTCCGTGAGCTTGCTGACGAAATGTTTTGGATAGCGCCGTTTGGCCCACGCCTCGGCAATCTGTGCGCCAATGGAACGCGACGCGCGACGACCCTGATCCGTCAGCGAAAACGCTTCTTCACGCGGGAACGCTTTCGTCGCCAAAAAAACCTCCCGCGCCAGTCGCCGCGCCTTTTTATAAACGACCAAATCCTGGAACCGCCGCGCGTAACCGAGCGACTGACCCACTGGTTCACTGATTACTGATTTACCGGTTACTGTTCTCATTTGTTCAACACTTCATCGAGATTCAACAACTGGTTTGCGATCATCGTCAGCGCGGCGAGTTGCGGAGCGGGAACACTCGCGGCGGCTTTCGATTCGCCGATGCCGAGGAGCTTCTTCGCTTCGTCCGGCTGCTTCTCGTAGAACGCGAGCAGCGTCGCGTGGGTGCCCTTGACGACACCTGTTTCGGTTGAGCGCAACGAACGCGCGAGCACTCGGTGCGCGATGAAATCAACAGATTTGTCGAAACTGCCCTGGCTTTGCTTGATCGCTTCCTCGGCCAGATGCCGCGCGGCCTCGATGAATTGCGGATCATTCAAAGTCGCCAGGGCCTGCAACGGTGTGTTCGTTCGCTCGCGCCGCACGGCGCACGTCTCGCGGCTCGGAGCATTGAAAATGTCCATCATCGCGGGGGGCGCGGCGCGCTTCCAGAAAGTGTACAGGCTGCGTCGATACAAAGCTTCGCCGGTGTCGCGCCGGTAATTACGCGTGTTGCTTTCCGGCATCGCGACGGCTTCCCAGACACCGTCGGGTTGGTACGGTTTTACGCTCGGGCCGCCGACTTTCTTCACCAGCAATCCACTGGCGGCCAGCGCGTAGTCCCGCAACATTTCACCATCCATGCGGAAGCGCGGCCCGCGACTGAGCAGGCGGTTGGCCGGGTCTTTCTCCAGTTTCTCGCGCGTCGTCTCCGCGCTTTGACGATACGCGGCGGAAGTGACCATCAATTCGAAGAGATGTTTCACATCCCAGCCGCTCTCAATGAACTCCACCGCCAGCCAGTCGAGCAACGCTTGGTTCACCGGCGTTTCGCCCATCGTGCCGAAATCCTCGGCGGTTTTCACGAGACCGACGCCGAAGACTTCCGCCCAAAAGCGGTTCACCGTGACGCGCGCGGTGAGCGGATTTTCCGGCGACACCATCCATTGCGCCAGACCGAGGCGGTTGGCCGGCGCTTTCTCCGGCAGCTTGTGCAGCACGGCGGGCGTGGCCGCGCTGACCTGTTCCTTGGGCTTGTCGTACGCGCCGCGAAACAGAATGTTCGCCACCGCCATCGAATCTTTCTTCTCCTGCTGAATGTGCGTGACGGCACCGCGGAGCCGGATGCCTTCCTTCTCGGTTTCCAATGTGGCCAGCGCCTTCTGCGTTTCGCCAAATGGCTGATGCTTGGTGGTGAGAAAGTAATTAAACATTTCCTGACGTGACTCTTTTTCCCATTGGGTGAGCGGCGATTTAATGAGTGAACGCAGCTTGGTCAGATGCGCGAGCGTGGTCACCTCCGCTGCCGCCAGCGCGCGCGAATAAACCCGCACGTCCTGCACCGCGCCGCCCGGTAGTTGCGCGCCCTGGCTGCGTTGAAGCAGCTTGAACGGAACAGTTGTGCGAATGCTGCCGGTGACACCTTTGGCATTCTCGACTTCGGTTTCCGCCGCCACGCCGTCCACGAATAATTTCACGCCTTCCGGTTTTCCGGAGCCGTCGTAGGCCAGGAAGACATGCTGCCACTGGCCCTTCTTCGCGAGGCGTTTGGCGGTGCGAACCTTGAGCGCGTTGTCCGGCCACTTGTTGACGATGTGCGTGGCGAACTGTCCGCTTTGGAGCCAGAGATCCCAGCCGCGATAATCATTCTTCTCATCCATGCGCGACACAATGGCGGCGGTGTCATTGAAATCCTTCGGCACGAAAACCCACGCGCCACAGGAGAATCCTTGTCCCTGGTCAAAATCACCAACCTCCGGAAACTCCACCGTTGCGCCTGTCGCAAACTGCAAGGCCGGCCCCAGTTTGCCGCCGGTCTTGAGCGTCACATTGCCGACTGGCGTGTAACGCTTCTCTTCATTACCGATGCGCGCGGTGACTTCGTTGGTTTTGCCTTCGGTCAAAGCAATGTGCGCGACCAGGCCGCTCACGGAAAGCTCGCGATCCATTTCCGCTGCGTTCAACTCGCCCACCCATTTTTCAAAAGCCGGTTCAGCTTCCGCCTTGCGCTGATCGACCATTTTCTTTGCGGCCTCGATTTCGCTGGGCAAGGCCTTGTAGCGGCGGCGGTCTTCGTCATTCGCCACGACGAGGATGCTTGGTGTGGAATCCTTCACATTGCCGTCGAGGCCGGGCTGCATCGTGTTCCGGAAAAAAGCCGCCATCGAATAAAAGTCGCGCTGCGTGAGTGGATCGAACTTATGGTCGTGGCACGCGCAGCAATTGGCGGTGAGGCCGAGCCAGACCCAGGAAGTCGTGGTCACGCGGTCGTTGGCGTAGTTGGCGAGGTTTTCCTCCACGATGGTGCCGCCTTCATTGGTGGTCATGTTGCAACGATGAAAACCAGTGGCCACCAGTTGGTCTTCGTCCGGATTTTCCAGCAGATCGCCCGCGAGCTGTTCCACGGTGAAACGGTCGAAGCGCATGTTCTTGTTGAACGCGCGGATGACCCAGTCGCGATACGGCCACATCTCGCGGTAATTGTCGAAGTGCAAGCCATGCGTGTCGGCATAGCGGGCGGCGTCGAGCCAGTAACGCGCGCGGTGCTCGCCCCAGGCCGTCGAGTCCGTCAACTTCCGCACAAACTTCTCGTAATAATCTGGCGACTTGTCTTGCACGAACGCTTCGACTTCCTCGGGCGCGGGCGGCAGGCCGGTGAGATCAAGCGACAGCCGGCGCGCCAGTGTGCGGCGGTCGGCTTCCGGCGCGGGTTTGAGATTCTTGCTTTCCAGCCGGGCGAGAATGAAGGCGTCAATGGGATTGCGAACCCACGCGCCCTTCTTCAGGCGCGGCTCAGGCGGACGATCCGGCTTGATGAACGCCCAATGCCCCTGCCATTGCGCGCCACCGGCGATCCATTTCTTCAGGATTTCTTTTTGCTCCGGCTTCAAAACCTTGTGCGACTCCGGCGGC
>JBKJSC010000039.1:0-12492 GCA_046593035.1 Limisphaerales bacterium | reverse complement strand
TCTACCAACTGAGCTACGACCCCATCAAATTTAACTTCAACCACTTGCAAGGCTCGATTGGATCCGAAAATCCACGCTTGTATACCGCTTTTGTATACTGGTAGAGTTGGACCATGCCAAAACAACCCGATGAGACTCAGGCTGGTCGGCTTGTCCGTGTTGGTGAATGTCTCTACCGTTATTCATCGAACCGTGTTTATTATGCTGTTCTTAAACACCACGGCAAGATTTTTCGTCAGAGCCTCAAAACCACCGATCGGGCCATCGCCGGCCGCGCGTTAAACCAACTCAAGAAGTCGCTGGCCCAGGTGGATCCGGGTGCGGGCCGGCTTTCAGTCAGCGCCCTGGCCGACCGTTATCTCGAATCAATCGCCTACCTCGATGACAAGACGGTGCGAACCCGCAAGAGCATTGCCAAGCAGTTCAAGGCCACCTGGCCCGGGGGAATGGATCAGGCCATCCAGAGCGTGCGCGCCTCCGAAATCCACACCTGGCTGGGAATGCACAGTGGTCGCATTGGCAAGGCCACGTTGAACGAGTACCTGCGGTTTGTCCGCAAGATGTTCGAACTGGCGCTCAATGACCGCATGGTAATGGAGAACCCGGCCGCCACGATTAAACAGCGACGGTTGGACAAACCCATTCGGCTTACGCCCACCTGGGAGCAATTCCAAGCGGTGGTGCAAAACATTCGCGCGCAAAAATTCAGCGCCGACGCCGAGGACTCCGCAGATTTCGTGGAATTCCTCGGGCTGGCGGGACAAGGTAATTCCGAGGCGGCAAATCTGAAAGTACGCCAGGTGGACTTCGCCACGGGGAAGATGACCCTCTACCGGAACAAGACAGACACGGGATTCCTGGTACCTATCTTTCCGCAATTACGCATCTTCCTGCAAAATCTGATCGCGCGCCGCCTGTTGCAGCCGGAGGACAACTTGTTCCGAGTGCGTGACGCAAAAAAAGCCCTAACCTCTGCTTGCAAGCGGCTGGGGTTTCCTCACTTTTCCCATCGCGCCTTTCGCCGTTGCTTCATCACGCGCGCGATTGAGTTGGGCGTGGATTTTAAGGCTCTGGCGGCCTGGCAGGGGCATCGGGACGGAGGCGCATTGATCGCAAAGACCTATTCCCACCTGCGAACGGAACACTCAGATCGAATGGCTGAGAAGCTGGTCGCAGGGCCAGTTTAGCCCACCCGCACCCCCGCCGATTGCCCCACGAAAAAGAAAAGGGGCGCCGGCCATACCAGCCGACGCCCCATAGCCTTGCGGCTTGGGATTTTTTAGCTAACTTTCGGGTTTCCGACCAGCTTGCTGATTTTCATCAGTGTTTGGATGGATAACTCCTTACCTCCTCCACCAGTTTTGCTGACGGATTTGGCCAGAAGATTCCTAATTTTAGCTATTTTTCCGTTTGAACTCAGCGGTACCGCACTGCCACGTTTCTTAACCGCTCCCGAACCGGGCATTCCCAACTGTTCGTTCACAAGCCTTGAAACGAGGGCCGCTGTTGGAGCCTTGCCGTTGGTCACCTTGAGCGCCTGTTTCCAGATGCTGATCGGCTTACATTGGCTTACCCCCCACAGTCGGGCCAGGGGTCGAACTTGCGACTCCCTCTTTGGCAGGCTGGAACGGGGAACTCTCCCCTTCCCAACCCTCAGTTGCTCCACGATCTCGGCCGCCGCAATAAAGCGGTAGGCTTGCTTCGCGGAGAATTTCCAACGGGACTGGCAGTATTCTTCAAACGTTGGGTGGGAAGCCTTGTAGAGTTGTTCGTTCCGGATGGCCACCAAGGCCCTCCCGACATTAACGAACTCCGCAAGACCCCGGGCGATGGTATGTTCCATGCGCTTCAGGGTTTTCTGCCCCTTCGCCGACAGCTTCTTCCCCACGTACTTCGGGGAGCGTGCTCGGCGGGAGGCATTCTTCTTCTTCACCTTCGGTGCAGTCGGATTGCTGGGAGCCTCGGTCTTCCGCAGCTTCTGGGTGGATTTGTTCATCGGCCACCTCCGTTCTGCACGGTGGAGGCTACAAACTCGTCCACGGAGCTCTTGAGAATCAGCTTGTGCCGCAGGGCACTCGAAGATTTCAAAAGCCCCCGGTCCAAGAGCCGGTAGATCGACTTCGGGCTCACTCCAAACAAGTTTGATACTTCCTTGACGGAATAAAACATCCGCGAGGAAGGATTTGCAGTTTCTAACATTTCTAGTGTTCCTTGCTTTTTGATGAAGCAAAACCCAGGCCTTGCGGCTTGGATCTTGATCCAGTTTAAGGGTGGGACAAGTATGTGTTCCAACTCTCTGCAAGTATGAATTTGTGTCTATCGGCCAGACACAGGCTCAGTTAAATTTGTTTTCTATCAGCAGTTCTCCTTTATCCTGGTTGAGGCCGCAGTGAAACCACGGCCAGTTTGTAGGACACTGAGTGATGATCCTGTATTTCAAAGAACAACACCCAGTGGAAAAGGACCGTTCTTTGGATTTTTTCAAATCCATGAGTGCGATCCCAAGCATGTGGGTATCAGCCCATGGATCCCGAACCACGGGCAGTGATGAGGGTGGACAATTCTGCCAAAAACGCAAGCGCAATGGATTGCTTTGTTTGGATTTTGTACGACATACGGCCCCGATGGCGCCGCGCTGTTTACGAGTTCGAAAGTTTGAGTTCACGGCGCTTCGATTCTACGTAATTGCGGCTTGCTGTCGGGAGTCGGGTTCACCATTATTTCCCGGTGCCCAGAAGATCAAGCCGACCCAACGCACAACCCGTAGAAAAATTTCGCAGGCTCATATTGTCCCCCCGCGAACCTGCACCGATCCAACCCGAAGAGCAGGTCGTAACTTGTCCCGTAATTATCACCGATGCGCTGAAACAAGCAGCCACCGAGGCAAATGTCCCGGCAACGTTCCTTGATTCCGACTTTGTTCAGGCCGCCCACATCGAGTCGGCTGTTCTGAAATACGATTCGTTGGAAGCAGCGCAGCAGGTGGCCAGGGCAGTTCACGCTTATTTGCAGCACCTGAAAGATGCGCAGGTTTGTTTGCAGGCCGGCAATGCGAAGGTTTACCAGGATGACCTCAACGGATGTGTCAAATTGCCATTTGATCTGCTGCTGACGGCCGAATTCAACGACTTGATCGCGGACGTGGCAAAAACCGGCCAGGAGTTGTTGGAGGTGGACCGTCGACTGCTGGACACAGCCAGGAAGTATGCGGATGCGTTTCCGACCGCGCATCTGGTGTGCATCGATCTGATCGTGCAGGAAGGTCAAGAAGTGTCGCACGAGCTTCGCGTCTGTGAAGAGGTGGTTCAGCGTCGGCACAAAGTTTTGCACAATCTTGCGAAGGCGCTGCTCATGGCAGCGGTTACCGGTCCACATCATCAAATCTCCGTTTACTTGGAGGAAGTCGCGAAGGTGCGGGTGCATGACGGCCACGATGAAATAGATTTCGGGAAGAGCAAGGCAGCCGTGCGAGCGCTCCTGACCCTGGCGTTGCTCCGACGTCAACCCAGTTTCACCGCCCGGGAGTTTGTGACGTTTTACCGAGGCAAGGAGGTCGAGGATCCCGGTAAATCTTTCGGCAACGGGCTGAAGGAGTTGGCGGACATTTTAGGGCACGTCACGTGGAATAAAGGCGAAGTCCGGCGCGTGGTCACCGGATTGGTCTGGAAACAGCTGCCCTCCGACGAGCAAATGCGCCAGATTTTGTCTAATCTGTATAACCCCGATAACGAAGAAGAAGATTAATTCGTTCCGTGCGGTGGTAATCAAAGTTAGTGCACCCCCTACGCCCCTGCAGAAGCACCACTACCCCCTGCAGCCCCCTGCAAATTATTTTTACGCATAAATTGTGCGAAGTTGTGGGAGTTGGACGCCGTAGTTTTGGCGTGTTCTTTGAAATCTGAAAATTGTAGCTGATCGGCAGGTCGCCCGCGCCCGGTGTCGGGAGGCAAGATAAGTCGAAGCTGCGGCTAGAGGTGCGGTAGACCTCGAAGCCCCCGAGGTCGCGCGGCGGCTAAACCGTAACTGGAAACTTCGGGTCTGATCATGAGTCCGTAAACTTCGCGGACCCCAGACCTTCCCGGGAACGGCAAGCTTGGAAAACGAAAACTTTGGCTGCGCGGTTGGAGACGTGAATCTTCCGTGAGCATAACCTGCTCTCGTAAATACGGATGAATGGATCATCCGGTAGTTCCCCGGACTCAAGGGTGTCCGGGACGAAGAGTCGTAAACCAAACGGGCTCTTCGCTGGCTGTGGGATCTCCACAGAAAAATCGCATGCGTCGAATATGTCGTGCGTTGGCGGACGAAGGTCGCCAGGAACGAAGGGTGGTTTCTCGACGATGCACTGGCAGCAGGAGAAGTCACCAGCCCGGAAACGGCGGCGTGAACACGGATAAAACGTGGCGTCACCGGCACCGTGGCAAATCGAGGTCGCGAAATCGAAACGCGGCCCATGCCAGAACGGTCAGAGCGATCGCTGAGTGTTTTATGTGGGGATAAACCAAGAATTGGCCCCTGTAAGAAACTTCGGCGATTTCTCTTTAAGTAAATAGAGCCTGACGCGATTTCCTGCGCGGACCGTAGTGGCGGCAGGAAATGCGTGTGGGCCAGGCAAATCAAATGAAATCAATCAAAACGTGTGGCGGATCACTAAAATCCGCCCCTGAAGAAGCCGACGTGGTTAAGTCGGCTGCGGTTGCGGTGGTCGAGAAGCTGCCCGTGGCGGCGAATCCCGACCCCGCGCCTGAAGTTATTGTTGGTAAGGTCACCGAGCCGGTACCTGGAAGGGGTAAGGTAAAACTTACCTCGAAGGAAGCCGATGAGCTGAAGAAGCAGGAGGCGATCGTCGAAGCTTGCGAGGGAGAGTTGTGGAAAAGGGCGGAGGCCCTGACCGTGATCCATGACGGGAAACTCTATAAGGGGACCCATAAAAGGTTCGGCGATTATTGCCTGGATCGGTGGGGATTTGACCGGTCCCAAGCCGACCGGAACCTGAATGCGCTGAGAGTCTATAAAAACCTAAAGTCACCCCATCTTGGGGTGGTTTCCCTGCCCGTCACCGAGGCTCAAACCCGGCCGTTGGGGAAGTTAAGCCCCGACCAGCAGGGGTTGGCGTGGAAGAATGCGGTGAAATTGGCCGGGGAGGACCGGGTGACGATGGCTCATGTGGAGAAAGCCGTGGAGGATCTGCTGAATGTGGATCGAGGGGAGCTGATAAGGCGCCTGAAGCCCCTCTATGCCCTGCTGGTAAATAGTAACGATGCCGCCGTGGTTAAGTTCCTGAAGGAACTGGCGGTCTTCGCGGGGATCCTCGAACCCGATGACGTGGTCGAGGAAGCGGTTGCGGAAGTCGGAAGTGTAAAAAAGGAAAAAAACTAGGATGGAGGCCCGCTGCCGCCTGTAGCGGTGGCGGGCTTCATCGAAAGGAAAAATATGGAGAATACTGGAATATCGTGGACGGATTATACGTTTAACCCATGGATCGGTTGTACGAGAATCAGCGATGGTTGCGATAATTGTTACGCGGCATTCGACGTGTGGAATAAGCATAAGATTCCGTGGGGCGATGATGCAGATCGCGTTCCGACTTCGGAGGATAACTGGAGGAAGCCCCTGAAATGGAATAGGGAGGCGTTGGCTAGAAACGACGGTAAACGGCCGCGCGTCTTTACCGCCTCTTGGGCGGATGTATTCGATACGAAAGCGGATCCGGTGCTGCGGGATAAGTTGTTCGATCTAATCCGGGCGACGCCGGCCCTCGATTGGCAGATCCTGACGAAGCGGACGAAGGAGGCCGTGAAATATGCGGAGACGCATGAGTGGCCGGAGAACGCCTGGATGGGAACATCGGTGGAGACCCAGCTTTACTCGTTCCGCGTCGGGCTGCTTAAAAAGATCCCGGCCCCGGTCCGATTCCTATCCTGTGAGCCGTTGCTGGGCCCGTTGAAGCTCGACCTGGATGGAATCGATTGGTTGATCGTGGGCGGGGAATCGGGCCCGGATTATCGACCGATGATGAAGGAATGGGTGGTTGAAATTAAGCGGCAGTGCGAGGAAGCGAATGTTCCCTTCTTCTTTAAGCAGTGGGCCTCGGGGAAATCCGATAGTAAGGGCCACGAGCTGGACTGGGAGATTCATCATAACTTCCCCGTTCCGAAGAATCGAATGGCCGCGTTGGAGGTGGAGCCGCTGTTGGAGTTGGAGACCGTGTTGAGTTGAAAAGTGCCCCGTGCTGGCCTGCGCTGGCACGGGGCTAAACCGTTAACTTGTTTATCTATGAAAAACCAAAGTAATCCGTTTAGTCAGAGAGTCCCCCGTGAAGTGAACATGGCAGATCGTCCGTTTGACCCCCGGCCCGCCTGTGCCGAGGTCGAACATTTGTACGGCTGCCCCGTTTATGCGCGAGAGTTGCGCGAGAACCCGCCCTTGAAGGCGAAAGGGGGAAACCACATGTCGCGCCCCCGGAAGTCAAATCAGTTTGTCCCTGCAACCAATCAATAATATGAAAAAGAAGTATACGAAAAATGAGGCTGACCTGCCACGAGTCAACACCCCGGAAGATCGGGAACTTGAGGACCTGATGTGGCGGGAAGATTACCATTATCTGAATATGGTGGCTGTGCTCCATAGTCGGCTGCAGGAGTTGATAAAACCGATTGATGGCTTCGTGAGGTGGATACGCTTGTTCGATTTGCGTTTTCTCGGGTATCGCGATGACGGTCGGAAAATCCAGGTGTCGCAAAATATGTGGCTCCTGGAAATGACGGACGAAAGTACAGGCACGCCAGCAAGCTTCTGTTTCTTCCATTCAGAAAGGACGGGGATGGGGACCGTGATAAATCGAAGCTACGAGGAAGTGATCCCCAAACGAATAGACGGTAAATAACCCGACCCTTGGCCTCGCGTTTCCTGTTTGAAGCGCGAGGCCGAAGGTCAACTTAGGACTAATGTATGTTAGATAAAAATGCGCCCGGCAGCGCGGTTCAACCTGCCATCAAACCGTCAGCCTTCCAGAGCGGCGGCAATCAAGTCGTCTGCACTGCAGCGCCTTCAAATCGCAAATCTAGGCCCAAACTCGTCACTTCTGCCGAGCCAACGCCTGTTTGCGTTACAAAACCCATGGACTTGGCACCGCTTGAAACTGCGCTGCGGTTCCTCAAGGATCGCTCTTTGGCCTACAGCGAAACGTCGAAGCGTTACCACCTGCACCACGCGGCGACCCATCGCTGGGAAGAACTCACGGGCAATCAACTTCAGCGCGAGTTAAAAAGCTGGATGCTGGGAAGCTGGGGCCATACCGCCAAGGTCTCCACGTTCAAACAGATGGTCGCAGAAATCGAAATCAACGCTCCACTATGGCAACCCAAGCGCCATCCCGGTAAACTCGTGGTTCGTAACGGGGTCCTGGACTTCAGCGGCAAAACGGTGGCCTTGCTGCCGCACGACTCCACGATGCAGTTCGAGTACTCGCTGGATGTCGAATACCGCCCTGATGCGAAGTGCCCGAAATTCCATGACCTCCTAAATCAGGCGGTCGCTGATGATGACCAGGAATTGATTCAGAAGTGGGTGGGCTCCGCACTGGCCGGCCACAACCAATCCCAAGTCGCGTTGGTGTTGGTGGGCAACCCAGGCACCGGCAAAGGCACGCTCGTCAATCTGATTACCAACCTGATCGGCGTACGGCAGACCGCTGAACTGAGGGTCGATAAATTCAATGAGCGCTTCGAGCTGTCCGCCTATCTGGGCAAGCGATTGTTGGTGGCCCCGGAAATTCCCTCGGACCTGCTCTCTTTGCATGGAATTGGCCGGCTGAAAGCCTTGGTCGGTCAGGATCGGATGGAAGCCGAGGTAAAATTCCAGAATCGGCGCGTAGCGATGGAAGGGGATTTCCACGTCATTCTCCACGGCAATCGTCTGTGCGCGCAGCCATGGTCAGCCGACGTCGACGCGTTTCGCCGACGTTTGCTGATCGTGGATTTTAACCGCACTCAACCGGTGAGGCCAGTGCCAAATCTTGCTGGTCAAATCTGGTGTGAAGAGGCCGCTGGCATTCTTGCATGGGCGGTGGCAGGCGTGAGGAAATATTACGCGGATGTTGCCACCCACGGAACCATACCGCTGACGGTTAGCCAGCAGCAGCGGGTGGACGCAGTAATTCCACCGGCGCCACCGAGGCACTCACCACAGCCCGTGACGCCTGCTGACGAGGGCGGTTTCCTTAGATGGCTCTCCTTGCATCTCCAACGCTTCGGAATTCGGCTGGAGCGGGTCTCTCCAGGCCAAGTACGGATGCCCAACTAAAACCCGACCTGTAGCCTCGCGTTTCCTCAAAGACGCGCGAGGCTGCCGGTCACAACCCATAAATTACACATGATTGATAGCAACAACCCGCCCGGCAATGCGGTTCAACTTGCCCCAAACACGACTGTCGAAGTCGTCGAAAAAATACTCGGCCCCGTCGAATGGACCGATACCACCACGGGCTATTGTGAATGCCCCGGTCGCCACCACCATACGAACCAGAACGGACGGCGTGATTGCATCGTTTATCTCGACCACGTGCCGACGCTGTATTGCGTCCATGGAAGTTGCCGGAATGACGTTGCGGATAAAAACCGTGAATTGCGATCTATGAGTGGCGGTGTGAAGAAAAGGCTGAGTAAAGAGGATAAATTGCGGATTGATCAAGCCCGGTGTCGCCAGAATATCCGCCTACGTGCCGCTAATTCACGGGATCGAATCCTGGAGAGTCGTTGGACGTTAAACGATATCCTCAGGGACTCGCCGGTGAAAGTGCCCGAGGATCCCGTGGAGCATTCGAAGCTGCTGCTGGGGCGGTTCCATCACGATGATGTCGTCTGGATTGGCGATAAGTATGATTCCGGAATCGGTCATGCCGGGTGTTTCAGGACTGCTCATGAGTGGCTCGAAGAATCGGCTCTTCATGGCCCGCTGATCTGCCCCGCCACTTTCAAACCAGGAGTGATTAACCGCGCGAATGAGAACGTGGTGACGCGTCGGTTCCTGGTCGTCGAATCCGATACGCTCGATAAAGACGAGGTCGGCGCCATCTTCCGCTGGCTCCGGGATAAAGCCGCGCTGAATTTGGTTGCGATCGTCGATACAGCTGGAAAGAGCCTGCATGCGTGGTTCGATTATCCGGCTGAAGAAGTGGACGACCTGAAGCTGGTGCTGCCGGTGCTGGGGTGTGATCCGAAATTGTTTACAGCTTCCCAACCGGTTCGATTGCCCGGTTGCCTGAGGGGAGACCGTTACCAGAAACTTGTTTACCTTGGAGAGGAGGGATCGCTGTGAGCACCATTACTAATATCCTGCCGTCTCCGGAAATATACTACGAGCACAACGCTAAAACGTATTGGCTCCAGGACCAGCGGCGTCGCTGGATTAAGCTGAACGAGAGTTCCGTCCATCGGTATCTACAGGCCCACGGTTATGGGGGGAAGAAGGGTGAAGGTGATTTGTCACCCGCCGATGATTGCCTGATGAACCTCCAGCTCGATCAGAACGTGGATTTTGCGAACGGTCTGGCTGGCTACCAGGCCGGGTTTCGGGAGCTGAATGGGAGTCGCGTGTTGATTACGGAGTCACCACGTCCGATTGTGCCCCAGGTTGGCGAGTGGCCATTGCTGAATCAGGTCCTCGATGGACTCCTCAATGATCCGGTTTGCGATCAGCGGCCGTATTTTTACGGCTGGTGTAAGCACGCCTTGGAAGGGTTGCGGGATCAGCGCTGGTCGCAAGCCCAGGCCCTCGCGTTGGCGGGTCCGGTGGGATCGGGAAAATCGTTGGTGCAGGATATCATCACGGAGCTCTTCGGGGGACGTTATGCGGATGCCTATAACTTCATGATCGGGCGTACGGATTTTAACGTCGAGATGTTCCGCGCGGAGCATTTAATGATTGAGGATAAGGCGGAATCCACGTCCTTCCCGGTCCGGCGCCAGCTGGCCGCCCATATTAAGCAGGTGGCGGCGAACCAGTGGCAATATTGCCATGGGAAGAATCGCGATGCTGTGCGTCTGAATCCGCTGTGGCGAATAACCATCAGCCTTAACGATGATCCGGAGCGTATCATGATCCTACCGCCGCTCGATCGAGATATCGCCGAAAAGGTGATTCTGCTGCGGGCAAATCAGCGTCCGATGCCGATGCCGGCTTCGACGGGTGCAGAGAAGGAACTGTTCCGAGCGGCGTTGAGTGCTGAGTTGCCGGCCTTCGTCGAGTTCCTGCAAACCTGGGCGATACCGGAAGAGCTGCGCGATCCACGTTACGGAATCATCGCTTATCACCACCCCGAGTTGCTGTTGTCGTTGGACGAGACCGCGCCTGAGTTGCGGTTCCTGAGCCTGATCGACGAGGGGGTGTTCGGATCCGAGAGGCTAGCTCTGAACCATCGACCCTTACCGGCCTGGACAGGGACCGCAGTCCAGCTCGAAGGACGCCTGAAGTTGAACTCCAGCTCGGTGGTTAAAGAAGTGGAGCGGATGCTCTATTTCGGAAGCGCGTGCGGCAGCTACTTAGGCCGGCTCGTTACGAAGCGACCGCAGCGGGTCAGTAAGCGCGTGGTTCATGGGCAGTCCCAGTGGACGATCCAGCCGCCCGCCCGAGACGAAAATGAGTCCGAATCCAGGTGTGGTGAGGATCAGGACGGTTCGAATCCGCCTGGAATAAGCTTGGCCGAGTAAACGAAGGGCGGCGGGGCTTAACCTCGCCGCCTTTTCGTTTTTGTGGCCCGTGTACACCCCCGACCGTGAGACCAGAGACCAACAAGTCTGTTTTGTGGGTGAGGGGGTTGACCCGATTTACCACCTTAATGATCAAAAAATAAATAAGGAGAGAATCTGGGCTGTAGACTGTCGAATTTGGGTCCACCCCCTCACCCTATCGAACCTCTTTAGCCGGATCAGAAATCTCGCCCCCTTGTTACCAGGACGTTTTTTCTCCATGGTGAGCCAAGGAACAGCCCAGACCCGGGAGCCAAACCGACAACTCTGTTTCTGAGGGTGAGGGGTTGACCCTGTTTACCACCTTTATGATCAAAAAATAAATCAGAGTGAACAATCTGCTGTAGATTGACGAATCAGGGCCCACCCCCTCACCCAATTTAGCAGGCAAACCATGAACCATCATGTCCACTGACTGTTCGACACCTCAAACGACCCTGTGCCATCAGGCCGAGTTCGAAAAGTCGTCATGCCTGCACCGGAAGGTGAGCGCATATCTACCGACCGAAAATGACTCCATTATGGATGTATGCCCGTCGTGCCCGCAAGAATCGCCATTTTCCCATCCTCTGGCAATCTTCACATGTAACCGCCAGCACCCATGTACCCGCCATCGTACGGAACAGTACCGCCCTGACGTCGGAGATGCTGGCGAGGGTCGAGACTGCGGAAGGGCCTTTTTGCGCGACAAACGCCTCCTGGCAGTTTCCTGATTCCGGAGGTCGTCCACATAGCATCAGACGGCAGGACCGGAGATGTCGCCAATTTGGTGACATTGGGAAATCCAGGAAAATGGAAAACCTCACAAATGGCCAGTAAAAATGGGCCTATCTGAGGATTTGACCCGAAAGCCAATTCTTGGTTCGAACAAATCGACCATCCTCCTGTGAATTTAACGGCAACGACAATTACCCCCAATCGCGGCTCCATATATGACGGCTCTCCTTGGTACCTGGATGGTGATTTGAGCCGCTTAATCTCAGAGCAACATCACAAGAGTGGTTTGAAGGTTAGACGTCCGCCAGGTACCATTCTGTGGGGCGATCGTTGCAGATTCCGACCAGTCACCACCTTAGTTTCGTTCCAGGCGAGATGCAGAAAAGAAATCCATGAAAAGGATCAGAAAGTCCTTGTACGTACGGCCAGCATTTTGTACAATGAGGGCATAAACAAAGGATTGTCAGTGCAGTCCAATTACCCAAGGAGTTATGCCGTTAATTATTCACATACCCAAACCCACCACGTACCTCATCCCGGAAGGTTCTTATGCCGGCCGTTGCAAAGAAGTCGGCGAGATCAGCAAACCCACCAACACGGGTCCGGTCCGCCAGATTCGATTCTGGTTCGAACTCAACATCCCATCCGTCACCTCTGCTACCCCGTTGGCTGGCTGTTCGTTGGATCTGGATTTGAATCCAGGCTCCAAGTTGCTCCGCTTCCTCGATGTCTGGCTGGGGAACAGTTTCGTCAATGGATCATTTGACTTGAGCTCGCTGAAAAACCAGCCCGTCGAAGTCCTGGTCGAACATCTCCACAACGATTCCCACAAGCAGCCCTTCGTGTTGGTTAAAGCGGTGTACCGTCCTGGCCACCTCAAATTGACGGAGAAGCCTGCCACCCAATACCGGGAGGCCGCATGAACGCCTCGATGAACCTCCCATCTTCACCGCAGGTCGCCACCATCCACCGATTCAGCCGCACCTTCGCACGCCAATACGGCCTCAACGCCGCCATCCTTGCGGGC
>JBKJSC010000232.1:0-6781 GCA_046593035.1 Limisphaerales bacterium | reverse complement strand
AAAGCCGCATGTAAGCCAACTAAGAAAACTCCCAACGTTCTTTTATTGATTAGCCCTCAGATATCGAGGGAAAGCTACGCTTTTGCCTCATGCTTATCCCGCTGTGGGATGGCTGTGCAATGTAAGAGCGTTAGGGCCCTTAAGTGAACCGTACTCGCCAACCAAAGCACTGGAACTGCCATGAAAATAAACGCTGTGCAGGTGAGGCTTCCCAAGCCCGCCACAAGATGGTGGCCCAAGTATTGTCGTTCGTTTCGCGAATCGTGGTCTCGGTTACGAACGCGACGCGAAAGGAAGCAGAGCTACACCCACATCAGACAGAACCTCCAAACGCCTTGCCCGCCGCGGGGCGTTGGCACAGAATTTCGGTGCCGTGCAGTAACCAACAACCAACCAACACAACCGGAAGGTGGCCTTGCATCCGGCAGACGCGCACAACTGGTGCCTTGATGAAATCGACAAACAAATACCAGCGGGAAATACAACTGACCAAGCCGAGTAACCCATGAAGACACCGATTCGCTTCCCCATTATTGCCGTCGCAGCGCTGTTACTTGCAGCAGCTCAAGCCCAAGCCTACTTCGACCCGCAAATTGGGCGATGGGCCAGCCGCGATCCTATCGAGGAGGAGGCGTTCCGGACGGCTTACACGAAAGGAAAATCCAGAGCAGAGCGGAAGTGGCTGGAAAGGGAAGCCCTAAAACCGGCTTATGTTTTGGTCCAGAACGACACAATGAACCGCTTCGACCCACAGGGTCTCGCTTCGGGTAACTGCTACATGCATTGTACGGGACTGCCTGAAAGCGAACCCGGTCTTGCGGGCTATAGAAAAAATCGTTTAGAAAAGCGGTGTTTAGGGCCATATACCTGTGCAAGGCTGAAAGAGGCTGCCATAGCTGACGGACTGGAAGAAGCGGGATCGGACGGTAAGTGCAAGGAGGGATGGAAGAGGATCGCTTATTTTGAAGGCGACAAAAAGGGATTAACAGGCAATAAACCTGATACGTTCCATTTTGCGTGCGAAGACAGCGACGGAAACTGGTCTCAAAAACTCGGTAAGAACCCAGTCGATGATGTGGACGCATCGGGAAATAAGATCACCGACCCAACCAAAGCCAATTGGGATTTTCCACAAATGGGACTCAAAATGTGTGAAGGATATCTATGCGCGCCACCAAAAACATCCAAGTAATTGCTTTGCTACTGATGATCTTCTTCGCTGGAGAGTCAACGACTTTGGCGGCCGATGCACCGTCCCAGGCGGGTAAAGGGAAGCAGCCGTATACAATTGGCATCCCAGTTTTTAAGAACGAGCAGGAGATGAAGGAATGGATTCGGGACAAACTTAACTTTTCATCTAGCTCTTCAAGTGTCCTAGAGTTTGAAAGAAGCGGACGCAAGGTATGCGTAGCGTTACAAGAATGGGGCGGAGGGCGTGTCACGACGAACATTTACATCTTCATCACCAACCGTGAGTCCGGCACTTGGGGTATCGTGGCGATTTGGCAGACGTACACGTCCGAAGTGAAGGTGGTGCTTTCCAAGAACGAAAAGGAACTAATCTTCAAATCCAAGTCCGGAAAGACGTTGTTTAGTGTTCCGTTTGAGGCTCTGGAACCCAAGAATGACCCGGATTTCTGATCTCTCGTTAATGTGAATCACACACGCCAACCATAGCACCGGCGGTGCCAACGAAATGATGAGTGCCGAGCCGGTGAGACCTGGATTTTCCAATGGCCAAAAGCAAACAGTTGTGTCCCCGGCGGGGTGGCTTCGAAATGAGTTATTACAAAAAGGACAAGGAAGGGGAAGGGAACCGTTTCGAGCTAGCGTTTTTCGGTTCGCCCGCCCGGGGACGCGAGCCTTGCGGAGGCCGTCCCCGGGTCTCGTTTTACCGCGCCACCGGGAGTCAGGAAAAAGCGCACTGGCAAGAACGAATTGTAATGGTTAAACGCGCTTGCCAATTCCATCCCGCAGCGTAGTTTTTTCCCATGCCAGAGGGAAAGAAAGCGAGAGCGACGAGTCGGCCACCCAACCCGTCTCGACAACTTTTCAAGCGAGCAGTTGCGTTTACCACTCTTGTCGTCCTGGCCGTGTGCGTCACGGTGGAATGGTGGCCACACCGAGAGTCTCCCCGGCAACCAAACGACAAGCTCGAAAACCTGAAAGAATCTGACGCTGCTCCGGCCACCCTCAACATCCGCGCAAAGCAACCGGAAGCCTTGCAAGAATTGCTCGCGCTTTCGCCGGAAGAATTGGAGCAAGTGGACATCGTCGTAATGAATTTGCTCTGCGCTGAAGGACTGCGCGGGGCGGAGAAACTGGACATTCAAAAGTTGCTCGACACACTCGACGAATGGTCGCGGCACGTCTCGTCGGAAACTCTACGCAACTTTCATCGCTTCGCCGCCAATCCAAAAGAGTATGGGAATTCACTGGCCTACTACCGGATGATCATGCTGGCCACCGTGCTGCAGCAGGATTTCGGCGCGCATTACAGTCCGCAACGAGCGGTGCCCCAATTGCGGGGCAAACAGGAGTCCAGCGACGCTTTCTTTGCCGATGCAAAGGACGTGTTCCTTCATGGGTTGCTCGGTGGTGAGCGCCAGGGAACCTGCTCATCACTGCCCGTGCTCTATGCCGCCGTAGCGCAGCGAATGGGTTTCCCGGTTTCTCTCGCCTCGACCAAAGGACATTTCTACGTTCGCTACGAAGACGGCGACGAACATCTTAACGTCGAAGCGACGAGCATCGGGTTCAACAGCTATCGTGACGAGTATTACCGAAGGTGGCCCTTCCCGGTTTCGGACGGAGAAGCCCGCACTTACGGTCTGCTGCGGCCCTTGAGCAAAAAGGAGATTCTGGGAACGTTCCTGGCCATTCGCGCCAACTGCCTGACGAGCATGAAGCGGCTGGACGATGCCGCAGCAACTTGGGCGTTGGCGTCGCAATGTCTGCCAGAAACACCGGCGCTCAAACGCATCGTGGATCACTCCCTTGCGCGAGCTTACAACGAAAAGGCTGCGGACCGCTGGGACGTGTTGTGGGAAGAAGTTGACCGGTTGGGGATTCCGGCCAAACCGGAATACGCCCACTTGAAGGATCAGAAAGTGCGGCTGCAGTTGTTGATGAATCAAAGCACGAATTTGACTGTGATTGAAGGCGTGGTTGCTCAATTCAGACAGGAGCTTGCTTTGGCTTGGAAGCGGGAGTTTCCAGATGCAGATTCTGCGATGGTCGTGCTGCCTTCGCCACCGGGCACGCCATCAGCACAACTCATCTCCGCCCCCGCCTTGGAATTACTGGCGGCAGCGACCGCGTCGCTTCCAGCGCGGATACAAATTCCCGCCGAGCGGGTGCCGTCGGAATATCAGCGAGGCATCCCGACCGAACTTCAAGAACGATTGCGCGGCCTGACCGTGTCACTTTGCGGGTGAAAATCACCCACCTTTCGCGGGTTCAAAATCACCCACCCCGAGGCCGTTGTTTTGATAACACTTTGGTTTTTCTGGTCAAGGATTTCCTCTGCGAGTTAAAACGAGCCGGGGCCGAGCTGCGAGCCCTCAGCTCGCGGCCCCGGCGGTCGAAGGTTCGTTGGTCTTCTTTGCTTTCTTGTTTTCGGCCGGGGCTGGCAACGAGTCTTTGATCCGGTAGCTTCGTCCGGTGATCGGGATGGTAATGGCATGGTGCAGGAAGCGATCCAGAATGGCTCCGGCGGTCGGCACATCGGCGAGCAGCTTGCCCCAGTCTTCCAGTGGCCGGTTGCTGGTCATGATGGTCGAATGGTTTTCGTAGCGACGCATGATGACTTCCAGCAAATACTCGCCTGATTGTTTGGGCAGGGCTTTAAGCCCCATGTCATCGATGATGACCAGATCCGGTTTGAGGTAGCGGCGCAGGGTTTTGTCCTGTTGTTTGAAGGCTTCGTCTTTCATGAAGTCACGCACCAGATCGAAGATGGAACGGTAGAGGACTTCCTTGCCTTGTTTAATCGCCTCGTAGCCCAGCGCCTGGGCGAGGTGGGTTTTTCCGACGCCGGGCGGACCGAGGAACAGGATGTCTTTGCCCTCGCGCAGATAGTTGCCGGCGGCCAGCTCGAAGATCTGGGAACGGCGGATGGCAGGGTTGAAGTGCCAGTCAAAGTCCTCCAGCGTTTTAAGGGCGCGGAAGTCGGCGGCTTTGGTGCGCCGGGCCAGCATGCGTTGGTGGCGCACGTTGAGTTCGTCCTGGAGGATGAGTTCGAGGAACTCGCCGTGGCCCAGGCGGGCGGCGGTGGCTTCCTGCAGGCGCACGTCGAGGCTTTGCAGGAGGCCGGAGAGGCGGAGTTGACGGAGGGCGGTGTTGAGTTGGGTCATGGGGTTGGGGGTGGGTTGAGGTTTTCGAGGGGAGTGATGCGATAGGCATCCAAGGAACGGATGAGGGGATGGGTCTCAAGAAAGTCGAGCTGCACGACATTGGTGGGCAGTTCCAGCAGACGCTTGAGATCGCGCAGACGCCAGGCACCATGATGAGTGGCCACCCGCGCGGCCTTTTCCAGTTCGGCCGCGGGATGCTTTCCCGCCAGTTGCAGCAGGCCCTGCATCACGCGCAAGCCTTGCAGCCCGCGGGTTTGATACATGGCTTCAGCCCAGGAGCCGGTCAGCGGGCCGAGCAGACGACATTGATCCAGCAGCTAGTCGGCGCCACGCTCGATGATGTGGCGTTTGCGGCTGTGGATGTGGGCCGGATCGGTGGTGAACTTACCCGGTTGCGCCTCGGCGTGCAGGGCGATCTGTTGGCGGCGCGTGTTGTAGATGCGGACCAAGCGGGTTTCCCGGCGCACCCAGACGCGGCGGCCGGCATACTCTGGCGGCACGGAATAGTAGGCGCTCCGGAACTCGACATGACCGTCGCGATGCACGGTGCGCGGGGCTTCCTCGAACACCGGAAACAAACCGGCGGGCAAGGGGCGCAGAGCCGGTTGCTCGACGGTGGTGAAGAGCTTGCCTACTTGCTGACGGGTCGTGCCATGGATGCGCGTATCGGCGACGGTGCGCTCCCAGTCGGTGAGAAAGCGGTTCTGTTCGCCCAGACTCGTGAACTTGCGGCCGGCGACGGCATTGTTCTGGGCATATTTGATCCCCGCTTCAATCTTACCTTTGTGGCGGGGCATGGCGGGCTTGGTGGGCAGGATGACCGTGCCGTAATACCGGGCGAACTCCTCCAGCTTGGGATTAAGGTCTGGATCAAACCAGTCCGCCCGGATCACCCCGGCTTTGAGGTTGTCGATCACCACCGTCACGGCCACGCCGCCAAAGTGGCGAAAGGCATTCTCCAGACAGCGCAGAAAGCTTTCGGTCGTCTGTCGCCAGACCACTTCGCTGTAGCCCGTGCGCGAATGGCTCAGCACGACGCGAAACAAGTGGGGTCGGCGACGTTTGCCCGCTTCAACCACCCAGGCGCCGAGCCCAAAATCCACCTGCACTTCCTGCCCCGGTTCACATTCCATCCGCCGGAAGGGCGCTTCGTCGGCTCCCACTCGCCGCAACACAAACCGGCGCACTGAATGGTAACTGCCACGGAATGGATGTTCGGCCACCAAATCCTGATAGATCCGCTGGATGGTCAAACCCTTCTGCCAGGCTTTCTCAATGTCATCTTGCCAGGGATCACATAAACTGGCCGGACCCGAGCCGGTTCGCGGGTGGGTGGGTGATTTTGCCGCCAGACTCTCACTGGAGCCGGTTTGCGGGGTGGGTGATTTTGGATCAACGCCCACCAGATACTTGCGAACCGTCACCCGATCCAGCCCCAGTTCCCGGGCGATCTTGCGTTTACCCCATCCCCCTCGATAGAGGGCCGCTATTGTTTGCTGCTGATTCACTTTGAATTCGTTCATCGCCCAGTGTCTCCCCAACGAAAACACTTATGGCAATGCTTCTGACCTCAAAGGTGGGTGATTTTAACCCGCAAATTGGTGGGTGATTTTGCCCGCAAATTGACAGCCTTGTTTGAGCATCTGCTGGGGATCCCTGGGGACGCACTGGCGGAGGGGCAGTTGCGGACGTTTCAGCGGCGGGTGCGGGCGTGGCGGCTGGAGCACGGGGTGGAGCCCGAGGTGATCTTCGCGCAGGAGCACCGACCCGGCGAGGTCATGCAGGTGGACTGGACGCATGCCACGGAGCTGGCGGTGAGCATTGCGGGGAAGCCGCTGGATCATTTGCTGTGTCACGCGGTGCTGCCGTATTCCAACTGGCAGTGGGCGACGCGGTGCCAGTCGGAGTCGCTGTTGTCCGTGCGCCAAGGGTTGCAAGCGGCGTTGCACCGACTGGGGAAGGTGCCGGGGCAGTTGCAGCTCGACAACAGCAGTGCGGCGACGCACCAGATCAGTGTTGGTGGTAAGCGGGAGTTCAACGCGGAGTTCCTGTCCCTGGTGGCGCATTACGGGCTGGAGCCACGAACGATTGGGATTGGGTGTCCGAACCAGAACGGGGATGTGGAGTCGCATAACGGACACTTGAAGCAGCGGTTGACCCAGCATTTGCTTTTGCGCGGGTCACGAGACTTCCGGAGCGAGGCCGACTACGATCAGTTTGTGGCGGGCGTGCTGGTGCAAGCCAACAGTCGGCGGCGGGAAAAGGTGGCGGAGGAACTGTTGGTGATGCGGGAGTTGCCGCCAACGCGGTGGTTCCCCGCTGTTATCGGTGGAATCAGAATTGAGGGAGGCGGAGTTTGCCGGCGACGAAGTAGAGCATGGTGATGAGATGGGTGGTGGAACGAGAGCCGCGCGCCTTGCGTTTGG
>JBKJSC010000280.1:0-43538 GCA_046593035.1 Limisphaerales bacterium | reverse complement strand
GAAAACATCACCTGCGGCGAGCTCCCCGTGCCCCTCGTGCATGACGCGCTCGTGCTCGTGAAAGTCGGCGCGGTGGCGGTTAATCCCATCGACACTTACATCCGCGCCGGCATGGTGCCGATGAACTTGCCGCAGCCGTTCATCGTCGGTTGCGATCTCGCCGGCACCGTCGCGGCCATCGGGCCGGGCGTGAAGCGGTTCAAGGTCGGCGACCGCGTCTGGGGCAGCAACCAGGGTTTGCTCGGTCGCCAGGGCACTTTCGCTGAATTCGCGGCGGTCGATGAATCCTGGCTTTATCCCACGCCCGAAGGCGTCAGCGACGAACAAGCTGCGGCCATCGCGCTTGTCGGCATCACCGCCCACCTTGGTTTGGTGCGCGAGGCGCGGTTGCAAAAAGGCGAAACGCTCTTCGTCAACGGCGGCAGCGGCGGCGTCGGATCTACCGTTGTCCAAATGGCCAAGGCGTTGGGCGCGCGCGTCATCACCACGGCCAGCAGCGCGGAGAAATTGGAGGTGTGCCGTCAACTCGGCGCGGATCTGGCCATCAATTACAAAACTCAAAACGTCGAGGCGGAGATCAAGAAGCTCGCGCCCGCCGGCGTGAACATGTGGTGGGAAACCTTGCGCGAGCCGGACTTCGACCGCGCTGTGGCTTCGCTCGCACCGCGCGGCCGCATGATCCTCATGGCCGGGCGCGACGCGCGACCGCCCTTCCCGGTCGGCCCGTTCTACGTGAAAGGCTGCGCGCTGCACGGCTTCGTGATGTTCGCCGCGCGACCGGAAGAACAGCGCGCCTGTGCCAACGACATCAACCACTGGCTGGCCGAAGGCGAACTGCAACCGCGCATCGACCGTGTCCTACCCCTCGCGCAAGCCGCCACCGCGCACCGGTTGCAGGAGGAGAACACCATTGGCAAAGCTGGCACGCTCGCCGGAAAAATTGTGTTGAAGCCGTGAGCGCATAATGACGTTTCCCGCAATGTACACAGCACTCTGCGTGTCGCCCTGCTGGCCGATAACAGGGAATGTGGATTAGCAATCACCTCCGTGGAATCAGTTCATTTTAGCCACCCTCATCGTGCGCATTGACCTCCGGGCGAAAGCTCTTGACGGCCCCCGTGCTTTCCATTACTTGCAGGGCGTCAATCCGCCGATCATTAACGAACGCAACGGTGTTGTGTCGCTAAAAACGGTGGCCAACGATGGATATTATTTCAATGAACGTATGCTAAATCGCAAATCGAATTTTGGAAGCTTGGCTCTTTTCACCCTGCTCTGTCTGGGTTCGTTGCCCGTTTTCGGCAGCGAGGCCGACATCAAAATCCCCCCCGTCAGCAGCGTTACCTTCCAGATCTTCGGCAGCGACGTGAGCGGCATGGCGATCATGCTCTTCGGCCTGCTGGTCTGCGTGGCAGCCGTTGGGTTTGGCCTGCTGCAATACCAGCAGACGAAAGCCCTGCCAGTACATTCCTCGATGCAGGCGGTGTCCAACACGATCTGGGAAACCTGCAAAACCTATCTCTGGCAACAGGGCCGCTTCCTCGCGTGGCTCTGGCTGCTCATCGCGGTCTGCATGGTTTATTATTTCTTTGGGTTGCAACATCAATCCATCGGACACGTCTTCGTCATCCTGCTCGCGTCGGTGCTCGGCATTCTTGGCAGTTATGGTGTGGCGTGGTTCGGCATCCGCATCAACACGGTGGCCAACTCGCGCGCCGCCTTCTCCGCGCTGCAAGGCAACTCTCTTAAAACGCTGCTCATCCCGCTGCAATCGGGTATGTCGGTCGGCCTGTTGCTGGTCGCGGTGGAATTGTTCTTCATGATTTGCATCCTGAGCTTTCTGCCGGCGAACTTGGTCGGGCCATGCTTCATCGGTTTCGCGATTGGCGAATCACTCGGGGCGAGCGCGCTCCGCATCTGCGGCGGCATCTTCACGAAGATCGCTGACATCGGTGCCGATTTGATGAAGATCGTGTTCAACCTGCCCGAAGATGATCCGCAAAACCCCGGTGTCATCGCCGACTGCACCGGCGACAATGCCGGCGACTCCGTAGGTCCGACGGCGGACGGCTTTGAAACCTACGGCGTGACCGGCGTGGCGCTCATCACCTTCCTGGCCATTGCACTCGCCTCCAACCAGCCCGTCTGCGGCCAGCTCATCGTCTGGCTTTTCGCGATGCGCATCTTGATGGTCATCACGTCGCTGGTTTCCTATCTCGCCAACAACGCCCTCAGCGCCTCGCTTTTCGGCAACAAGAAAGAATTCGATCTCGAACATCCGCTCACGTATCTCGTCTGGATCACCTCGCTGGTTTCCATTGTGGTCACGTTTGCCGCGAGCAAAGTGTTGCTCGGCGACTTCAAAGGCTCGCCTGATCTTTGGTGGGTTCTCTCGGTCATCATCAGTTGCGGCACGCTGGCCGGCGCGCTGATTCCGGAGTTCACCAAAGTGTTCACCAGCACCAATTCCAAACACGTCAAAGAAGTCGTCAACGCTTCCAGCCACGGCGGCGCGTCGTTGAACATCCTCTCCGGCCTCGTCGCCGGCAACTTCTCCGCGTTCTGGACCGGCCTGTGCATTCTGACTTTGATGTGGGTGAGCTACATGACGGCGAGCTACAGTGGCTCGCCCATCACGGCGTTGATGCCTGCGGGCTTTGAGTTCGCCGCGCCGATCTTCGCGTTCGGCCTCGTGGCTTTCGGCTTTCTCGGCATGGGACCGGTGACGATTGCCGTGGACAGTTTCGGCCCGGTGACGGACAACGCACAATCGGTTTATGAATTGAGCCAGATCGAATCGCGCCCCGGCATCGTCGAGGAAATTAAAAAGGACTTTGGCTTCACACCCGACTTCGCGCACGCCAAGCACCAGCTCGAAAAAGGCGACGGCGCGGGCAACACCTTCAAAGCCACCGCCAAACCCGTGCTCATCGGCACCGCCGTTGTTGGCGCGACCACGATGATCTTCGGCATCATCATGCTCTTGAAAGGCATTCCCGAATACGGCGACGTAATCAACCGGCTCAGTCTCGTGCAACCGGAAGTCTTGCTCGGCCTGCTCATGGGCGGTTCAGTGATCTACTGGTTCACCGGCGCCAGCACCCAAGCCGTCGTGACCGGTGCCTATCGCGCGGTCGTGTTCATCAAAGAAAACATCAAGCTCGACGGCAAGACCGCCTCCATTGAAGACAGCAAAGAGGTTGTGAAGATTTGTACGATCTACGCGCAAAAAGGCATGATCAACATCTTTGTGGTGATCTTCTGCTTCGCGCTTTCGCTGCCGTTCTTTGATCCGTTTTTCTTCATCGGCTACCTCGTGGCGATGGCCTTCTTTGGTTTGTTCCAGGCGATCTTCATGGCCAACGCCGGCGGTGCTTGGGACAACGCCAAGAAAATTGTCGAGGTGGACTTGCGGCAAAAGGGCACGCCGCTTCACGCCGCAACCGTCGTCGGCGACACCGTCGGCGATCCGTTCAAGGACACTTCATCCGTCTCCCTCAACCCGGTGATCAAATTCACCACACTCTTCGGCTTGCTCGCGGTGGAAATCGCCGTCGCCATGAAGGACAAGAAGGAGTTAAAGCTCGGCATCGGCCTGTTCTTTCTGGTCATCGCGCTGATCTTCGTCCATCGCTCGTTCTACGGGATGCGGATTCCCGAAGAGCCGACGACCAAGTAACACGGAGTTCACGCTTTTTTCCTTCCGCGTGTCCGGCTTCGCCATTGCGCACGGGGAGAAACTGTGCTCTGGTTCGCGTATGAAATTTTCTCTTCAAGCTTCTGCCGCTGTTCCACGCCGGGTCTGTCTGATGTCCACCGTTCTGCTTCTGTCGATGTTTGCGGCGCAACCCGCGCGCGCCGATTTGCTGGATCAACTCGGCCTCTCCCAAAAGAAGAAAAGCACCGGCACCAACGCACCGGCAACCGGCGCGCTGGCCGCGTTGTCACAAGACCAGATGGTCGGCGGTCTTAAAGAAGCGCTCGGCAAGGGCGTGCAGCAAGCCGTCGCCTCGCTCGGCAAGGACGGCGGATTTCTCAACGATCTCAACGTCAAAATTCCCCTGCCGGAAAGCATGAAGAAGGTGGAGAAAACGCTGCGCACTTTGCGGCAGGAAAAGCTCGCTGATGAATTCATCACCACCATGAACCGCGCGGCGGAGAAAGCCGTGCCGGAAGCGGCAGCGGTGCTGGGGAATTCCGTTAAACAAATGACGCTCACTGACGCGAAGGCGATTCTCACCGGAACCAACAACGCCGCCACCGCCTATTTCCGCCGCACGAGCGAGACGAATCTCCACGAACGATTTTTGCCAATCGTCAAAAAGGCGACCGAGTCCACCGGTGTTACCGCCGCGTACAAGCAAATGATGGACAAGGTCGGCAAGGGCAGTGCCGTCGGCAATCTGTTGGGCGGCGGATCATTGCTCGGCAAGGACGCGACAGACATCGATGCTTACGTCACGCACAAGGCGCTGGACGGCCTGTTCCTCAAGATCGCGGAAGAAGAAAAGCGTATTCGTGAAAACCCTGTCGCCCGCAGCTCGGATTTGTTGAAGAAAGTTTTTGGCGCGCTACAAAAGTAAATTGCCCTTCAGCCAACTCCGTTTCTTCGGCTTGTCTTGCCGCGGCTGCGATGCTACAAAGCGGCATGGGATTCAGGCTGGTTCACCTCCTCGTCATCACCGGCGCACTCGTCGGCGCAGGGGGTGTCAGCCCGATCGGTGAGGCTCAAGCGCAAGATCCCGCCACGAAGCAGACTGCGGAACCTTTAAAGCGACACACGCTGCGCGCGGAAAAAATCTGGCAGCTCAATTCACCGAATGGCGAACGCTTCGACGCCTCCGGCCTGCTGCTCCAACAGGATGGCGAATTGCTCACCGTCAATGATCGCGGTGCCGGTCTGTATCGCATCGCGTTTCGCCATGAAACAAACGCGGCGAATCTGGTGTTGCTGCCCGGTTGTTTCACCGAAGCGCAACTCGCTCCGTTCGCAAAAGAGAAGGTGGAGCGTTACGATTGCGAGGGCATTGCGCGCGATGAACAGGGCCGGCTCTATGTTTGCGAAGAGGCGAATCGCTGGATTCTGCGCTTCGATCCACGGGCGAAGAAAGTCGAGCGGCTCGACATTGATTGGTCGCCAGTGCAGAAATATTTTCATCCGACCGACCGCAACGCATCCTTTGAAGGCATTGCCATCGGAGACGGAAAACTATACGTCGCCAACGAACGGCAGCAGGGTCGCATCATGGTGTTGGACTTGGCCACCCGGAAAATTCTCGATGACTTCGTCGTGCGACCCAGCACCAGCAAAGCGCGCGACATTCACTATTCCGATCTGAGCTGGTTCAACGGCACTCTGTTCGCACTGCTGCGGGAAAACCATTGTGTGCTGCAAGTGGATCCGACGACGAAACAAGTCCTCGCGGAATTTGATTACGCTGAAATGGAGCGCGATCCGGAGGTCGTCTATCAAAGTAAAAATTCCACCAGCACGATGGAAGGCCTGGCCGTGGATCGCGATTTCATCTGGCTCGTCACGGACAACAACGGACGAGGGCGCGCGAAATATCCCGATGACACCAGACCGACGTTGTTCAAATGCAAACGACCGGACGCAAAGAAATAACGACTCTTACCTTTCGACCTTAATTTCGCCGTTGGGGTTGAGGGCGAGGTCGTGGGAGTTGGGGGGGATGGCGGTGCGGGTTTCTTTTCCGCCGGGCCAGCGCACCCACAGGTGCGTGGGGGTTCCACTCAGCCCGAACACTTGCACCGCCGAATCCTGCGACCAATAGCCTGACCCCGCCGTGATCGCGCGCGCCGGACCGCGTTTCCCTTCCGCATACTCCACCCGCAGCACCGCCCCCACGCCCTGCGGGTTGCCCGCCGGGCCATTCAAGCGCACGCGCAGTCCCGGCTTCCCGCCGGTGTTCCGATAGAGCTTCGTCGCCGCCCCGTTCTGCGTCACCACGATGTCCACCCGCCCGTCCTGGTCGTAGTCACCCAACGCCGCGCCGCGCTGGTCGCCATAGACTTTGATGCCCGACTCCTGCCCGGAGACGGCCTTGAATTGCCCGGTACCGTCCCCTTTCAGCAGGATGGCCCGCCCGCCATCGTTGCGCGGCGTCTCGATCTGCACGGGGAAAAAGTTCTGCGCCAGGAAAATATCCTCGTTCCCATCCCCATCAAAATCCGCCACTCCAATCCCAAACCCTGGCGCGAACTGCGCCTCCACCGGCAGCGCCCGGACGACAAACGTGTTGGTGCGGTTCAAAAATACCAGGTGTTCCAGCGTGTTGGCTTCCACTTTGCGTGCTTTCTTCAGCCGCTCCCCGTAGATCTCCTCCAGACTCGCCGCCCCGAATTTCGCATAGGTCGGCGTCCGCTCTTTGATGAACGGCATCGCCGACGACGAACACGACAGCCCCCGTTCGGGCACCAGCATCCCCAGCTTCTTGTCGAAGTGTGTCTCCACGATGTCCATCACTCCGTCGTCGTCGAAATCCCCATACAATATCTGCAGCGGGTTGTACAGCGTGTACGCCCCTTCATACTTGCTGTTCCGGCCCCAGTTGCTCGCCACGATGTCCAGCCGCCCATCCCCGTCCAGATCGCCCAGCGTCACCCCGTTCCACCACCCGGGGTACCCCTCCAGTCCCAACTCCTTCGTCGCTTCCCGAAATTTCCCCTGCTCATTCAGGAACACCCGCACGGGTCCCCATTCGCACGCCACCACCAAATCCGGCCACCCATCGCCGTTCAAATCGCCCAACACGGCTCCGCTCACCAGGCCCAGCGCGGCGAATACCTTGCTGTTCACTTCATCTTTCTCGAACTTCCCGTTCCGTTGTTTGAACAGCAGCGAACTGGCCGCTTCCGGATACCGCCCCGGGATCGTCCGCCCGCCCACGAACAAATCCAGATCGCCGTCGCCGTCCACGTCGGCCAGCGCCAGGGGCCCCGTGCTCGCCGCCGAGCCGGGAAACTCCCCGCCGGTCTTCCAGCTCGTGCCCAGCGCGTCGCTCACCGATTCGTAGCTCACCACCACCGGCGCTTTGGCCGAGCCGCTTTCAAAATTGGAACTGCCCACCAGCAGCGCGGGTTTGCCCTCCCGGTTCCGCCACCCCAGCACGGTGGTCTGATCGGCCGTCGCCTGGAACACGGTGTCGTTCTGTAACACAAAGCCCCCTTTCCGGTCGTTCACATACAACGCCAGCTTGCCCCCGCGTCCGCTCGCAATCAGCAGGTCGTCATACCCGTCCCCGTCCACGTCATACCACGTCACGCCCGGCCCCGACTGGCTCAACCGGTTGGGTAAAAGCGGCTGCCGCGCAAAATCATCGAAGATGTTTTCCACGTGCGTGTGCGAGAGCTTCGCGCTCTCGTCGGTGAACAGCGGGGCCGCTTTCACCACGGCCAGCCGCGGGGCCGCCACCGCCCCGGCTTCGTCCACTTCCAGCAGGGTGTTCGCCTTCACCTCGTGCACCACGCTGCGCGTCCCGTTGCGCCAGGTCACTTCCAGCGTCATCCCCCCCGTCGCCTGCCCCGCCGCAAACACCCGCAACGGATCGCTCCCCGAGGTGTACCGCCCCCCGGCGATCACTTCCTGCGTCTGCGTCACCGGGCCACCCACCAGCTTCAACTTCGCCCCAATCCCCTGTGTGTTCGGCGTCTTCCCTTTCAGCCGCACCGCCACCCGCGGAGCGTTGCCGATATTTTGATACACTTTGGTCGGTGTGTTGACAGTATTCATCACCACGTCCAGATCCCCGTCGCCGTCCAAGTCCGCCAGCACGATGCCGCCGGTGATGGCGTCCCCGTGAAAACCCCATTTCTCACTGATCTCCTCGAACCTCAAATCACCCCGGTTGCGGAAAATAAAATTCGGCGTCGATAATTTCGGGTAGGCCAAAAGAGATTCGTGCAACTCTTTCATCGTATTCAAGCCTTTGCTCGTCAATCGCTGATTGGTGTCAGAATCCATGTAGTCCCGCACCATGCCCGTGCCGACAATCAAGTCCTCGTAACCGTCCAGGTCGATGTCCACAAAGATCGGTGACCAGGACCATTCCGAAGCTTTGACGCCGGCCAGCATGGCGATCTCCGCGTACGTGCCATCGCCGCGATTGAGGAAAAGCGCGTTTTGCATGTACTGCGGGCGGTCATCAAAAGAGCCAATAACGCTGGGTGTCGGCTGCATGGTTCCCATCTGGCGCTTGCGGCGGGCGTGATCGCGACTGAGCATTTCGACGGTGAAAAAATCATCAAAGCCATCGCGATTGATGTCGGCAAAATCCACGCCCATGCTGGCACTGCTGGTGTGTCGCAGGCTCAGTTTGGGTGCCAATTGAAAGTGTCCCGCGCCGTCATTGAGCCACATGCGATCCGGTGTGTTGTTATCAGCGCAAATGTACAAGTCAGGAATTCCGTCACCGTTCATGTCCCTAAACTGCACCGCCAGACTCCAATCCCGCGGCATCGCGATCTCTTTACCGTCCTCATCGCGCCACCGCCCTTTCTCGTGGGTCACGTCCCGAAAATGCCCTTTGCCATCGTTCAGGTAGAGCACGTCCGGCTCGCCAATTCTCTGGGTCTCCTCCGTGACCTGTCCATTCTTCACCCGATAATCCAGCGTGAACCATTCACTGAAATCCTCCGATGGTTTTTTACCAGCCCTTATTTTCGCCATTTCAGTCTCAATCCAAATGGATATTTGCGCCGGAGTTTTAAGGTCATTGATGGCATGAAACCGGTGGTTCGCGATGTAGAGGTCGAGCGTTCCGTTGCCATCAATGTCTGCAAACGCCGCCGAGACGCTCCCGCGTTTGGATTCCCGCCCGGGGAAGGTGAGGTCCTCGGTGAACCGCCCCTTGCCGTCGTTGAGAAAAAGCCGGTTGGGGCCGCCGTAGCCGAGTACCAGCAAATCCAGATCGCCATCGCCGTCCACATCGGCAAAGACCGCGCCCATCGAAAGCTGCCCGGCGCAGGCCACGCCCGACTTCGCGGCCACCTCTTCGAACTTCCAGTTGCCCCGGTTCAGGTAGAGCGCATTGGAACCGTTGACGCTGCAAATATACAGATCGCACAGGCCATCGCCATTCACGTCGCCCGCCGCCAGACCAGCGTTCATTAACGACCAGTGCTCTTTAATGGTTTGGTTGTTGACGATGTTGGTGAAGTTGATCCCTGTCTGCGTCGGCATCATTTCTATAAACCCCGTCTGCCCTGTCGAAGCCACGTCCAACTTGACCGCTTTGGTCACTACAGGTGCCAGCGATCTCGGTTGGCCAAAACCATCCTGCCTGCACACGCACAGGACAGTTCCGAACAACAACCACCAAACACCTCTGACTTCAACCCGCATCCACCATGGCTTGCGCGGAGTCTTCATAGGTGGCCTTGCATCGATTTGGTGGACAGCGTTGGGGGATTGTGTGAGCTAAACGCACGATTGCGCCCGACCAAATAAAAACTGCGAAGCGCGATTTTAACCGCACTTCGCAGTTCGAAAACACGAAACCAGCCTAATCCGTCGAGTTGATCGACCACATGCCGCGTTGGATGCCGGCACCGCCAAAGGGCGCTGCAGTCCCCTGACCCGTTTCACCATTCTTGCCGTGAGTTTTGAACCGCTCCATGAACTCGACATGGCCGTCCACAAACAGGTAGTTGAACTGATCTTTGCCATGAAATTGAGGCGAAACTGCAATGCCTTCCCAAGTAGCCCCGTTGTTGTACGTTTGTTGATACTGATCGTCGGAACACCGGAGTTCCACCGCGTTGACCGTCCCTTGGAAATTATCATTGTGAACCCGCTCGGTCATCGAAATCGTTGACATCGGAGCCAGCAACATGCCCTCATTAACCGCCGCCAAACCGGACGGAAAAAGGGTCGCCCCACCCCATCCATAGGTTGACTGCCCATAAAATCCAGTGGCAGATTGCCCAGCGGGCAGGAACGCTGTGGACCACCCTTGGTCAAAACGATAGACCAACCCGACTCCGGACACGGTACTCGAGTCGATCGCCAGGGACACGCTGGGATTAGCAGAGACAGGAATCCAACCACCATTTGAAGCCGCCGTAACCATGTAGGTCGCCGGCATGGAATAGGTCCGCCGTGTCAATCCCCCCAAATGCGGCGGACGCACGGGCACTTTGTCCGAAGGGCACTGCAAATTCTTGACCCGCTTTTGAGTCGGAGGTGCCCAAGTGCTGATGTCAGCCGCACTATAAGTTCCGCCAAAATTGCTGTTGTTCAGATCGTCCCATGTGACGTCGCTAGTGCCTGTATGGATCGCCGCGTACGGCAGCTTGTCGGAATTGTCACCGCTATAAATCCGGAACGCGATACCGACCTGCTTGAGGTTGCTCAAGCATACGGAAGCCTGCGCTTTCATACGCGCCTTGGCGAGCGCTGGCAAAAGCATGGCCGCCAAAATCGCGATGATGGCGATGACGACCAGAAGTTCAATCAACGTAAAGGCTACGGCCCGCAACCGGCCCAGTATCCCGCCCCGTTCTTCTTTGGTTGTTTTCATATTTTCAAGTTGTTTATCTATTCATCCACCGCGTTATTTGATAACTTCTATCACTCGCGCACCCATCCCGCCATAGCCCTTTTGGGTGGTATAAAATTGTTTGTTTACTTGGGTTCCAACTTTACTTTCTGTGTCGTCACGTCCAGCACAAATTTCTTCCCGGCAGGTGCTTCGGGTATGGCTTTAAGAATGCCCGCTTTGACCAGTTGATCCAGACTGGTCAGAGTTGTCTTTCCACCGCCGGGCCTTCCAGATTTGCCCATCCCTGCGGTCATCTGTTTCTGGGCATACTGGCCCACCGCCATGTTCAACATTTCCAACAGTTGTTTTTGGTCGGTGGTTTCCGGCAGGTCAGCAGGCCCGGCCGGCACGGCGGGTGCATTCATGTCTTTACTTGGTTCAGTTGGCTCCGGCGGCTGGGGATTGGCCTGCACTTCCCCACCTTCAGTCTTGGGCTTCTTCGGCGGCAACGGAGGTGCCGCGCCGGTTTCTTTTTTGTCCCCGCTGTCACAGGCGCACAAGGCGAGCGAAAGCGAAATCACGGAGAGGATCAAGGCGCGAGAGGTTTTCATAATTATTGTAAGCAGCCAAGTTGTTTCGGTGAAGGTAATGAAGAACCTTCGTGCTTGTCCACCAAATTGATGCAAGGCCACCCCTTTGTCTAGTCGTTCGGGCGGATCGACCACATGCCACGTGCCTGGCCAGCATTGCCAGTCCCGTGGGTCTTGAAACGCTCGAGAAATTCCACGTGCCCGTCCACAAACAGGTAGTTGAATTGATTCAAGCCGTGGTGTTGCGGAGATACTTCCATGCCCTGCCACGTCCCTGCTTGCCAGTTGTAGATGCCAATGTGATTGTCCGAGTTGGCGATGTCGGCCCCGGAATCGGTTCCGCCCAGGTTTTCCCGGCGGATGTTCTCCGTTATTGAGATCGTCCCAATCGGATCCAAAACCATGTTCTCCCGCACCGCCGGCATGCGTTCCGGCCACCTTTGGTTCCCCCAGCCCCACGACGCTTCGGCATACACGCCCGCCTGCCCGTCCGTGGGATCCCAGCCCAAGGTTTCCCCACCGAAGATAAACCAGCGCAACCCCACCGGGGTCTGGCTGTTCGAGGTCAGCGGCCACTTGTTCACATCCGCGCCCACCCCGGCGTTCATGTAAGTGGTCGGCATCGCGTAGCTGCGCCGGTAATAGGTGTTCGCATCCGGCCACGGATCACCCACGGTGTATTTGTCCGAAGCGCACCGCAACAGTTTAGTCGGCGACTTTGTAGTCGGGCCGTCCCAAGAAATGTTTCCCACGTCCATGTTTCCACCGACGCTGGTATTCAAGAGGTCGTCCCAACTCACATTGCTCCACGACGTCGTCCGAATCGCCGCGTAGGGCAGTTTCTCGCTGTTGTCCCCTTGGTACATCCGCATCGCGAGACCCAGCGTCTTCAAGTTGTTCAAACAGGCCGACGCCGCAGCCTTCTGCTTCGCCTTGGCCAGCGCCGGCAAGAGCATGGCCGCCAAGATCGCAATGATCGCGATCACGACCAGCAGCTCAATCAACGTAAAGGCCACCTGCCGCCACCGACCCATCATCCCGCCCCACTCTTGTTTGGTTGTTTTCATAAAATAGATTGTTCGCACATTGTTGACCCACTGCGTGCTGCCATACTTCTACCAGTCGCAAACCCGCTCCGCCATAGCCCTTTTGGGTGATGGCCCAATGTTCTCCTATTCCAGCCGCACTTCCTGCGTCTTCGCGTCGATCACATACTTTTTGCCGGCGGGAGGTTCGGGAATGCTCTTCAACAGTCCGGCTTTGACCAACTGGTCGAGGCTCGTCAAGGGCGCGGCGGCGGCGGGCTTGCCCATCTTCTTCAACTGTTCAATGCTCTTGCCGCTCGTCCCCATCATCCCTTGTCCCGCTTGCCTGGATCGGTAGGCTTTCGCTGCGGCGTTAATCACGTCCAGTTGCTTGGCTTTTTCGCCGACCTCGGCGGCATCCATGACGGGTGCGGGCGGGGGGGCCTCGCTCATGGCCTTGGGCGCACCACCGACTTCGGGCGGCTGCGGGTTGGCCGGAGCTTCCCCACCGTCAGTTTTGGACTTTTTCTGCGGCACGGGCGGAGGTGTTGAATTGGTATCTTTTTTGTCCCCGCTGTCACAAGCGCACAAGGCCAGCGAAAGCGAGATAACGGCGAGAAGGGATACGTGAGAAGTTTTCATATGCCGAAACTTGCGTCGTTTATTAATGGAACCGAAACGTGAACGATCAAACCTTCAACGATTCCCAATCGTCTTGTCAAATAAAAACCCTCGCTAACGGCTTTGACCGAGCCACAAAATGAGCATGGGCAGCAGCACGCCCAAACCCAGCGCAAGGCCCACCCACCACTTGTTCTTCAAGGTGCGAAATGCCAGCACCACACCCAGGAGGATCGTGAGTGTGGCCGCGATGGCCATGGTCACCACGAGCACACGGTACATTTTGGGCTTCGACGGTTTTTGAAATTCCTGTTCGGAAGGATATATCTGGTCCACATGCACCACGCGCAATTTTTGCACCAGCGTCTCGGCTTCGCTGGGCGATTTCAACCGGTTGGGATTCATCGTCTGATACCAGCCGGTCAAAATGTAGAACAGCAGCATCGGCGTGAAGAAACAGCCGAGGTAGAGGTGCAAACGGCGAATGTTTTTCATAGGGACGGCGGGCAAATCACGGAGTCATTCGCTTTTTACATTGCAGCGAACGCGCTCATTTTTCCGGCAACGGAATGAAAATCTTTTGCCCCACGGAGAGTTTCTTTTCATTGATGTTCGGGTTGGCATCAAGCACCTGCTTCAACGTCACCTTCACCCCTTCTTTGCGGTACGCCTCGATAATGGCCGAGAGCGTCTGCCCTTTCTCCATGACGTGCTCGTAGCCTTTCTGCGGCCCCGCCGGTCCAGGTTGGGTGGATTCAGTATTGCTCGTGGTGCGCGGGGGTTTGGGCGTTGAACCGGTGCTGCCATCGCCGGACGGCCGTTCGCGCGGTGCGCTAACCGGCGCTTTGGCCAGCTTCTGAATTTCCTCCAGAATAAGTCTTCTGTCCGCTTCGCGCTTGCGATCCAGTTCCTGGATTTTTTCCACGAGCTGCTTGATCTCTTCGCGTGTGGCGAATTTTCCACCCGCGCGCGAGGTCTCGTCGTGCGCCGTGCGCAGTTCTTCCACGAGTGCCGTGAGGCGTTTCTGCTGCGATTCCTGCGTGGCCTGCAACGCCTCCACCGTGCCAGCGAGCCGCTTCAACCGGTCCTCCAAATCCTGCCGCTCGGCGGCGGCGGCAGCCCGCGCGGCGGCGTCTTGCGTGGGCAACGAAGCGGGAATCAAAGCCAGACCAATGGCTGCGAACAGCCCAAGAATATTTCTTTTCATGCCTTGGAAAATAGAAGCGGCGGGCGCGCGGCGCAAGTCGATTGATGGGGCGGGCACCGTAAAAATAATCCGTTGCCACCGCCGCCCGCCGCAACTTTGCGCTTTGATCTTTGGGCGCGCCACCTATTTTACCCACGTGACCATCTTGGAAGTGATCCAGCGCAGCAGTGATTTTCTCGCCAAACGCGGCGTCGATTCGCCCCGCCTGCAAATCGAACTGCTGCTCGCCCACGTTCTGCAATTGCCTCGACTCAAGCTCTACCTCAACTTCGAACGCACACTTACCGAAGCCGAACTTGCGACCGTCCGCGAACTCGTGAAGCGTCGCGGCGACCGCCAGCCGCTGCAACATCTCCTCGGCTCCGTTTCATTTTGCGGACTCGAAATCGTCGTCAACTCGCACGTCCTCATCCCGCGTCCCGAAACCGAACTGCTTGCCGAACGCGCTTGGCAATATCTCACAACTCACAACCCTCAACCCTCAACCACTCTGGACTTAGGCACCGGCAGCGGCTGTCTGGCCATCGCGCTTGCCGTGAAATGTCCGGCGGCCCAAATTCACGCCGTGGATATTTCCAGCGAAGCCCTCGCCGTCGCCCGGCAAAACGCCGCGCGGCACGGCGTGCTGGAACGCATTCAATTCCACACCGGCGACGGTTTCGCGTCGCTGCCCGCCGGTTTGCGCTGCGACCTGATCGTCGCCAACCCGCCCTACATTCCCAGTGCGGAGATCGCCACACTCGAACCCGAGGTGCGCGATCACGACCCGCGCCCGGCGCTCGACGGCGGCGCGGATGGGCTGGATTTCTACCATCGGCTCGCGGCGGAAGCAGCGGCGTGGCTGAAGCCGCACGGCAAATTGATGCTGGAGTTTGGCGATGGACAGGCAGCAGCCATCGGTGGGATTTTTCAACATCACCAATGGAACGTCGAAGGCGTGGAAAAAGATTTAAGCGGTCGCAAGCGGTTCTTAATTGCCTCGCGCGGCCAGCTGTGAAAAGTTCTCCGGCAACACAAATATAACCCATGGACAGCTTGCTCATCAAAGGCGGCGTGCCGTTACACGGCGAAGTCACCATCAGCGGCGCGAAGAACGCCGTGCTCCCCATCATGGCCGCCACACTGCTCACGGCCGAGCCATGCGTCATCCGGCGCGTGCCCGACCTGACGGATGTGAAATTCATGGGCGAGATTCTCGTCTCGCTCGGCGCGCAGGTGAAATTCGACGGCGACACGCTCACCGTGCAGGCCGCCAAAATTAAAGGCGTGGGCGATTATGATTTAATCCGCAAGATGCGCGGCTCCATTTGCATTCTTGGCCCGCTGCTCGGTCGGCTCGGCAAGGCAAAAGTTTCGCTGCCCGGCGGCTGCGTCATCGGCACGCGCCCCATTGATCTTCATCTGAAAGGCCTTCAGGCGCTCGGCACCAAGATCGTCATCGAAGCCGGTTACGTGCGCGCATCCGCACCGCGTTTGACAGGCGCGGATTTATTTCTCGGCGGACGCGCCGGCCCCACGGTGCTCGGCACGGCGAACGTCATCATGGCCGCCGTGCTCGCCGAAGGCGTGACGATCATTGAAAGCGCCGCGTGCGAACCGGAGGTGGTGGACCTCTGCAAATTTCTCACCGCCATGGGCGCGAAAATTCTCGGCGCCGGCAGCCCCACGCTCACCATCACCGGCGTCAAGGAACTGCATGGCGCGGAACATGACGTCATTCCCGACCGCATTGAAGCCGCGACTTTCGCCATCGCCGCCGCCGCCACAAATGGCGAGATTACCATTCTGGGCGCGCGCACCGACCACATGAACGCCGTGCTCGACAAACTGCGCGAAGCCGGCGTGAAGACGGAACGGCGCGGCGCGGCCCTCCTCGTCCGCCGCGGCGCGCGCCTCAAACCGGTCGATGTCACCACGTTGCCGTACGCCGGTTTTCCCACCGACGTGCAGGCGCAAATGATGGCGCTGATGATTCTGACACCCGGGATCAGCATCATCACCGAGCGCATTTTTGAATCGCGTTTCACGCACGCCAGCGAACTGGGCCGGCTCGGCGCGGATATTTCCATCGAAGGGCCGAGCGCAATTGTCAAAGGCGGGAAGCCGTTGAGCGGCGCGGAAGTCATGGCCAGCGATCTGCGCGCCTCGGCGGCCCTCGTGATCGCTGGCATGGTCGCGAAAGGCGCCACGCAGGTGAACCGCATCTACCACCTCGACCGCGGCTACGAAAAGATCGACGATAAATTGCGGCGACTCGGCGCGCGCATTGAGCGCGTGCAGGAAAGATAACTTCCTCCGTGACCGGCGATGATGACGGATTTTTCTCTGGCGTTATGCCACTGAAGGTTTAATGTCCGGGTCAGTTCCCAACGCCAGAACGCAAAGTTTATGGATCTGAATTTTCATTGCCCCGGTTGCAACCAAGAACTCTCCGTCGATGAATCCATGGTGGGTACGCAGGTTGGCTGTCCCTCCTGCGGTGAAGTCATCACGGTGCCGGAACTCGCCGCCGCGACCGAAGCCGCCGCTGCGCAAGTCGAGCAAGCGCCTGCCGCGCCCGCGCCCGCGCCCGCCCCAGGGCGCCGCGACCGCCCGGTGTCAATGCCCCTGCGTTCAGTCGTCGCGCGCATCGAAAAACCCAATGCGCCGCTCGACATCGCCGCCGCGCGGGCCTCCGCCAAGAAACTGAAATTCAAAACCTACCGGCACGCCGATTACGTCAAGGATGGCCAGGATCGGTTCGACGAAGTGCTCACGCAGTTGGTGGAATTTGCCGGACAGGAAGGCATCGTCGCGATGCACCCGATCCATTACACCTTGCCCGGCAAGGACGGCGGCCCGCCGATGACCGACTACGGCGTGATCGTGGTGTACAAGGGTTAATTTCAAACTGGCTGCGGCCTGGAAAACCGGCGAAACCACGCGCCTTGGACGAGCATTTTCCGCTGGCATCCGCGCCGCGCCCGGCCTACGTTCAGCCAGTTTCCCACACCAGATGCGAGGACTTATGTACGTGACTTTTAATTGCCTGAAGTGCAACCAGGAACTCGAAGTGGAACAAGACATGATCGGCGAGCAGATCGAATGTCCCACCTGTAGCGAGTTGCTCACCATCCCCGATGGCAAACAGGCACCGCTGGCCGTTCCAAGTCCTCCGCCCCCCGCGCCGACGCCGGGAGAACCCACCGCCGCCTCATCACCGTCGTTGTCGGAACCACCGCCCGCCGCCCCGCCGAAGGAAAAACATTCCCTCTCCGTCCCGATGCGTGAAGGTCCGGGTGAGATATTGGTGAAAAAGAAAGTCGCCATCGAAACGATCGCCACCACACCGCAGGCGAAGCAGTTCCGCATTCGATGCATCAAGCGCATCAACTGCGTCGAAGTCGGCCACGATTTGTTCGAGGAGAAGGTCGCGAAGGCGATCGAAAAGATCGGCAGCGAGAACGTCGTGAGCCTTCATCCGGTTGCCTACGGCTACATGGACACCACCGGCCACATGCTGCCCGACTACGGGGTCATGATTGTTTACAAGGGGTGAGGCAAGGCGGGCGCGTTTTCTTGAGTCCTGTTTTTGTTTGTTCAATCAGTTTTTGAGTTCAGATTTATTCACTATGCCAACCCGACGCCCATCGGTGTTTTGCCCTGCGATCGCGCTGGCGGTGCTGGGCTCAATTCTTCCAGCCCAGGCCGGGATGACGGTTTACGGCCTGCGTGATATCTATCGGTTGCGCTTTGAGGAGGTTTCCTTTTTCCTCTTCCTCTTGATTCTGTGCGCGTTCGTGTTTCAACTGCTCTGGAATTACGCGATCAAAGGGTTCACGTTCCTGCCGCGTCTCAAGTTTCGCCAGTCCGCTTGCCTCACCCTTCTGCTCGGTTTGGCGATGCTACTCATCCTCACCATGATCTCCGGCATCCGCGAGGTGCTCACCCCTGGCGCTTGGCGCCGGCAGGGAACCTCCTATCGACTGAACGATCCTTCGCAAGAACCGGCGCGGCGACGCAGTCTGGAACAATTGCGCCATGCGCTGTTTGAATATGCGCAGTCACACGAGGGTCGTTTTCCGCCGCACGATTTCGTCCCGGAGATTTCGGAAAAGCTGTGGGAATCGCCGGATCAACATGGCTCGCACTACATTTATTCCGGTGGGCTTACCATGACCAACCAGGGCGCGTTGCTGGTCGTGGAACCATCCCACTTCGGTGAGCAACGCTTCGGCCTGTTGATCTCCGGGGAAATTCAATCGCTCTCGAGCCGGGACATTGATCTGAAATTGCAGGAGAGGTTTCGGCCATGAGCGAAATCCAAAAACCAGCCCGGGGTTCGCAGAGATCTACCGTCGCGGTCATGGGGTGGGCTGGGTGTTGGTCGCTCGCCCTGTTGTTCTTCGTCTCAATGACAGGCTTGCTCGTTTTGTTCGAGTTGCCGTTCATACTGCTCACCGGCTGGATCAAGTTCCTGGTGCGTACTACCCCGAACGTCACTTGGAATTGGGATCTCGCCGGCATGAGTATCGTCAGCGCCGGCTTGATCTTGGTGCTGGCCCATTGGTTCCTGGGTTGGATTGTGAAGAGTGTCGCCTCGGCGCGCGGCGCTTCCTGGCGCTGGCCATGGAAGTGGACTTGGTGCGGGCTGGTTGCGATCGCGATTTTGTTTCTGGTGGGAATGGCGACGGGCGGCGTGGTGCATCAACTCGGCTGGATCGCGTCCAGTCCGGAACCTTGGTATGAAGACAAACGTGGCAAATGGCGGGATGTGAGAAACATGAAGACGCTCAATCTGGCACTGCAATTGGCCTTGGATGATGCGGAGGGTAACATTGACGCTGCCCGGAGAGAGTTGTGGAAGCCCGGCGGCAAATATTTGGTACGAGCAGGCTCCTACGGCCCCAACCCAGCCGACTATCATCTGCTGGTTGTGACGGGTGCGGATGGCAAAGTAACCGGCACCCTGATTTTTCCCCGCAACAGAGAACGTCGGAACGCGGTAGGTGGCTCCTACTCAATGAATGACCGGAACTTCGAGATTATTCCCGCCGCGAAACTACTCGAGCTGATTCAAACCAACCGCGCCAATCTCAAAGCGCTTTGAAAAATTGGTTTATCCAAACAAATCCATCTGCGGCGGCGGGGCGAGTTGCTTGAGCTTGTCGCGCTCCTGCTGGCAACGCATCGCAATAATCACCGACTCAATGACCGGCGAGCGTCTCCAATCGTTTCAAGGAAAAGACATCACCGCCGCGCAGGTAGAAGCGCGTGATCTGCTCGCGCAACTGCCGGTAGAGCGCGGGATCGGTTTGCGCGAGTTGCACCGGCACATCGCGGCGGGCGAAGCGGACGAGCGCGGCGAGTTCCGCCCAGCGCTTTTGTTGGAGATAAACATCCACCTGGGCCGGTTCGGCGAGCAGGGCGCGGGCGGTCAATTCTTCTTCGCGGGCATTCATGTTCAGGTTTCCAGCACGTCGAGATAGACGAGGTTTTCGGAGGCGCGTTCGCGGGCTTGAGAATTGAACTCCGCGATGATGCTTCGCACGCGCGTCAAATCCGGGCGGTGCCGGCTTAACAAAAACCGGATGTCACCCAAATCTTTTGGGTCAGCACGGATGAGCTTGGCGGCGATGAGATTTTCCACCGGCGGACGGAAGAGATGCAACCGGCCCATGCGCTCGATCAATACGGGTTCAAATGTCCCGAGTTGCGTCAGTCCCGGTTCGATGAGTTGCAGATATGGACGGTCGGGCTCAAGTGTCTGCTTGGGGTCGAAGAGCAAGCCAGTTTTTTCCGCCGCCGCCTTGAGTTCAAGCCGGTCGTAATCACTCGCGGGTTTCCAGATGTCAAGGTCGGCAGAGGTCCGTCCGTCCATGCCACCAAACAAACAGGCAGCCGAACCGATGAGACAGAGCCGATGCGGAGCACCTTCTTTGCCGAGAGCTTCGGCGAGGTCGGCCAACACCGCCAACCATGCTTCGCCATCAAGTTGTAGCTTCAAGGACATTCAGTAAGGGGCACATCCTATCTAAAACCGACTAATAAATCAAACCTACAAAGTGTCGCCGCGCGGTTTGGTTCACCCAAACAAATCCATCTGCGGCGGCGGGGCGAGTTGTTTGAGCTTGTCGCGCTCGGCCCGGTGGCGCGCGGTTTGGCGCACGTTGCCTTCCGGCGTGAGCTCGCTTTCCTCCAGATTGCGCAAGATTTCCTTGGCGCGTTCCAGAATCGGTTTCGGCACGCCTGCCAGCCGCGCGACCTGGATGCCGTAACTTTTGTCCGTGCCGCCTTCCACAATTTTTCGCAGGAAGATGATCTGGTCGTTCCATTCGCGCACGGCGACGTTGAAATTCTTCACGCGCGGCAAGCGGCCCGCCAGTTCGGTCAGCTCGTGGTAATGCGTGGCGAAGAGCGTCTTTGCGCCGGTCGCGTTGTGCAAATGCTCGACGATGCTCCACGCGAGGCTCAAGCCATCGAAGGTGCTCGTGCCGCGCCCGATCTCGTCAAGAATGATCAGGCTGCGCGGCGTGGCATTGTTCAGGATGTTCGCCGTCTCGCTCATCTCGACCATGAAGGTGCTCTGCCCGCGCGCGAGATCGTCGCTCGCGCCGATGCGCGTAAAGATGCGGTCCACGAGATCAATCCGCGCCGACGTGGCGGGAATAAAACTCCCCGTGTGCGCAAGCAGCGTGAGCAGCGCCACCTGGCGGATGTAGGTGCTCTTACCCGCCATGTTCGGCCCGGTTATCAAAGCGATCTGAGGTGGCCGAGTTTCAAGTTTCAAGTTTTCAGTTTCAAGTTCGGACGGCGTAGGCTGAACACTTGAAACTTGAAACTTGAAACTACTCGCTAGAGTCGTGTCATTCGGCACGAACCGCTCTTCGATGAGCGCCTGGTCGAGCACGGGATGGCGGCCATCGCTGATCCGAATAATTCCTTCGTCACCGATTTCTGGCCGGCAATAATTAAACAGCCGCGCCGTCTCCGCGAAACACGCCAGCACATCGAGTTGTGCGAGCGCGCTGGCAGTTTGCTGAATGGGTTGCAGGCAGCCGATGACTTCCTCGCGCACTTTGAGAAACAATTCGTATTCCAATTTCATGCTGCGCTCCTCCGCGCCGAGAATCTTGCCCTCCATTTCCTTCAGCTCCGGAGTGATGAAACGCTCGCCGTTCGCGATGGTCTGCTTGCGGTGATAATGCGACGGCACCTTGTCGAGATTCGCGCGCGTGACTTCGATGTAATAGCCGAAGACGGAATTGAACCGCACCTTGAGCGATGCAATGCCGGTACGCTCGATTTCGTCCTGCTGCAACTTCGCGATCCAATCCTTGCCGCCGCGTTGCGCCTGGCGAAGTTCGTCGAGAGCCGCGTCGAAGCCGTCGCGAATCAAGCCGCCTTCCTTCAACGCCAGCGGCGGTTCCTCCACGATGGCGCGGGCGAGCAGCTCGATGAGCGCGGGAAGTTCGGTGAGTTGCGACGCGAGGGCGTCAAGCAGGGCCGGCGATTCGTGCGTTTGGAGTCCAAGCTTTAGCTTGTCCTCGTGGAAGCAGGCTGAAGCCTGAACTCCAATAAGAACCTGCTTCAACCTCGGCACCTGCTCCAGTGCCAACCGCAGCGCGCCGAGGTCACGCGCGTTCCCGGTGCCGACGCTGAGACGGCTGATCGTGCGTTCCAGGTCGCGCACTTCCGCGAGCCGCGCGCGAAAACTTTCCAGTGCCGCAGAATTTTCCAGCCAGGCCTGGACTGCTTCCTGCCGTTGCTGGATGGGTGCCACGGCGGCGAGCGGTTGCGTGAGCCAGTCGCGCAAACGCCGCGCACCCATTGGCGTGACGGTGCGGTGCAGCGCGCCGTAGAGCGAACTGTTGCGCGGGGCGTCGCGATGGAGCGGCTCAAGAATTTCCAGATTCCGCAGCGACGTGGCGTCCAGCACTAGGAAATCGCTGCATTGGTAAAACGAAAGTCGCGTGAGATGCTTCACGTCGCGGCGCAGGTGTTGCGCGAGATAATGCAACGTCGCGCCCGCCGCGCCAATGGCCGCCGTGCGGTTCTTCAAACCGAAACCGTCGAGCGACGCCACCTTGAAATGTTCGCGCACGGTGAAGACCGCCGTCTCCGGCGCGAAGACCCAGTCGTCGTAGCCGATGAGGATGCGGAAGGAATTTTGCAGGAGCGTGCGGAGCGGTTGCGCTTCGGCGGGGTAAATGATTTCCGCCGGGCGCAGCCGTTCCAGTTCGGCCAGCAGCGCCGGCTCGCCTTCGATCTCCGTCGTCTTGAAATCGCCGGTGGTCAAATCCACCAGCGCGAGACCGAACGTCTGACCGACCGCATGAAGGGCGGCGAGAAAATTGTTTCGATCCGCCGTGAGCATCCGCTCGTCGAAGTGCGTGCCGGGCGAGAGGATTTGCGTGACCTCGCGCTTCACGAGCTGGCCGGGGCGCGCGTCCTCCATCTGATCGCAGATGGCGACCTTGCGGCCCGCACGGAGGATGCGCGCGATGTAATTGTTCGCCGCGTGAAAGGGAATGCCGCACATCGGAATGACGCCGCGCTTGGTGAGCGCGACGTTGAGAAGCTGCGCGCCGGCGACCGCGTCCTCGAAAAACATTTCGTAGAAATCGCCGAGCCGGAAGAACAGCAGCGCGTCCTTGGGCAGCTCGCTTTTGATGCGGCGATACTGCGCCATCATGGGCGTGAGTTGCGTCTCGGTGGACATCCCGGCGACGTTAGCGGGAAAACCGGAACGGGTCGAAAAAAATCTCCGCGAAAAAATATTCCGAAAGTTTTGCAACAAATCCCTCGCCAGTGACGACCGCGTTTGCTACCAATCGGCCTGTCACAACAATACAACCAGCGCCAACTGCGCACCGAAAGAAGGTGAGTCACCATGGCAGCAAAAAAGAAACCAGCAGCGAAGAAGCCCGCGGCGAAAAAGAAAAAGTAAGTTCAGCTTCGTTACCGGGATGGCCAGCTCCGAGTAGTTTGGGAGCTTCCATCCCGGTTTTTTTTGTACCGGAGCAGCAAGTATTCAAGGCCGGCTGCTATGAACGTCCCGCCACCGGCCCGAAAGTTTTGCCTGACGAGAAATAAGTTTTGGTCTTTAATGCGGCATGGCCAAATTGGTTTTCGACATTGAGACCTCACAGTTGCCGCTGGAGACCTTCGATGAGGCGCAACAGGAGTATCTCTTCCGCGACGCGCAGAAGCAGCCCGACGAGGCGACCCGTGCGAATCGGCGCGCGGAGATTCAGCAGCAGTTCAATCTCTGGCCATTCACCGCGCAGGTCGTCTGCATCGCCATGCTCAACGCCGACACCTCACGCGGCCAAGCGCTGTTCACGTCGGATGATTTTGAAGAAAACGCCGGCGACGCCGGCCCGGTGGAGTTTGTGCCCTGCGCGGATGAAGTGGAACTGCTCACGGCGTTTTGGGATGTGGCGAAGCACTACGACTCAGTCGTCACCTTCAACGGGCGCGGCTTCGATGTGCCATTCATCTACCTCCGCTCGGCGCTGCTCAACGTGCCGATCACGCGCAAGGACTGGCTCGGCTACCGTTTCGCTACCGAGCCGCATTGCGATCTGGCGGAGCAACTGTCGTTCTACAACGTCAGCGGGCGCGAGGGCGCGGCGCGGAAGTTCAACCTGGATTTTTACTGCAAGGCCTTCGGCATCGACTCGCCCAAGAGCCACGGCGTGTCTGGGCTGGATGTAAATACGATGCTCGCCGAGGGCCGCTACCGGGAGATCGCCGATTATTGTTTGCGGGACGTGCAAGCCACAGTGTTGCTTTACCAAATTTGGCGCGAGCGGCTGGCGGGAATCAAATAAATCAGCGACCGCCAAACTTCCGCTTGTCAGCACCGAAAGCGGAATCTAAATTCAAGCCGTGCCGAGCAGAAATACGTTTGCCAACTTCGCCGTTCAGCCATGATCGAATTGATTCAAATTCCCTGGAGCCCCTTCTGCATTGTGCAGCGGCGCATTCTGGAATACTCCGGCGTCCGTTTCAAAATTACCCACGTCCCCAGCGGCGAGCGATCGCTGATCTGGAAACTCACGCGGGAACGTTATTACCAAGTTCCGATCGTGCGCGATGGGCGCGCGGTGATCTTCGAAACGGACGAACAGTCGCAAGTGATCGCCAAGTATCTCGACAATAAATTGCAACTCGGCCTCTTTCCGGATGAACTCCGCGGCCTCCAGACGATTCTCTGGCGTTACATCGAAAACGAAATCGAGGACCTGGGTTTTCGGCTCAACGACATTTACTGGACGGAATTCGTGCCAAAGGCCGACCGGCTCCCGTTCCTCCGCCACAAGGAGCGCAAGTTCGGCCGCGGCTGTCTCGACGCGTGGCACGCCCAGCAACCCGCCCTGCTCGAAGATTTGAGCCGCCGCTTGCTGCCGTTGGAGCAGATGCTCGCTGGCAAACCGTTCCTGCTCGGTGCGCGGCCGCACTTCGTGGACTTCGATCTTTACGGAATCCTCGGCAACTTTCTTTACTCCGGGCATTACGAACTGCCGGCAGCGCACACGCACTTGCAAGACTGGCACGCGCGCATGGCGAAAATTAAGAAATGAACCTCACCCCCAGTCACGTTCCGCTGCACTCCTCCGCCGTTTTGCCTTATTCATTGTGAAGAACTACATCCTCGACACCAACGTCCTCCTCCACGACCCCAACTCCGTCCTCAACTTCAAGGAAAACTCCGTCCTCATCCCCATCGAGGTGATTGAGGAGATCGACCGTTTCAAGCGCGAGTCGAGCGAGCTGGGCCAGAACGCCCGCGCGATTTCGAGGATGCTGGACGGCCTGCGCAGCCAGGGCCACCTCAGTAAGGGTGTGACGCTCGCCAACGGCGGACGGTTGCGGATCATTTTTTATGAAAAAAACGGCGCCCCGGTTCCCACCATCGGCAGCAACACCGTGGACAGCCGGATCGTGGCGCTGGCGCTGCATGTGCAGCAGGCCGAGCCGAAAGTTTCCACCGTGCTCGTCACCAAGGACATCAACCTCCGCATCAAGGCCGACGCGCTCGGCCTGCCCGCCGAGGATTATGAGACCGACCGCATCCAGCTCAAGGACCTCTACACCGGCATGCTGGAAAAATCCGTGAGCGCCGAGCTGATGGCGAAGTTCCGCACGAATGAAGAGTTGGAACTCCCCGCCGGCCAGCGCTATTTTCCGAACGAGTATTGCACGCTGTTCGAGGAGGCCAACCCCAAGCGCACCGCCCTGACCAAGGTTGATCCCACCGGCACGAAGCTGGTGCCCATCATCGATTGCCGCGAAGGGGTCTGGGGCATCAAACCGCGCAACCGCGAGCAACACTTCGCCTTCGACGCGCTGCTGGACGACCGCGTCAAGCTCGTCACGCTCATGGGCAAGGCCGGCACCGGCAAGACGCTCATGGCGATGGCCGCCGGCTTGAAACGCACCGTGATGGATCGCGAATTCCGCCGGCTCATCGTGGCGCGGCCTACCATCTCAATGGGCAAGGAGCTGGGCTTTCTGCCCGGCACGCTGGAGGAAAAATTAAGCCCGTGGATGCAACCCATCCATGACGCGCTGGAGTTGTTGAGCGATCTGAACATGGGGCACGACCATCGGCGCAGCACGGACTTGATGCGCAGCGGCACCATCGTCGTGGAAGCGTTGAGCTACATCCGGGGACGGAGCATCGCGAACCAGTTCATGGTGATCGACGAGGCGCAGAACCTCACGCCGCTGGAAGTGAAAACCATCATCACGCGCGTTGGCAACGGCACGAAGATCATCTTCACCGGCGATCCCTACCAGATCGACAATCCCTACGTCGATTCGTCGTCGAACGGCTTCAACTACATCATCAGCAAATTCCGCGAGCAAGCCATCGCCGCGCACATCGAACTCCAAAAAGGTGAGCGCTCCGAACTGGCGGAACTGGCGGCGAATATTCTTTGAGCGGCCGTTGGAGAGATAGAGATGACAAAAGAAGGCTCTGCCTATTGAGCGTCGTGGCTCAACGAAACATCTTGTGGTTGCGGTCGCCGCGCGAAAGCAGGTAGGCCATCAGATCGAGAATCTCATCTTTGTTGAGCATATAAATGAGGCCTTCAGGCATCGGCGAAACTTTTGACGGCTCGATGGATTTCACCTGCTTCGCGCTCACAGTCACGAGCTCGTTTGGATCAAACATGTTGGGGCTGACGTGCAGCGTGTCGTCATGCAGATTGATGATGCGGCCCGTGACCGTCGTGCCGTCCTTCTTCGTGATGACCACCGGTGCATATTGATCGCTGACTTCCTTGCTCGGCAGGATGATGGATTCGAGCAGATCGCGCGGATTGAAACGTCCCGCCACGCCGGTCAGATCCGGCCCGAACGATCCGCCTTCGTTGTCGTACCGGTGACAGGCGAAGCACGCCGCCGCGCCGAACATCTTGCGGCCCCGCTCGAAATTGCGTCCCTTGAGTCCCTTCTCCATCAGCGGCGCGAGATCATCCACCGTCCACTCCTTCACCAGCGTCCGGCCTGCGAGCGCGGAAGCCATCACTTCCAGCGGCGACTTCTGCGACGGTTGGGCGTCGATGATTGGCTGCAACTCCGCGCGCTCCGCTTCCGGCAGATTCGCCACCGCCTCGGTCTTGATGTTGGCGACGAACGCTCCGAAGCTCGCACCACCGCGGTAGCTCGCCGCCTTCAGGAACCACGAGAAGTAGTCCTTGCGCTGGGCCGGCGTCCACCCGGTTTTGAGCATCCGCAGTGCCTTGGCATATTCCAATTGTTCTTCCTGCGTCGGTGCCTGGGCCAGCAGGGCCATCGTCTTCGCGGCGGCGCTGGGCGCTTGCAGATAGACCAGCAGGTTGCACAACTCGGCGTTCATCTCGCGGCTCGTCGCCGGGTAATGTGGATCAAACTTTGCAGCGACCCGCTGCGCCGTGGCCGCGTCCGGCGGGCCGAGGCGAATGAAAGCCAGCGCGTGCGCGCGAATCAATTCCAACCGTTGCGGATCGGTGAGCTTGTTCCACTCAATCCGGCCCAGTGCGTCCAAAACGCGTGATTGCAGCATCGGATCGGGCTGTGGATCGGCCGGCTGGCGGTGAAATTCGTCACGAACACTCGCGCGTGAGAGCGCGGCCAGCGCGGTGATCGACGCCTGCGGATTCTTTTCGTTCAAGGCGCGCTCCTGCCAGAGGATCGGTGCTTGCGACTCGATGGCCACGCGCGCGGCGGTGCGGATGAAGCGGTCTTTGTCGCCTAGATACGGCCAGGCGGTTTTGATCGCATCAATATCTTTGCGGCCGTGGAATGCTTCGAGCTTGTGCCGAATGGCGCGCGCGGCAGCCCCTTTGGAATCGCCCTTCGACGGCGCGGTAGATTCCTTGCCGGTGTACGTGACACGGTAAAGACCCGACTGCGTCTTGCGCCCACCGATGGTGAAATAAACCGCGCCGTCTTTCGGATTGACGACGATGTCCGTGAGCGGCAGCGGTGACGCGGCGATGAATTCTTCCTTCTCGGCCTTGTACGACGAGCCATCGGGCGTGAGGTGGACGGCGTAAAGTTTTCCGTAACTCCAGTCGCAGATGAACAGCGCGTCCTGGTATTTCGCCGGGAACTTCGCGCCATAACCAAACGCCACACCCGTCGGCGAACCGGGGCCGATGTTGAGCACCGCCGGCAACGTGTCCGCGTAGTAGGGCGGCCATTTGCCCGTGCCGTTGCGCCAGCCAAATTCACTGCCGCTGGTGACGAGACACACGCGCGTGGGCCGGTACCACGGCGTGTTCATGTCCCATTCCATGTCGGCGTCATAGGTGAACAATTCGCCCTGGCGATTGTACGCCCCGTCGAATTCGTTGCGGAAACCGACCGAGTAAAGTTCCCAATCCTTGCCGTCGGGGGACACCTTGTAAATCTTACCGCCCGGCCCCAGCACGCCTTTCATGAAACCGCGCCCGTCCGCCATGCGCGGCAACAAATGATCCTCGCTCCAGATCGGCGGCACGCGCGAGCCGGCCAGTTCCGTGAGTTTCGTCTGGTTGCCGATGATGACCGTCAGCGACTTGCCATCCGGACTGAGCAGGATGGCATGTGGCCCGTGCTCACCGCCACCTTCGAGCTTGCGGAGGAACTCCACTTTGTCGAAACGGTCATCACCATCCGTGTCTCGCACGCGATACAGCCCGCGTCCCTGGTAGGCATCATCCGCGACCATCACATACAGACTGTCAAACGCGTAGAGCAATCCCTGCGCGTGGCCAATTTCCAGGTCAATCTTTTCAACTTTCGTGTCCGATGCGAGTCCACCCACCGGCGACGGCGTGATGCGGTAAAGAAAACCGTACTGATCCGACGTGATGAGCCGGCCCTTGGGATCCATGCATAAGTTGACCCACGAGCCGTCCTTGTCCTTAGGCACATTGTAGAGCAGCTCGACCTTGAAATCCTTCGCCACTTTGATTTGGTCCACGGCCGTGGCGCGCGGGCTGTCCCCGCCGTCCGCTGCACTGCCGGCCAGCGCGCAGAAAATCACGGACGACAAAATGAACGGGGCGAACGCGCGCCCTGCAAAGTGGAAATATTTATTTAGCTTCATTCAGTTAATAGATTTCGTGCCCAGGTAAACTGGGCGTTTTCAATTTTCTTACGGGTTTCCCCCGCCGCGCGCAATCATTCAATCAGCATTTGCCCGGTCGGCCTCAACAACTTTGGCGGCGGTGGCGGTGGAATTGGGAATCGCGGGACTCAAAGCGCCGCCACAATGGCATCGCCCATTTCGCGCGTGCCGACCTTTTGCGCGGTAGGATCAGCGGGCGTGTAAATATCGCCCGTGCGCAGGCCCCGGTCGATGACCTTCCCGACGGCTTCCACAATGGCATTGCGAATGGCGAGGTTTTTGAACGTGAACTCGAACATCATCGCCACCGAAAGAATTTGCGCGATTGGATTCGCCAGGTTTTTCCCCGCGATGTCCGGAGCGGTGCCGCCCGCCGGCTCATAGAAACCGAACGTGTGTTCGCCACTCGTCGCGCCGAGGCTGGCGCTGGGCAACATGCCCAGCGAACCGGCGAGCGCCGCCGCTTCGTCGCTGAGAATGTCCCCAAACATATTTTCACAAAGCATCACGTCGAACTGCGTCGGTTTGAGCATGAGCTGCATCGCGCCGTTATCCACGAACATGTGCTCCAGCGTCACGCCGGGGTATTGCTGGCCGACGCGCGTCACCACATCGCGCCAGAGCACGCCGTTCTCGAGCACATTCGCCTTGTCGATACTGGTGACTTTGCCGCGGCGATTTTGCGCCGCGCGAAAGGCGACATGCGCGATGCGCTCAATCTCCGGAGTCGTATAAACCATTGTGTCGATGGCTCGATGGATCGGGTGCAAGTTGCCATCCGACTGGTCGGGTTGCAGAATTTGCTCGGTCTTCTTCGGCTGGCCGAAATACATGCCGCCGGTCAACTCGCGCACCACAAGGATGTCGATGCCATCGCCCTGGCGTTCGGGCCGCAAAGGACAAGCGTGGGCCAGCGCCTTGGGCAATTGCACCGGACGCAAATTCGCGAACAAGCCAAACTCCTTGCGGATGCGCAGCAACGCGGCGCGCTCCGGACGCTCCTCTTTCGGAATCGTCGGATCACGATCCGGCAAACCAACGGAGCCGAAGAGAATCGCATCGGACTGCTTGCACAACGTCAGCGTGGCATCGGGCAAAGCCTTGCCGGCGGCATCAATGCCCGCCCAGCCAACGGGCGCTTCGGTGATTTCGAGCTTGAGCGAAAACTTTTTCTCGACGGCCCGCAGCACTTTGATCGCCTCGCGCATGACTTCGGGACCGATGCCGTCGCCCGCGAGCGCGGCGATTTTCAAAATCTTTGAACTCATAAGGTGCGGCAGCGTAGGCAAGCCCCGCGCGGGAGTGAAGAAAAAATTACCCAACAGTGAGACATTGGCAGGGTCATTTGAATTGGCGGCTCAATGCGTTGGAGTTCAACCTTCAGGTTGTTTCCGGTGGGGAACAAGCTAAAGCTTGAACTCCAACGTCCTGCGCTCACACAACGAAAGACCCTGGGATATTGCGGCTGGCCGCGCCTGTTCAAACACAGGCCGCAGGCGTGCGCTCAACCCGCCGCTTCCGCCACTCGGCGCAGGTAATCGAACGCGAACAAGCCCGAGGAATGGCCGTCGCCCCAGAACGGTTGGATGGCGTAGCCGCCGACATTGGCCACGCGCACGAGTTGGAATGCCGACGGCGGCAGCGGCTGGTCGGGGTTCTTGTACAGGTTGCCCATGATGTCCACTTCGCCTTTGCAGCCCGCGCAGGGGCAGTAACGGCGCAATCCCTCCAACTTCACAAAGCTCTCCACGCCGTCATCCCATTTGATGGCCAGTTCGTCGCCAATCTGCTGAATGTCCAAAGGTCGCATCAAGGAAGAGCTTACTGCGCGCCGGGCCGGTTCGTCCAACAGAACCGGGCGCGCTCCGGCGACATCTCCGGACTGATTCATTATTACAACCGCGCCCATCTTGTTGCGTTTTCAAACTGAGTTTGGTCTAGTTTAGAAACTTAGACGTGTCTAATTTTATTTCTTGACTCAATCATTTACACGGCTATGTTCGCGACTGCATGAGAAACGTCTTGTCCTTCCTCGCGACCGTGGCAGCACTTCATTGCCTGGTGTCCGTGCCGGCAAATGCTGCCGACGCCACGCCCGCCAGCGCGCCGCCGGACAAGCGGTCGTTTTCCCTGTTCCATCCCACGCCGCCCGAATCGCTCCGCGAAATGACCACCGACCGTCCCGACAAGACGGAAAGCCCCTTCACGGTGGACGCTGGCCATTTTCAGATCGAGATGGATCTCGCCAACTACACCTACGACCAGCACAACCCCGCCCGCGACGGCACCCTTGTCCGCACCTGGAACGTCGGGCCGGTGAACCTCAAGGTCGGCCTGTGCAACAGCGTGGACCTCCAACTCATCCTCCCGACCTACAACTACGTTCACACCTCCGACCCCGCCGCCGGCGTCTCGAAGCAACGCGGCTTCGGCGACATCGTGACGCGCGTGAAGTGGAATCTCTGGGGCAACGACGGCGGGAAAACCGCCTTCGCGCTCATGCCTTACGTCAAGCTGCCCACCAACCAGGACGGACTCGGCAACCATTCCGTCGAAGGCGGACTCATCTTGCCGCTCGCGGTGGAACTCCCCGCCGGCTGGGGCCTGGGCTTGATGACGCAGCTCGACCTCGTCCGTGACGGAGCCAGCAGCGGCTACCACCCGGAGTTCGTGAACACCGTCACCTTCGGCCACGACATCGTCGGGAAGCTCGGCGGCTACGTGGAATTTTTCAGCAGCGTCAGCGCCGAGCGCGGTTCCAGTTGGGTTGGCACCGTCGATCTCGGTCTCACCTACGCGCTCACGAAGAATCTCCAGCTCGACGCCGGCATCAACCTCGGCGTGACCCGCACGGCCGATGACTGGAATCCCTTCGTCGGCCTGTCGTGGCGGTTTTGAAACCGTCCGTTTGAAAACTGAAATTGAACCCGTGTCGTTATGAACGCAGAGAAAGTTGAACCCATCGCGCCCGAGCCAGGCTGGCGCCTGCCCAGCGCGTCGCCCAGTTTGCCGGAAGTGCATGGCACCATTCCCGTGCCGAAGCATTTTGGCTTTTGGCGCAAGCTGCTCGCCTTCTCCGGGCCGGGCTACCTCGTGGCCGTCGGCTACATGGATCCCGGCAACTGGGCCACGGACCTCGCGGGCGGCTCGAAGTTCGGCTACACGCTGCTCTCGGTCATCCTTATCTCGAATCTGATGGCGATCCTCTTGCAATCGCTCTGCGCCAAACTCGGCATTGTCACCGGCCGCGATCTGGCGCAGGCGTGCCGCGACCATTACTCGAAGCCCGTGGCCATCGTGCTCTGGCTGCTGTGCGAAGTGGCCATCTGCGCGTGCGACCTCGCGGAAGTGGTCGGTTCGGCCATCGCGCTAAATTTGCTCTTCGGCCTGCCGCTCATCTGGGGCGTCTGCGTCACCGTGCTCGACGTGCTGGTGATTCTCTACCTGCAAAACCGCGGCTTCCGTTACGTGGAGGCGCTGGTCATCACGCTCATCCTGACCATCGGCGGCTGCTTCCTCGCGGTCATCATTTTCAGCCGGCCGGACGTGGCGGCGGTGCTGGGCGGATTCGTGCCGAAGCTGGAAATCATCCGCAACCCGGAGATGCTCTACATCGCCATCGGCATCCTGGGCGCGACCGTGATGCCGCACAATCTCTACCTCCACTCCTCCATCGTGCAGACGCGCAAATACGAGCCGACGCCCACGGGCCGGCGCGAGGCGATCAAGTTCGCCACGATTGACTCGACCGTGGCGCTGATGTTCGCGCTCTTCATCAACGCCGCCATCCTCATCGTCTCCGCCGCGGCGTTCCACGGCACCGCGCACGAGGTTACGGAAATCCAGGACGCGCACAAACTCCTTTCCCCCGTGCTCGGCGTCTCGGTGGCCAGCACGCTGTTCGCCCTGGCGCTGCTGGCGAGCGGCCAGAACGCGACGCTCACCGGCACGCTCGCCGGGCAGATCGTGATGGAAGGCTTCCTCAACATCCGCCTGCGCCCGTGGCTGCGGCGGCTCATCACGCGGCTCATCGCCATCGTGCCAGCGATCATCGTCATCGGCCTCTACGGCGAGGAGAAGACGACCGACATGCTGGTGTTGAGCCAGGTCATTTTAAGCCTGCAACTGCCGTTCGCCGTGATTCCGCTGGTGATGTTCACCAGCGACCGCCGCAAGATGGGCGAGTTCGCGAACCCGGCGTGGGTGAAGCTCCTCGCGTGGATCACCGCCATCATCATCATCGTGCTGAACGTAAAGCTGCTCGCCGATACCTTCGGCATCACCAAGCTGCTCTTCGGAGCGTGATATGAACACCCTTGCCCAAGCCCTCCGCCGCGAAGCCCGCGTCGCCTTTTCACGCCGCGCGCAACCGGTCTGGTTTCGGATCCTCAAATGGACCGGCATCCTCGTCAGTGGCGCGTTGTTCCATGAACGAAGCGGGTTCTGGTGGACGCTCGCCGGTCTGGCTAGCGCGGGGACCTGCGTGCATTTTCTTTACCGCTGGAAAACAAAAACCTGGACGCACCCGTGGGGCGGCTGGAACGATCTGGAAGCGGGCCGCTCCAAATGAACGGGCCACGGATGAAACACGGAATGAACACGGACTTAAATCAGGATGGCAGGAAAGCAGAAAGCTGTGACCCTGTCGCTCTTTTCCAGACTTCCTGCCTTCCTGATAATTTCCCATCCGTGTTTCGTCCGTGTTCCATCCGTGGCTAAACAATTCCCCTATCCCTATGTATCGCAAAATCCTCGTCGCTCTCGAAAACACCCGCGCGGATGAAAGCCTGCTGCCGCACGTCACCGAACTGGCGAAACATTTCCGTTCACAACTCCTGCTCGTCCACGTAGCTGACGGCTGGGTCGCGCGCAACTTTGACCAGCTCCAGCTCGCCGAGTCCGAGGAGATGAAGTCGGACCAAGCCTATCTCGAAGCCACTGCCGCCCGCATGAAATCCGAGGGGCTTGACGTGCAAACGCACCTCTCGCTGGGCGACCCGTCTTCTGAAATCCTCAAGGCCGCCGAGCGCGAGCAGTGCGACCTCATCGCGATGACCACGCACGGCCACCGGCTCCTGGGCGATTTGATTTTCGGCAGCACCATCTCGAAAGTGCGGCACGAGGCGCAAATCCCCGTGCTGCTCGTGCGCGCGGAGAAGTTGTAATGCCAGTTCGCACTGAAGATCGGTGCATTGCCTGGCGACGGACACCCCTCACCCTGCCCTCTCCCCTCATCGGATGTGGGGAGAGGGTGGTTCCGCCGTCGCGGCCTCGAACGCCGTTGAGGACAGCACGCCTGGCCGAACCGGAACCCTTCAGGATTGGGGGAATGCGGCACGTAGCCTGAACCGGAACAATTCTTCAGCCACGGATGAAACACGGATGAAACACGGACAGAGAAGTCCGTTCGTTAGGTTGTTTTGCTGTGAGGACAACCCACCGGATAGTGTGCCCGCCTTAAAACCGAATCTGTGACCAACGTGTCGGCCATCAGTGTTCAATCCGTGGCTCAACTGCCTGGTTCCGGCTGAACAATAGCCCAAATGCATCGCCGCCCAAGCTGCAAGGTATTGGTTTAATCTCGCTTCCCGTCAGAGAGTGGCTTCACACTACAGCTGCTTCGCCTGCTGGTCTTTTTGGAAAGGTCGCCCCGGAGCATTATGACTAACAACCGCATGACCAGCCCTCAGGCCAGCCTGCGCCAGCGCGCGGAAGCGAAACTGCCCAAGGCAAAGGCCGAGGCCGCGCCGCCGGGCGGTGGAGACCCGCAGCGGCTGGTGCATGAGTTGCAGGTCCACCAAGTCGAACTGGAAATGCAGAACGAGGAGCTGGTTCATGCGCGCACCGCGCTGGAAGCCAGCACGCAGAAATATACCGACCTCTACGACTTCGCCCCGGTCAGCTACCTCACGCTCGACGCGAAAGGCAACATCCGCGAGGCCAACCTGACCGCCGCCACCTATCTCGGCGTGAACCGCGCACAGCTCATTGGACAGCCGTTCAGCAAATTCCTCGACGCGGAATCGCGCTCGGCGTTCCGCGCCGCGTTCCAAGCCAGCACCCCCGGCGAGGCGAAGCGCACCTGCGAAGTCACGCTGCCCAAAGTCGGCGCACCTCCGCGTCGCGCGCGGCTCGAAGGCGTCCTGGTCCCGGCGAACTCCGGCGTGAACGGCCACTGCCGCATGGTGATCTTTGACCTCACCGAGCGTAAGCAGTCGGAGGCCGCAGTGCGCGCGGCGGAGCTGCTGTATCACTCGCTGGTCGAGAACCTGCCGCAAAACGTCTTCCGCAAGGATTGCGACGGCCGGTTCACGTTTGTGAACCAGCGCTTCTGCGACACGATCGGCCGGGTACGCGAGGAGGTGATCGGGCGGACGGACTTCGACCTGTTTCCCGACGCGCTCGCTGCCAAGTATCAGGCGGACGACCAGCGGGTCATGGAGTCGCGCCAGCTTTACACGGTCGTCGAAGAGCACGTCACGCCCGGCCAGGGGCGGCTCTTCATGGAGGTGATCAAGACGCCGCTCGTGGACACGACCGGCAAGGTTACCGGGGTGCAGGGCATCTTCTGGGATGTCACGGAGCGCGAGACGGCGGAGGAGACGTTGCGCGAGTCGCAGGCCGGGTTGGCCACGATCTTCCGCGCCAGCCCGGCGGCCATCAGCGTCAACACCGTCGCGGCGGGCCGGCTGATTGAAGTGAATGATCGTTTCTGCGAATTCATCGGGCAGGCGCGGGAGGACCTCATCGGCAAGAGCATCCTGGACCTCAAGCTGTGGGCCAAACCGGAGGACCGGGCGGTGGTGGTGGAAAGACTGCTCAAGGCCGGCGCGATCCACGACCACGAAACGCGCTACCGCCGCCAGGACGGCGAACTGCGCGACGTGCTGGTCTCGATGGAGCTGATTGACCTGGCCGGCGAGAGCGAGCCAGTGCTGATCTCGATGTTCACCGACATCACCACACGCAAGCAGGCGGAGGAAGCCATCCGCACCCTCAACGTCCATTTGGAACGCCGGGTGGAGGAGCGCACCGCAGCGCTTCATGCCGCCAACAAAGAACTGGAGTCCTTCTCTTATTCCGTGTCGCACGACCTGCGTGCGCCGCTGCGCCACATTCAAGGCTATGTCGAAATGCTGCACCGGACCACGAGCGGCAAGTTGGCCGAAAAACCCCGCCGTTATTTGCAGGTGATCACGGAAGCCAGCGTGGAGATGGGCGAGTTGATCGATGACTTGCTTGCCTTTTCGCGCATGGGCCGGGCGGAGATGATTGAAACGCGTTTCCCGCTGGATCAGCTTGTGCAAGACACACTCAAGAGCCTGGAAATGTCCACCCAAGGCCGGAACATTACCTGGCAGATTGCCCCCTTGCCGCCGGTCATGGGGGATCGGGCCATGATCCGGCAGGTGCTGGCCAATCTCTTGGGCAACGCCGTGAAATACAGCCGCCCGCGCGACCCGGCGCAGATCGAGATCGGCGTCGCGGGCGAGGAGAACGGGCGGGTCATCATCTTCGTGCGCGACAACGGCGCGGGATTTGATATGCAATATGCGCACAAACTCTTTGGCGTGTTCCAGCGGCTGCACCGGGCCGAAGATTTTGAAGGCACCGGCATCGGCCTGGCCACGGTGCATCGAATCATTGCCCGCCACGGTGGGCGCGTGTGGGGTGAGGGCGAACTGAATAAGGGCGCGACGTTTTATTTTACACTTCGGAAACAGAGTGACGAGTGATGAGTTAAGAATTAAGAGTTAAGAGTGAAATGTTATGGGAAGCACCAAGTCTTTAATTCTGGAACGGACGGTGGCTTACTCGCTACGAGTGATAAAGCTCTACCGCGTTGTCCAGAAGGACGATGTGGGACGCATTTTGGGAAAACAATTGTTGCGCTCCGCGACCTCGGTGGGCGCGAATGTTCACGAGGCGCAGGGCGGGCAGAGCAAAGCGGACTTCATTGCGAAGCTTTCCATTGCTCATAAAGAAATCCGGGAGGCCGCTTATTGGCTGCGATTGGTCGCGGAGGCTGGACTCGTATCTCCCGTGCTGCTCGCCGAACTTCTCAATGAAACGGAGCAAATTACCAAAATCCTTTCTTCAATCCTGTTGACCTCGAAACGCGGAAAACCTTTCCCCGCCTCAACTCCTGGCTCCTAATTCTTCACTCTTAATTCCTAACTCTTAATTCGCCATGCCCAATCTCAAACGCATCCTGCTCGTCGAAGACAGCCCGCGCGACGCGGAACTGGCACTCGACGCGCTCGCCGCCTACAACCTGGCCAACAACGTCTGCCACGTCCGCGACGGTGCCGAGGCGCTCGACTACCTCTATCGCCGCGGCGAATTCGCGGGGCGCACCAATGAACAGCCCGTCGTCGTGCTGCTGGATTTGAAAATGCCCAAGGTCGATGGACTGGAAGTCTTGCGCCAAATCAAGGGCGACCCGGCGCTCAAGCTCATTCCAGTCGTCGTGATGACCTCGTCGCGTGAAGAGCAGGATTTGGTCAAGAGCTATCAACTCGGCGTCAACGGCTACGTGGTCAAGCCGGTGAAATTCTTGGAATTCGTCGAAGCGGTGAAACAGGTGGGCGCGTTCTGGGCCATCCTCAATGAGCCGCCGCCGGGAAGCACGGTAAAGAATTGACAGCTATGAGTTATGAATTACGAGTGATGGGAATGAAATATCGTTAAGCCTTCGGCCTTCTTACCTCATAACTCATCCCTCATAACTCCTCACCCATGCCCACTCCCATCCGCATCCTGCATCTCGAAGACCACGCACAAGATGCCGAGATCATCCAGCACAAACTGGAAGCGGGCGGTTTGGACTGCGACATCGTCCGTGTGGACAGCCAGACACAGTTCGCCTCCGCGCTGGCGGGGGAAGCGTTTGACGTGATTCTGTGCGACTACAACATTCCTGGCTACGATGGCATCTCCGCCCTGAAGCTGGTGCGCGGGCAGCACCCCGAAACGCCGGTGATATTGATTTCCGGTTCGCTGGGCGAGGAGGAGGCGGTGAAATGCCTGCAACACGGCGCGACGGATTATTTGCTCAAACAGAAGCTCGACCGGCTCCCCGCCGCCGTGAAACGCGCGCTCCAAGAAGCCTCGGAACTCCGCCGCCGCCACCTGTCGGAAGCGGTGCTGGCGCGGGAACGAACGTTGTTGCTCGCCTTGATCGACAACGTGCCCGACTACATCTACCTGAAGGACACGGAAGGTCGTTTCCTCCTCGCCAACTTCCCCACCGTCCAGTTCTTCGGCTTTGGCAGTGTGGCCGACGTCCTGGGCAAGACGGTCTTCGAGTTGTTCCCCCGCGACATCGCCGAACCGTTTGCGGCGGACGACCGGACCGTGGTGGCCACGGGAAAACCAATCATGGGCCGCGAGGAGCCGTACGCGATCGAAGGCCGACGCGGCTGGTTTTCCACCACCAAGGTGCCCTTGCGGGATGCCGACGGGAAGATCACCGGACTGGTGGGCATCACGCTCGATATCACCGAGCGCAAGCAGGCGGAGGAACAATTGCGGCGAAGCGAGGCGCGGCTCGCCGACGCGCAACGCATTGCCCGGCTGGGGAACTGGGAATTGGATCTCGGCAACCTCGACAACGCGGGTCACAACCGGTTGCGCTGGTCAGACGAAGTCTTTCGCATCTTCGGTTATCAACCCGGCGAAATCGAAGTCTCCAATGAAAACTTCTTCCGCGCGGTGCATCCGGAAGATCGCCCGCGCATCCAGGCCGCCATGAGCCAAGCCGTCCGGGATCGGCAACCTTACAATTTCGTTCACCGGATCGTCCTGCCCGACGGCGCGCAACGGATCGTACACGAACAATCGGAACTCCTGTTTGACGAGCAGTCCGGCCAGCCCATGAAAATGGTCGGCACCGTGCAGGACATAACGGAACTGAAGAAAACCGAGGAGGCGCTGCGGGATTCGGAGGCTTTGTATCAGTCGTTGGTGGAGCACCTGCCGCTAAGTGTGTTCCGCAAAGACCGGGAAGGGCGGCTCACCTTTGCCAATGCGAGCTTTTGCGCGGCGGTGGGCAAACCGCTGAATGAAGTGTTCGGCCAGACCGACTTTGAGATCGCCCCGGCTGACTTAGCCCAGAAATACCGGGACGACGACCGCCGGGTGATGGAAACCGGCGAGGTCTTGGAACAGGTGGAGGAGAACCGCTTCCTTGCCGGCAAAACCCGCTTCATACAAGTGTTGAAGGCGCCGCTGCGCAATGCGGACGGAGAGATCATCGGCATCCAGGGCATTTTCATGGACGTGACCGAGCGCAAAGAACTGGAGGAAAAGTTGCGTCAGTCCCAAAAGATGGACGCCATCGGCCAGCTCGCCGGCGGCGTGGCGCATGACTTCAACAACCTGCTAACCATCATCCAGGGCTATTCGCAACTCCTGCTGACCCAGACCGGCCTGCCCGGGAAAACCGCCGAGCAGCTCCGGGAAATCTACAGCGCCGGGGAACGGGCCGCCGATTTGACCCGTCAGTTGCTCACCTTCAGCCGCAAACAACAGATGACTCTGCGCGCGCTGGACTTAAATGAGTCAATCCGCGAAATCACCAAGATGCTCCAGCGTATCATCGGAGAGAACATCACCCTGCAATGCGCCTTCGCCCCCGCCCTGCCATTCGCCGTGGCGGACGCGGGCATGATCCACCAAATCCTCCTGAATCTCTCCGTCAATGCGCGCGACGCCATGCCCAAGGGCGGACGACTCGCCATCGAGACTGCGGTGGTGGAACTCAACGCCGAACAAGCGCCGCGGCATCCGGACGCGTGCGCGGGCCGCTTTGTTTCCTTGAGCGTTCAGGACAACGGGAGCGGCATTGCGCCGGAGCATCTCGAGCACATCTTCGAGCCGTTTTTCACCACCAAGGATGTCGGCAAAGGCACCGGCCTCGGTCTGGCCACGGTATTCGGCATCGTCCAACAGCACCAAGGATGGATCGAAGTGGATAGCACAGTGGGAACCGGCACCACCTTCAAGGTGTTTCTGCCCGCCGCCGCCTCGAATGCGACCTCGTTTTCGCAGGAGACGCGCAAGGTGCTCGGCGGCACGGAGACCATTCTGGTCGTCGAAGATGAACCGGCCTTGCGCCACCTCGCGCTCATCATGCTCCGCAAGCACGGCTACCGTGTGCTGGAAGCCGCCTCCGGTGTGAAGGCGCTCCCCGTGTGGGAAGAACACGCGGCGGAGATCGACTTGTTGCTGACCGACCTGATGATGCCCGACGGCATGACCGGGCACGAACTGGCCGAACAACTCCGGGCGAAACGGCCGAACCTCAAAGTCATTTACATAAGTGGATACAGCCCGGAGTTCGCCGGAGCGGATCTGGCGTTGAAAGAAGGAATCAATTTCCTGCAAAAACCTTTCCCGCCACACAAGCTGCTCCAGACTGTCCGCGATTGCCTGGACAAGTGAACGCTATCCCCGCAGCGGAAGCTTTTTCTCGACGGGCGATTTCTCCAGCACGGCGAACTTGGGCAGGCCGCCTTCCGTGGGCAAATGCAACTCGCCTTCGATCAACGGATGGGCGTATTCCACGAACTTCTCATTCGGCAAAAAACCATCCTCGCTGATCCAGTCGCGCGGGATAAAATGCTCGACGTTCGCGATGTCTCCCAGCGGTTGCAGGCCGGTCGTCCACTGATAAGGACTGTTCTGCGTACGCACGAGTTTCACCATGAAACCGCTCTGGCCCGCGACCGCCGCTTTCACCGCCGCCTCGCCGCAAGCCGCCGCTTCAAGCACGTCCGTCTCGCTCGCGAAATGCGCCGCCGCCCGCTGCGCGTAACCGAGCTTCACCGTGCGGGTCTTGAGCTTGAGTTTGCCCTGCACGATCTCCGCCACGCGCTCCGCCGCGCCGGAAAGCACCGGATGACCGAAGGCGTCCACCCGCGTCTTGTCCGCGCCGATCTCTTCGCCGGCGGCGTTCTTTAACCCTTCGCCCACGACGACGATGCAATACTTCAGCCGCTTGGAAATCTCGCTGACGCGCGCCAAGAAAGCCGCTTCGTTAAATGGCACTTCCGGAAGCAAAACTATGTGCGGCGCGTCGTCGGGTTTGCGTTTGGCCAGCACCGTGCCGCCCGCGATCCAACCGGCGCCACGGCCCATGACTTCAATGATGCAGCATGCGCCATCGTCGGTGGCCATGCTGCCAACATCCGCCGCGATTTCCATGACGGTCGTCGCGTTGTACTTGATGACCGAGCCATAACCCGGGCAGTGGTCGGTGTGCGGCAGGTCGTTGTCGATCGTCTTGGGCACGCCGATGACGCGCAGGTCCCAGCCTCGCGCGATGGCCTGCTCGTGAATCTTATGCGCGGTGTCCTGCGAATCATTGCCGCCCGCGTAGAAAAAATAGCGGATGTTGTGCGCCTGAAAGACTTCAAACAACCGCGTCATTTCCTGCGCGGCCTTCTCCGGCTTCTTCTTGAAATCAATCTTGTAGCGACAGGTACCCAACGCGGCGGCGGGCGTGTGCTTGAGGCCCTCGATGGTCCGGGCCTTTTCGTCGCCGAGGTCGATCAATTCCTCGTTCAAGATGCCGAGGATGCCGTTCTGGCCACCGTAGATTTCCTCAATGCACGCGTGGCGACCTGCCTCCTGGATGACACCGGCGACACTCGCGTTGATGACCGCCGTGGGGCCGCCGGATTGGGCGACCAGCAGATTTCCGTTTAATTCAGCCATAATTCAAAAATATCGGGCGTCATTAAATCATCGCCGTCGGGAATGTCACCACAACTTTTTCCGCCAAGGCAAGGCGCTGAGACCGGCAAAACAACGTGGGAAGAGGCCGCTGGAGTTCAGGCTTCAGCGTGTTCACTGACAAGCTAGAGCGTATTAAACAGAACTGTGGCCGCTCGGCGCCAGCGAAGCGCTCTCCCTCTCCCTCACCCTCTCCCGCTGGGAGAGGGAACAGCCGTGGGAAGTTTTCTTGAAATTCGCGCGCCACCGCCCAGCCGTCAGCGCCAGATTTGCCCAAGCGCGGCGAGCGTTTCTCCCTCTCCCAGCGGGATACAACTGTTGGGTTTTGGTCAACGGAAAATCCATATCTCGTGCGCTCATTTAATGACCAGACGCTGGCCTAAAAAGACTTGGATTGCAAGGTAATGCGCGGTTGTTGGCTGCCTTGAATAGCGAAACCCAACAGCAGACTCTCGTGTTGGGAATTCCCACGTTGGCATTCAAGGCGTTTGACACCTGTGGACAATACTGCCATGAAACAAGCCGACATCGCTGGACGCAGTCGCGCTTCTAACTCGGTTGGCAGGGATCTTTCGGTGAGCAGTGAAAGGATTCCCGAGGTTGACCTGGACAGCACTGGATGTGGGTGGCCCGTGTGTTGGAGCGTTCGGAATGATAAGTGAAAACTCCTCGCCTTCGGGCCAGGGCACGCCAGTAACGTGAAGCTGCTCCAGCGCCAACTCAAATAGGAGGCACATGCCTTGCTATGGGTTGCCGTCATATGAAAGTTCATCGGTTCAAATCGGGCCGTCGGTACTTTGGTTGGCGCGGCGAGTTCACTTGCGGATCAGCCTGGAATGTCAAGTCCGTCAATGGCTTCGTCACGCAATTCCAGTTTACGAATAACGAGGTTTCGCCATTTGCCACCAATCACTCGTTGCGCGATTTCTTCGGAGACGACCAGACCGCCATACTGTGGCTCATAAACGTTGGCGTTCCCAATGTCTCGTTTGAGGATGTATCGCTTTCCAATCGCCGAATACCAAACCCGCTGGCAGTCTGGGCAAACTCGGAACGTCGAGCGCTCGTTCCCCCGGACCAAGATGCGCTCTCGATTCATAATAGTGACAAAACTGGCAACCGCCTTTCGGTCAGGACCGAACACCTTTCCCAAGCGTAGTGATTCTTGTGGGCCTTCAGGAAACAGTGCTTGGAGAAGTGCTTTTGTCGCGATGACGACGCAGACCCCGTGAACGAAGTTAAGTGCCGATCTGTCAGGTTTTGTTTGCAGTACAACGTCCAGAGGCTGTCCGGTCACACGCGCCGACGAGCATCCTTTGCAAAGGAAAGTGCGTTGAGCTTCCGCATACCAAGCTTTGTCCGGTGTTTCCGGATTGGGGCTTTTGGAGGACAATTGGTAGAAGTCCATGATCATTTATAGTTCGTAAATTTCCCTTCGATAATCATCTGCCATGCTGCTCGGGTCATCGTGGAGCCGGTTTTAGCGATCTCATCCGGAAAGGTAGCGTCGATATCCACCGCAGCCTCAAGAACCGCCTCGAAAGCCTTCTGCTGACTGCCTGGATTGCCTTGAAAGTGTTGCACCCAATCGTCGGCTGAATTCCCTACCCCACCCAATCCGCCGAGGGTGAAGCCTTTTGCCTTAAGTCGTTCGTGCAGGATTTTATGATATGCCTCGTGAACATGGCTTGGAATCTTAATAAAATTCTGAACCTTGTCACCACCAAGGAATTTCGGCAGCGGATGATGCTTTTGCATCATCGTTTTCGCCAAACCCTTGACGATGGCTTGTCGGATGATTCGACCCACTTGCCCCATTTCGTCCAGCGGCGATGGATGGCCCGGAGGAATCGCTTCAAGCTGCGGAAACGCGACTGCCGCGAGGACTCCACCCAGCGCGCTGTAAACCGGATGAGCCGCCACGAATTGAACGGTTCTCAACTGGATTTGAACTGAGACACTCGTGATAGCGCCGATAATACCGTCACAATGCCCACTCGGGTCGTTGTAATTTATGGGGTCTGCATGGCAGTACAGATACTTGTGCAGACTCCCCGGGTCTTCACTGTTCCCTTCATACGAATCCATATTCCAAAACCGGCCCGTGTTCGGATTGGAATACCGCGCTCGCAGATAATAGAATCCTAACTCCGGATCATACTGTTCGCCGCAGTAGCGGTAGAGGTTCGGCGTGCTGCCCGTCGCGCGGATCAGCACCCCGAACGCGTCGTACGCGTAGGCATCCGTCACGTTGCCCTGCAGGTC
>JBKJSC010000241.1:0-13861 GCA_046593035.1 Limisphaerales bacterium | reverse complement strand
TGAGATTAAAAGTGAGCCCAGGGACGGTGCAGAACACAAAAACCCAGTTGGCTGTGCAGATGAGGGAGTTCTTCGGCGCCGACATCCTGCACGAAATCAGTTGCCTGCCTCAATGGTGCAACAACCTGGCTGCCCAACGAGAACAGCAGGCGTGTCGGGAGTTGCGCTCGGTTTAATTCCGCTGACGACAATTACTCACCAGTTGTCGTTTCTTTGCCCGCCCTGTCGCCTCTTCACGGAGGTGATGGGGCGGGCGGGTTGGAATGTCGTAATTCTTTTCGGTTAGCTATCAGAATTGACCAATCGTTGCTGAGTGGGGACGATTGTGCTGGGAGGGGTGGCTGAACAAGGGACAACTTTTTTTAGCCCCGAGCTGTCGCAATTCTGCCAAAAACACAAAGGATCCAAGTCAAGCGGGAATTCCTACTACTGGGTCAGGTCAAACACCATGTCGGTCACGAAACGTTTGAATGATTCGTTTTGGACGAACTGCTTGTAGATTTCGGTGTCGTCTTTGAGGAACGATAACATTACCCGTGCGAGGGCTTTGTCGTGCTCGATTCGCGCAGTGTTGGGGGTGTTCTGCTTCGCGTTTTTGTAAGCCCTGTCTGCGGCAACCTTGGGCGCAACATCATTCTTGATCCGCTGCACCACCCGGTCAGCATCAGTGAACAGCGTGCCGAAGTGCTCGTTGAACATCTTCAGGATGTTGCTCAACCGATCCAATTCCGGTTCGCTCTTCCGTCCGCCGCCGGTTGTCGGCACAGGTTCAATTTCCGCATCGCTGTCAGGCAAGGAAATCTTGAGCGCTGCCTTTTTCTCGGCGCGGTAACTGTCCATGTCAATCGCTTCGAGGATGCCCTTGGCCAAATCCTCTTCAACCGGCGCAGGCAATTTGGGAACGAGGAATGTCAGGAAGATGGACAGCTTCTCCCAATCACGGTTGGTGTAGGGCAAGATCGAGGCAAGGAAATCGTAAGCGCGCACAAACGCCTTCGCCTTGCCTTTGAAATCCACCTGTCCGTCCTCATCGAGCTTTTCTATGTATCGCGCCACACACCCGTCGAGAATCGGGTCGAGTTTGTCGCGTTCGGCGCCTTCGAGGTAGAGCGTCACGAACGTTTCAACCTGTGCTGGTAAATAAACCTGATAGTTGTCCAGCGTGGCCTTGAGGTCGTGGAGCTTGTTGGGGTCGGTTTCCTCGCTCAACACCGTGGTCCGGTAGTAATCCGCAAATGCCTCGGTGATCGTCTCGGTGTTGTTCATGAAATCGAGCACGAACACATCATGCTTCTGCGGATGCGCGCGGTTGAGACGCGAGAGCGTTTGCACGGCCTTGATGCCGGAGAGGATTTTATCCACGTACATGGTGTGGAGCAGTGGCTCGTCGTAGCCCGTCTGGAACTTGTCCGCGCAAATCAGAAAGCGATACGGATCCTCCTGAATCTTCTCCGAGATGTCGCCACTCGGAAATCCGTTCAGCGATGACTCCGTTACCCTCGCGCCGCCATATTCCGGCTCGCCGGAGAAGGCGACAATGGCGAGATAGGGACTCTTGCGTTCGACCAGATATTCCCGGATGGCGTGATAATACTGGATGGCGCGCTCGATGCCGTTGCACACCACCATGGCCCGCGCCTGGCCGCCGATCTTGTTCAAGGCCAGCACCTGCTCATGGAAATGGTCCACCATGATCTCCGCCTTCAACCGGATGGCGTGGTCGTGGCTCTCGACATACTTCCGCAGCTTTTTCTTCGCCCGCTTGGTGTCGAACTCCGGATCGCTTTCGATCTTCTTCACCAGCTTGTAGTAACTGTCCACCGGCGTGTAGCTCCTGAGCACGTCGAGGATGAAGCCCTCCTGGATCGCCTGCTTCATCGTGTAGCTATGAAACGGCTTGTGCTTCACCTTTCCCTCGGCGTCGGGTGGCAACGGTTCACCAAACATTTCCAGCGTCTTGTGCTTGGGCGTGGCGGTGAAGGCGAAGTAGCTGGCGTTGGTCAGCATCTTGCGCGCTTCCATCCGCTTTTGCAGCGCATCGTTGACGGTGTCTTCGGGGTCGGACAGTGCCTCGCTCATCGAGGCCGCTGTTTTGCCGCCCTGACTCGAATGCGCCTCGTCAATGATGATGCCGAAACGACGGTTGCGATGTTCGTCCCCAATTTCGTCCAGGATGAACGGGAACTTCTGCACCGTGGAGATGATGATCTTCTTGCCGGCTTCGATGAACTTCCGCAGGTCGCCGGAATGCTCCGCGTGGCCGACCGTCTCACCCACCTGGGCAAACTTCTTGATCGTGGCCTGAATCTGCTGGTCGAGGAGGCGGCGGTCGGTGATGACGATGATGGAATCGAAAATGTCCCGCTCGTCCTTGCGCAGGCCGATGAGCTGATGCGCCAGCCACGCGATGGAATTCGACTTGCCGCTGCCGGCGGAGTTTTGAATTAGGTAGCGCTTCCCCCCACCGTTCTCCTTCACGTCCGCAAGCAGCAGGCGCACGACGCTCAGTTGATGATAGCGCGGGAAAATCTGCACCGTCTTCTTCCGACCGGTCTTTTCGTTTTTGGTTTCAACGATCTGCGCGTAGTTTTCCAGAATATCCGTCAGCCCGCCCGGCGTGAGGATGTGCTTCCAGAGATAATCCGTTTTGAGCCCGTCCGGGTTGGGCGGATTGCCCGCGCCATCGTTCCAGCCCTGGTTGAACGGCAGAAACCACGACGCCTTGCCCTTGAGCAGCGTGCAAAACATCACCTCGCTCTCATCCAATGCGAAATGTGCTACACACCGGCCTAGATCGAACAGTTTCTCGCGCGGATCGCGATCGCGGCGATACTGCTCCACCGCGTCCTCAACCGTTTGCTTGGTGAGACTATTCTTCAGTTCGAAAGTAGAGATGGAAAGGCCGTTGATGAAGATGACGAGATCCAACGCCCGACGTGTTTCGTCCGTGCTGTAGCGGACTTGCCGGGTAATGCTGAAACGGTTCAGTGCGTGGAGAGTAGCAGACTTGGTGTTACCAGCCGAAGGCGTGCCGTAGAACAACTCGAACGCCAGCGCGCCGTATTTGAGACCGTTGCGCAGCACGTCTATGACCCCGCGCTTGCCTATCTCGCCTTCCAGCCGCGACAGGAACTTGAGCAGCGCGATGTCCGACTTGTTGGCGTAGTTCGCAATGCCCAGCTTCTTCAATTCCTCCGGCTGCGTGGCTTGAAGAAAAGCGAAAAGCTGCGCGGTGTCCAGTGCGTGGGTGCGGTCGTAATCTCGCGGCCAACCCGCCAGCCAGCCCGTGCCGCCGGCGGCGGTGGGCGAAACTTCCTGCAACGTGTCCGGCACAGGCTCAAACCCGGTGCGCCCGGACATTGCCTGAAAAATGAGCGTTTCCAGACCTTTCTCGCTGGTGTCGGTTTTAGGCATGACTCATGTTTCCAAAACAAATCGGCCACCCAATTCCTTGAGCATCGTGAAGGTGTCAGTGTATCGAACTCCAAACTGCAAACAGACATTTGGCAGCGGAACCTTCCTTCGCGCCTGGGGCGCGTGTTCTTCCATCGTGACGACGACATGATTCGGGTGCGCTTGCGCATAGGCCACCAGCCAGCCGTCTGCCACTTGAGCAAATTCATCCTTCGCCGCCTGCATGAACTGGCCCTGGCCTTGCACCCAGCCGACCAAGGCCGCGAATTTTCCCATCACTGCCGGAGTTTGCGTGGATGCAAAGAAAGCCGATGGCGTGGATTTCTGAACCCACTGGTGCAACGCATCTCCCGGTTCAATTTCCCCACTTACTCTGTCCACGCTCACCAACCGCCCGGCTTGGTGATGCCGCAGCACGCAGTCCCAAAATCCAGGACAGATGGGGAACGCGTAATACAGCCGGTGCGCCTGCATCAGCACGTTTGCATCAATCACGTAAACCGGCGCGGGAGTGCTCATCTTGGCTGGAATCCCAATTTCTCCGCGAAGCGATCAAAGGTGCCGCCGGACAACCCCGTCAGACTGTAGGCTTCCCGATAAAGCAAACGCCCCTCACGGGCCGACTGCACCACCGCCGTCCCAAAACGCTGGCCGACCCGGATGTTCTGCGTCGCCCAAAAGTTACCACCCGGTTTCACAGCCTTCTGCTTCCGCCGTTCGTCATCCTGATACGCCTTGAAAAAGGCGAAGAAATCTTCCCGGCTCGCCAGACCGAGTTCCAAAACCCGGCGGGCCGCAACGAGCGTGCTCACCTTGAATTTGCCGGCCAAAAACTGGTATGGTTCCGCTGCTCGTTGCGCTTGCGGCCAGACCGCGCGCAGCTCGCTCGCGGACACGAGGAACTCCGCCGCCACGGCGTTGCACCATTTCTCGGTGTCGTTGGCTCGCGTCTCCAGGGCATCAAAATTCGAGACCCCATCCTGGCCGATCCAGAGATGCGCCAGTTCGTGCGCGAGGGTGAACATCTGCGCCGACTTGAAATCCGAACCATTGATGAAGATGAGCGGGGCGTGACGGTCACTCAGCGCAAACCCGCGAAATTCATCCGGGTTGAGCTTGCGGCGGGTGTTGTTGCCGACCACGCCGTTGATCACGATCAGGATGCCGATTTCCTCCATCTTCTGCCGCAAGTGCATGAGGGCTTCCGTCCACGTCCGCTCCTGCGCTGCCCAGCCGTTCGCGCAGCCCAGCGCCGTTCGCATCGCTTGGGCCGCCGTGACGGGGCTTTCCTGCATCGTGATGCTCCCGATGAAAGCCAGCGGTGGCTCCCCTTCTTCCACCAGAAAATCCCGCATCCATCCTTGGCGGCGTTGCATCTGGTAAACCGTCTCCAGCAGATCGGGGCTGGGGCGGCGCACCGGCGCATCGCGCAAGGTGCGGAAATCTGGAATCGGCAGCTTGTCTTCCGGCGGGTCTTTCAGGAAAAGAAAACCGAACGGAGTGTAGGTTTTCTGGGCCAGCATTTCGGCCTTCTTGTAGGGCAGTTCGCCGGTTGCCTCCCACGCCGTCACGCGCTCCGGTTTGATCGCGAGCTTCTTCGCCAATGCAGACTCGTCCAGCCCCGCTCGCTCGCGGGCCCAGCGCAGAATCCGTGGCTCAAGGGTGACGTTCATTTCGGTCGCGCAAATTTACCGCCGGGCCGGGTGGAAATCGAGTGTCATTCGGCGGCTGCCTCCGGTTCAAGCTCCGCTTCGTCGGGCGAATCTTCGAGGGCGATGGCGGCTTCCGGCTCTGGCGTTGCCGCCGGCAAGTGGCGGGCGGCGGCGCGCACGTCCAGCTTGCCCGTCACCACGTCGGCGATCAGCCGTGTGCGGTATTCCCGCAGCAAGCCGATTTCTCGCTCGGCGAGTTCAAGGGACGAGTTCAGTGTCTTCAACTCCTCTGCGAGTGCGACGAGAATGGCCGCTTGCTCTTTGCGCGGCGGCAGCGCGACGTGAATCGCACCAAGCCGGTCGTTGTAGAGTCGCAGAAAGCCCGACGAACCAGTGCCGAGCCCTTTGGATTCCGCCCGGAATTTCGCGCGAACTTTTCGGCTGCGAAATAACTCGCCCAAGAAATCCACATTTGCGTCTCCGATTGGATCAAACACCGCGTAATCTGGACTCACCAAGCCCGCCAGCTTGGATGCGTAAATCACTCCGTTTCCCGCCTGCATCCGATTCACAACGAACTGGCCGGGACGCACCATCTTGAAACCAACCAGCGTTGCTGCCTGCGGCGGGCGGGAAAAATGTTCGGCGAACAGAACAATCCCGTGGTGCATCCGCAACGAGAGCAAAGGTTCTGAGCCGGTCGTCGAACGACGGTCAACTTCGCGAAGCAGATATTTGATTCGCTTCACTTCCCAATGCTTCGGGATGTCGCCGAGCCAGGGGATGCCGGAGGGTTTGAGGGGGACGGAGGGGTCGAGGCCGCGGGTGACGGCGCGGTGGATGATGGCCTGCTTCTGCTCGTTCAGCAGCGCCATCAGCTTCTTCTTCGCCCGAATCGCCCGCTCAATCCGCCCGCTCGCGTGGTCGAGAAACCGCACGATGGCTTTCTGTTCATCAGACGGAGGACACGGTGTTTTGAGACTTGCGAAAGCGCCGCGCGGAATCGTTTTGCGCAGACCCGTGTAAAGGGGCTTCAACCGCTTTCCTTCGTCAATGAAAAGATAATACAGGTAAAGATAGCGCCCATCGGTTCGCGCTCGTGGGCTGAAAACATCGTATGCCCCCGTAATCATTCCGTTCAATTGCGAGTGGCCTACCCCGCGAGGCGTCTCATCAATGTCGAACAAACAGAACACGAGATCATCCGGTCTGACGACCTTGTAGGTATTGAATTGCGCGGGAAACTTTCCTTTGGGCGTCTCCATGTTGCGCGGAATAATTCCGCCCAAGGTTAATGAAAGAAGCGTATGGCGAGAGGCTCGTTCACCCACGATCTCGCGTTGTTCGCACATGAGGGCGCGATTCGGCATCAAATCCCAATGCGCGGGAAACCGTCCGAGCCACGGCAAACCGGACTCCTTGTATTCCGGGTAAGGCTTGAGGCCGTCAATCATTTCGCGCCTCCGTTGAACATTTCGTGCCGAAGAATCCCAACGGGATTCCATCATTCAGCCCAAGGTTGCGCCGCCGGGGCGCTACCTTGGGTAACGCGCGCAAAACGGAAACAACCCCAAAGGGGTTGCGGCCTTCCGCCCGCGTCGAACCCGTGCCGCAACCCCGTTGGGGTAGGGAAAAATAATCCGGTTGACCCAGGGTAGCTCGTGCCTCGCAACCCTGGGCTTTGCGCCGCAACGCCGTTGGCGTTGTACGTTGGAGGCCGTCAATCATTTCGCGCCTCCCTTCCGGCGTGCGCCAGCCAGGCGCGGCCTTTTTCCGTAAGCCGGTATTTCTGGAGGCGGCTGGTCGGTTTGTCGGGAACGGTGCGTTCCAGCCAGCCGGCGGTGACCAATGGTTCTAAATAAGTTTGGCGGAAATGTTCACGATTTTGCAGACCCATCGCGGTCTGCAACTGCTCGCGCTGTGCGGGTTTGAGCGCGGCCTGCAACACTTTTGTGACTTGTTCGGTGACTTGCGTGGTGACTTGCGTGGTGGGCAGGTGGAGACAAACTGCCAATTCCTCCAAAGCTTTGATTTCTTGAGCTTTATCTTGCGTGGTGACTTGCGTGGTGACTTGCGTGGTGGCCACGGGCGCGGGTCTCCAAAGCGTCTGAATAAATTGTCCGCCGTCCTGCCGGAATTGCGGCGTGGGCAGTCCGGCTTGTTTGCACAAGGCGATCATGTCGAGGATGCCGCTGCCGGCTTTCTCGGCGTAACGGGCCAGGAACATCGGGTCAGCGATGAGCGGGTTGCGGGGAATGGAGGCATGCGGAACGCGGAGCGAGTCGGGCGTGAGCGGCGGCGGCAGTTGTCCCGGATTCCAGATTTCGAGGCGGTCGGCAAAGAGCATGACTTGCACGCTGGCGTTGCTGGTGTAATCGCGATGAGCAACGGCATTGACGATGGCTTCGGCAACGGCTTCGCGGGGCAGTTCGTAATCCACCGGCGCTTGCGGCCCGAGCGCGCGCGTGCCGACGGCGCGGGTGATCTTGGACATGACAAAATCCACGGCCTGATCCACGAGTTCAAAGACGGTGCCTTTATAAATCTGGTAGGAGGGAATGGGCTTGCGGACTTCCGTGCCGTGGAAGTGCATGCACTTGACCTCGGAGGCGAGCAGGAAGCGCTGGGGCTGTTTGCCAAAAAGGAGCACGGCGGCATGAGTAGGCTGGCCGGCGTCGAGCAGGTTCAGATGGGCCAGCGCCTCGGCGGGCGGCGTTTCTTCGCGGAGCGGATATTGCCGTTCGCGCCCGGCGATGCCGAGAAACCATTTTATTTTGTCTTCTCCGAGATCGGCGATGGTGGCATCCGGACAGGCCGCCGCATCAAAGGGCCGGGTGCGCAGCCGCCCCGTCCGTTCGAGGTGCTCGACCAGACTCGCGTAGAGCGCCGCGGTAAGGTCGGCCAGGCCGGTGAAACGGCGGCGGATGAGTTGTCCGCCGGCCTTGCCGATGAGGGCGCGTATTTTGGGATCGCGCCCGTGGTCATCCGCGCCCTTCACGAAAATGAAGCGCGTCTTGCCCAGAGCGGTGGCCTGATCGAACTCAAGTTCGGTGGGTGAGAGGCCAGCGGGATCTGGCTGGCCGTATTCCTGGCCGAAAATTCCAACGTAGATCGGGCAGCGGCCGACTTCATGGAGATAAACTTCATCAACCCGCCGATCCGAAGCGGGCAAGTCTTCGAAAAGAAAAACGTCGAAGAACCGGCGGAGCAGCGGGTCGCCACGAATGAAATCGCAAACGGCCCGGCGTTCCTCGGCGAGTTCTCTTTGCACGCTGCTGATGAAGATGTGCTCGCTCATGCGCTGGCCGGCATCGTCCCGACAATATCACCGAGGAGGTTTCCGGTCTCCTTTTCCAACGCCACGATGTCGGCGCGGATTTCATCGAGCGTGCGGAGCGGCTGCGGTTTGTAGAAATGGCGCGTGAAGGAAACCTCGTAGCCAATCCTGGTGGCGGATTCGTCAATCCAGGCGTCGGGCGTGTAGGGCAGCACTTCGCGGCGGATGAACGCCTCAATGCCGCCAGGTTCGAGCAGCGGCACTTGCTCCGTGTCGCGCAGGTCGGAGTCGGGTTCGTATTCGAGGACAAGTTTCTTGTCGCCCACGGGCGAGGCGTAACGGCCGCGCAGGGGATCGACCGTGGCCTTGCCGCGCTTGTGGACTTTGGCGATGACGGGCGGAGCGGTCTCCACGCGCCAGCTCACTGCGCGGAGGAGGAGCTTGAGATCGGCGGCGGAGAGTTTGATGCCGAGCCGCTTCAGCGCGTCGTCCACGCAGTCGCGGAAAAGGTTGTGGTCCTCGAATAACTGGTCGCCGAGTTCGCGCCGCAGGGCGTTGGCTGTCTCGACGAGTTTGCCGTCGCGCTCCCACGTCTTCGCATCGAGCAGCCTTTTCTTCTTCTTCTCCGGCAGGCCCTTCTTCGCCGCACCTTCCTCGCCTTCCTCATCGTTGTCACCCGCGCCCCATTCGCTGACAAGCCTTTCGAGTTGCGCCTGCACGCCGGGGAAGTTTTCAAACAGGGGGTCGCCGAGTTGGTCGTAAAACTCGCCCCGCAATTCCTCATCGCCCGAGGCAAAGCGCAACCCTGCGATTGCCTTCATTGAAAACTGGCTGTGGAGACGGAGCGGACGCTCGACCCTGACTTTCCAGTAACCGAACGCGGCGTTGGAGAAGATTTTCGATTGCCCGGTTTCCTTGAATGCGAGGTAGGTGTCGCAGATGCGCTGGATGTCGTCCGGGGCGAGTTCGCAGTTCTTCTTGCCGAGATTCTTGCGGAGCGGCTTGAACCATTGCGTGGCGTCAATAAGCTGCACATGGCCTTTGCGGTGCGCAGGCTTGCGATTTGTGAGCACCCAGATGTAGGTGGCGATGCCGGTGTTGTAGAAAAGATTCAACGGCAGGGCAACGATGGCTTCGAGCCAATCGTTTTCAATCAACCAGCGGCGGATGTTGCTCTCGCCCTGTCCGGCGTCGCCTGTGAAGAGCGAGGAGCCGTTGTGGACTTCCGCGATGCGGCTGCCGAGCGGCGTGCCGTGGTTCATCTTCGCCGCCATGTTGGCGAGGAAAAGCAATTGGCCGTCGCTGGAACGGGTGACGAGAGAGAGTTCCTCGCCGTTGTGCATCACTTTGAAGCGGGGGTCGCGCATCCCGTCCTTGCCGCCCATCGCCTCCAAATCTTTCTTCCAACTTTTGCCGTAGGGCGGATTCGACATCATGAAGTCGAACTCCAACGCCGGAAAGGCGTCGTGCGCGAGCGTGGACCACTCCGCACCGCCCACGACGTGGTCGGCGGTGTCGCCTTCGCCCTTCAGAATCATGTCGGCTTTGCAGATGGCGTAGGTTTCAGGATTGATTTCCTGCCCGTAAAGATGAGTGGTGACCTGTTTGCCGAGTTTTTTGGCAAGCGCGTGCAACGTATCTTCTGCCACCGTGAGCATGCCACCCGTGCCGAGCGCCCCGTCGTAAAGCAGATAGGAGCCGGACTGGATGGCCTCGGAGATGGGCAGGAAAATGATGTTGGCCATGAGCTTCACGGCGTCGCGGGGCGTCCAGTGTTCGCCGGCTTCCTCGTTGTTTTCCTCGTTGAACTTGCGGACCAATTCCTCGAACACCGTGCCCATGGAATGGTTGTCCATGCCGGGGTGCTTGACTGAGCGGTCGCCGTTGAGCACAGGCTCGGGGCTGAGGTTGATTTCCGGGTCGAGGAACTTGGCGATGAGCGTGCCGAGGGAATCGGACTTGGAAAGAGTGGAAAGCTGGTTGCGGAATTTGAAGTTCTCCAGGATGTCCTGCACGTTCGGCGAGAAGCCGTCGAGGTAAGCCGTGAAGTCCGCAAGCAGGTGTTGCTGGCTGCCGCGGGACTTCAAATCGCGGAGCGTGAACTGGGAGGTGTTGTAGAACGCTTGTTTGGCGGCGTCGCACAGGGCGGCGCTCTGCTCGGTGATGCCGGCCTTGTCGAGCATTTCCCTGGTTTCGAGCACGGCCTTCTTGGTCGGCTCCAGCACAGCATCCAAGCGGCGAAGGACGCACATGGGCAGGATGACATCCGGATATTTGCCGCGCCTGAAAAGGTCGCGTAGCACGTCGTCGGCAATGCCCCAGATGAAGGAGACGATTTTGTTGTGGGTGGCTTGGTCCATTTAATTTAGCTCAGGAAGGAAGATCGAAAACGAGCCGCCTACAGAACATGCCGCCCGTCTCCAAGATAGCCGCATAGATTCCGATGTCCCCCAGCTTTCCGTCAGCCCGGAACGGATCCAGATTCAAAGATTTGCGGTAGTAAATTTCCATGTTCATAGCCACCCTATCCCAATAGTTTCAAATTCACGGCTCGACTTCACGCGGATCATGGCAGCGGTTCAACGCAAACGCCAGCCACAACGCAAAAATCCTGAAAGATGTTTGGTTTCAAGTTCATGCCCGCAGTTTGGAGCAACTGGTAGGACAACGGCGGTCCTTGGTAACTACTTCGCGGCAGTTTCGAGCACAATTCGAAACCAAGCTAAATCGTTGGTTGTTGCGTCAGGACTGGAAGAGATCACGGCACACCAGTCGCCGTCTCGCTCAGTGCTCGTCGTCACACCAAGGATTGCGTTCGGTATTATGCGAGCAAGGGCTTCGGCGGAGTATTTGTCACCGCAGTAGAGCCAGACGCTTCGTCGAAAACAATTTGGAATAAGTGTAGTCTCAATTTCAATTCCCCCTTGCATCGACGCTGGTTCGTCAGGGTAAGCGGGTCAAGGCGATGACGGTTTAGAGTTCATCGAACCGTTTCGAAAACCTGCCCATGCGGTCGTCAATGTGAACACGCCGCTCAAATTCCAGAATGAAATCGAACGTACTCCGCACGGTCCACACCACGGTATCGTGGCTGGCCCAGCCTCGGGGAAACAGCGGCTCGGTTGGCGGAAAGAACGGGCTGAGTAACGCCCGGTGTCGAAGTTGTGACGAAAGCCTGGCATGTTCCTCCTGCTCGCTAAACCACTCAGGCTTAAAATGAGTGAGTCCGTTGCGGAGCTTTACGACGGCTGCCACGTCTTGGTAAGGACTGGCCCCATGATCGAAGGCGCTCCCATTCTTGAGGATCAGCGCAAACTCGAGCTTTTCAAGCGGCGGCATCCGCTCATAGAGCTCCCAGAGTTTCGCCATGACCTCGGTTCTGAGCTCGGGAAACACCGTCTTGTGTTCAATGAACAGCTCGTTCGCATAGGACTCTAATGCCGCTACTGAAGCAAAAACAGCGGCTGTCGCATTGGCGAAGATGTCGTTCCAAAATTCTCCGAACTCCTTGTTTGTGTGTTCCGCCTCCAATTCTCCCACGCGCCGAGAGAACGACGCAGCGGATAGCAAGTGTGGGACTGAAAAATTGACGCGCATGTCTGCGGTGGCATGACAAGTCGCCGCCGCACTTTCACACACCATGACCGCTTCAATTACTTTTGGTGGCTCCACAATTTACTAATGTGCTCAACGACATTCCGTAGCGGAACCGGTCCGCCTATACCAGTCGCGTTTGTAATATCCCTAACTTTCGACTTGGCCAGAAGCTGCGCGTGCCCGAGTCTGTCAGCCCGCATATGTGTGAATAGTCCCGGCACAAAATCAATCACGGCGGGCATCCGACGACCCTATTCCCCGCCACCCCGATTGTCCAGCCGCGTTCAGGGCCGGTGTTGCGTTGAGCCGGGAAACAGGATGACAGGCGGGGGATTCTGGCGGTCGAGCCTGTTGCTGGTCAGATTTGTCTCCATTTTGGAGTCGTTTTCAAACGAAGGCCACTGATTACGTCGTTTTCCGCGCAAAGTGCCGCAGGTAAATTGTGACCAAGACCTCTTCCCCAGATTTCCGAGCGGTTCTTACTCAAGATTGCTCAGGATATGAGGTGAAAAGTGGAGCGTCTCTCCTGATGCGCGTAACTCCTGTTGTGTATCGTTTCATCCTGCAAAAAAATCATTCTGGAAAGCTTCGATCAGATCGATTCCAAAGGCCCCAAAGTCAATATTTTTCCCCAAGCGCGAGGTGGTCATGGAAAAATCCTTTGTATACCGGTTTTGTATACCGACGGAAGATTTTCGGGGTTTTTCAGTCCTCATGGGTCCAAGCCGAAAGTTAGTGGAACGCCTTTATTCTATTGGAGATGTCCACTTGATGGCACATGAGGGAAAGTGAGGCCAAACATGCCAGAACTAGTTGCGAACGAGACGCTCTACCAACTGAGCTACGACCCCAACCAATTTATTGTGAGCTTGTTACAACGACTCCAAGACCAGCCTTAAACACTTGACACCCCAGTTTTTCACCCCATAGAATTTTCCCGTGCCACATCACCAAAGCACGAGACAACTCCTGGTCAAGATCCCAAATGTTCAGTTTCTGTATCGCCATTCGCTCAACGGGATCTACTATGCCAGCAAGAAGGTTCGGTGCAAGCGCAAAGAAAAGAGCCTCAAGACCACGGATCGAAAGACCGCAGAACGGTTGCTCAAATCGTGGCTTTGGGACATCGAAAGCGTTGACCGGGTTCACATTTCTGAGCCACTTGGGGTTCCCCGCTGTTTTCGGTGGAATGGCCGGTGGCGGCCGCTAGCCTGCGGGCCTGACGCCTGAAAAACTGTTTCAAGAACTGTTGGGTTTGGGTTTGAACTGGGAAGTGGTCGAGAGCCGCTTCGAGCGGGCCAGCGGGACGGTCTTCCTGGAGATCCGCGAGACGCCACCGTTGTGGGAGTTGGTGCGTTGTCCCCACGACACGGCGCGCGTCTTTTGTTACGACCACACCGAGGTGCTGACGTGGCGGCATCTCAATGTCTTCCAACACCGCTGCGAAATCACCTGCCGGCTGCCCCGCGGCAAGTGCCGGCAGTGCGGTCAGGTTTTCCGGGTGCGCCCGCCGTGGGAGGGATTGAGCACCCACTTCACCAAGGAGTTTGAAGCCTTCGCTTTGTGGCTCATGCGCGAGATGCCCATGAGCAAGGTGGCCGAGCTCGTCGGGGAGACCGACACGCGGTTGTGGCGGATGCTTTTCCGGCAGGTGGACGCCGCCTATGCGGAGGCCGACTTCAGCAACGTCTGTTGTGTCGCCGTGGACGAGATGAGCGTGCGCAAGGGCCACGAGTATATCAGCGTGTTCGCCGATCTGGTCAGGAAGCGGGTGCTCTTTGCCACTGCGGGCAAGGATCACCAGGTGTGGCACACCTTTGTCGCCGCGCTGGAAGAGCACCATGGGCAGCGGCACGCGATCACGCAGGTGAGCCAGGACATGCGCGCGGCCTATCAGAAAGGGGTGCGGGAAACCTGCCGC
>JBKJSC010000191.1:0-19372 GCA_046593035.1 Limisphaerales bacterium | reverse complement strand
ACCGCTCAACCCGCTGCCTTCAAACTCATCGAGTAATTTCTCCCGGCGTGCCGCCGGGGTTTGTACCCGGCCCAAGCCATCGGTCTTGATTACCTCTTCATCCACCAACGTCGTATTCGTCATAGCATTACGCTACGACGTCTACGACTCTGTTGAATAGAGGTGCTCGGGGTGACGCTTACCGTGGAGCAGCGTGGTGCGGATTTCCTCGCGATAGCTGGCTTCGTCTTCCTCCGCCAGTTCCCAGATGTTCTCGAGGAACAAAATGATCTGCGCGGGCAATTGCAGCGCGCCGGATTCACTGTCGGGAAATGCTTCACCCACGAACAACCCCAGCGTGTCCGCCTCGACCCCATCGTCCAAGAGCGCGGCATTGGGGCGCGGCTCACAGGTGACGGGCAACTGCCGCGCCTGTGCGCGCAACGGTTTGGGCAACGCGGCCAGCGTGGCGTTGATCTCGGCTTGGGCCAGAGCGTGCAGGTGATTCCAGCGGGGAAACGACGCTATCCTTTCGCGCCGCGTTTGCGCGATTTGATGAATTGTTTCAGCGTCGCGGGATTTTTTTCAAAAAACTCCGCGAGATCGGCCAGGCACTCCACCGTGGCCGGGCTGAGGTGATGTTCAATCCCTTCGATGTCGAGCCGTTGCGTTTCCACGTCGAGGCCGAAGAGTGAAAAAAAACGGGCGAGCGTCGCGTGCCGCTGCTGAATTTTACAGGCCACCGCGCGGCCTTTGTCGGTGAGGATCAGGCCGCGGTATTTCTCGTAGTTAAGGTAGCCGGCCTCGCCGAGCTTCTGCACCATGCTGGTGACGGAGGCTTGCTTGACGTCCAGCGAGGAGGCGATGTCCACCACGCGGGCGTAGCCCTTCTCCTCGATCAATTCGTGGATGCGCTCCAAGTAGTCTTCGGCGCTTTGGCTCGGCGTGGATGGCATAGTTGTGACGGCGAGTTAAGCACGAAGCGCGGAACAAAGGCAAGCGAAGCAGTTTCGATCAACGCCAAGTCCGGTCTTTTCGCCAGGTAGGGCGCGGTGTCCTCATCGCGCCGAAGGGGCGGAGGCTAACTCGGTTTACAACTCATCCCAGCCATAGACTTGGAACCCATTCGCGGGACCGTTCCGGCCGAGGTTTTCGTCGTAATGAAAGTCTGCGCCCGTGCCGTCGAACCGGGCCGAGTTGACGATCGCGGCACCGATGAAACCCCCCGCACTACCACCCCCATTGAGCGTGAGCGCGGCTTGGGGTGCCCAGATGGTGCCGACCATCGCGCCATTGCCCGACAGCGTGATACTCGTGCACGTACTCAGGCCGATCAGGTTAAAGTTGAGCGCGTTGGCGGTGGCGTTGGCCACGCCGTTTCCGGCGATGCTGACATCGTGTGCCGCGTAGATGGTCAGTGATGAGTTGGTGTAAATATTGATGGTGGTGGTGCCGCTGAGTGCAATGGTATCGACATACAAGATCACATGGGCACCATTGGTGACGGTGATGTTGTCACTGAGTTTGCCGTACTTGCTGCCGGGGGTGCCCGTCGCATAATAAATGCCGCTGGCGGTGGCACCACTGAAGACATCGGTGGTGTTGTCGATCAAATTAACGGCCGTTCCCTTGAGGTCTCCGACGTTGGATGGCAGGACGGGGTCGGGGATCGTGCCGCTGGCGGAGAAACTTGTATATCCGGCCTGATTCCCCGTTGTGCCAATGGGACCGATGTCGCCGCTGCTGGCAATCGAGTGGCCGGGACTGACGGCGGCATTACCACGGATTTCGCCGGTGGAGCCAACCGAAATATCCGAGGTGATGGACGTCACATCCCCGCCCGACTTGCGAATGCTGGTACTGTAATTGGTGACGCCGCCGGAATCGAAACTATCCACGTTGCCGTTGGCAACGTTGATGAGGCCTTTGGCGACCAAGCCCTTGCCGAACAGCGCGGCATTTCTCGTCAGGACGCGCACCGTGCGGGCCAGTTCATTCGTGCCCAGCGGGGTGGTGCGATAACCGGTGCAGTAAATAGTCGGGGGATAATTGGAGATCGACGCCACGTAACGCCCCCCGCTGAGGTCGCGCGACATGGTGTAAACGTTGGGTAGCGTGATTGCGCCGTTGAGCGACAGGACGACCGCGTTGCTGGTCCAGCCTTGGGCCACTAGGCCGGAGGGATTGGTCACCATCGCCTGCAGAGCCTCCTCGATCCCGGCTTCCGCCATGACGATGCTGGAACCCCAGGCCTCCGAACGCACCACCGAGCGGTGTTGGGTGCCAACCATGTTCAAGTAGGCGGCCAGGGTGGTGCCAATGATCGCGGTGGTGACAATCGTGACCACCAAGGCGCTGCCCGATTGCTGGGAAAGGTGAATTTTCATACGACGCTATTGTTTACGGATGACAATCTTGGCGGACTGCACACTCTCGGTGAAAGTTTTGGAGCCCAAGAAAGAGCGGCTGCACGTCCAATCCATCTTGAGCAGTTTGGTCTGGGCCGCGTTCGTGGCGGTGAACTGATCGAAGGTATTGGTGAGGGTGCCGGCCATGAACCCCGTAAACGTCATCGCATCACATTCCGTCAAGAGCACGCTTCTGACCCCGGACTTGACGCGGATGACTTGACGCGCACCGGAATCGTAGTAATAACCCAGGTCATTAGCCACCCCACCGACGGTGAAGATCACATTCGTTGTCGACAATGAGGTGACCAAGTCGGCCTGGCGAATCTCGGTGGTCATGAGATCCAGCGCGTAGCGGCTTTTTTGATCCATGTCCGTGTAGTTCATCATGCCGGAAAAAGTGCGCGAGGTGTAAACCGTGAGGTTGGCAATGGCGATGAAGACCAAGCTGCCGACGCCGGAGGCGACCATCATTTCCACGAGCGTCATCGCCGCCGAGCGGCGGCGCTTACCGGAGATAGCTTTGCATTCCATTGCGAGAAAAGTAGGTGGACATAATACGGTCGCGCCGGAAGCTGCCGTTAGTCCAGTTGAGGGTGACGGTGATCATTCGGATGCCTTCACTGTAAGTGTTGGTGAGGCTCGTATTGGTGATGGTGATGGAACCGTAAAAAGAAAAGGTGCTGTCCCGGGCCACCGTGCCCACCGTCACATCGCTGACGGTCAGGTCAGTGTTGGTCGGATAAAACGGCACGACGAAATTAGCGGGGACGTTGCCAGCATTGGTCAAGTAATCCCACCCGTAAATGCGCATTTCCTCCAGCCGGTCGGTGATGATCTGGTTGGCCCGCAAGTTCTCACGCGCCTGGGCAATCGTGCTGGTGCCGAAGGCCATGCCAGCGTAAAGCGATACGAAGGTGAGGCCGATGATGGCGACAGCCACCATGACTTCAATGAGGGTGAACGCTCTCTGCGCGCGCCGGGCAACCCGATGAACTGACAAACGAAGAATCATATCCTGCTGGAATTCGCGGTCATGAATTCAAAATTATTTCGGGCCAGTTGCGAGTTTCGCCCACGTTCCCACAGCGGGGGTTGAGATGCGAAAAACCTTAAATGACCCAGTTCCTATAGCACTCAGCAGCAAGTCTGCCAAGTCAAAACTGCGCCGGATTTGGCAGAGACGACGCTTCAATCGCTTGAAGCGGAACTCGCGCGGAAGCAGAGGTGGTGTGGTTACCTGAGAACACATCGCTGCGTCCTTATTAACGGCTACGAGATTATCCACAGAGGATGAGGCGACCAAGCGAAACTGTGCGATCAACACGCGCACCTAGATGAATCGGCTCGGCGTATTGTCGCCATCGTCTCTTCTGCGGGAGATCACGGAATAATCGCCTGCGGCTATCGCAAAAAAGGTGAATGTGAAGACCCAAGCCTCTTCTTCTTCCAGATCACCACTTGTGACAATATCTTGTCTCCCTCTATATCTTCCTTCTCGCGCAATTAGCCTTTCGTGCAAGAGCTTGTGGGCTAATTCGTGAATCAAGACCCGACTAAACTGCGCCCCTATGGGCATTTCTGTCACTTCAAACCATTTCTTAAGCTGTTCCATATCCACTGCGATGCTAGTCGTAGCAAGCGGCATTAACCACGATGCGTATTTGTCATGATTTAATCGCATCGGCACAACACTCACGCCATTTTCCTGCAAGAATTGTAGAACGTGATTTGGGCTACATCCTGGGATGCAGCACCCTTTGAATGGGAGGAAGTCTCTTTCCGGTGGCCTTAATCCATAAGTGTCAACAAACTGTCTTGCTTGAACGAAAGCTGACTCGACCGCCCTCTTGAATATTTCGTGGTCAATCATTACCCTCTCTCCCCTTTCTTTTCCGCACTAATTTCTAGTGAAGCTCCTCAATTGCTTTAAGCAGGACAAAAGCAGGGACTTGCTGTTCGAGAGGGATTCTACTCACGTCGCCACCTCCGCAAGCAGCGGTCACATGCACTCCGTCTCTTTCCATTTCTTCGACCAGAGCCGCAGTTGTGGCCTCGTCCAAGTTTGGCTTCAAATAATCATCCAAGCTCAATTCCAGCGCAAGCGCCGCCCGGCAAAAGGTCTTTCCGGTCAACTCGTCAGGGTGAGTCTCAAAGCGAGCGGAGACCGGAAATTTGCCACCGAAGCCACAAATCTCGTCAAGTTGCTCGTTGGTTAAATTTTGTTTAACACGCGCATCTTTAATCGCTGTAGCAAGTTTGAGTTGAACCGAACGTTTACCGCCAAAAAGTTGGTCTGTGACATGCATATTTTACGTGGTTGGTGTTCGACCTGAACTGATCACCGGGCACACCGTTAAAAGGCCCGCTGAGTGGGAATGGTACCTATCAAACTGTCAAGTCAATACGATATATTTCATTTATTCTACTTTAACTTTAACGTTTTCTATTCTTGTGTCAGGAACTCTGTCCACTCTCGCACTCTTTCGAGGGCAAGGAGCATAGCACATCCGCTGCCAAGCTTCAAATTGTTACCCTATCGGTTTCGATCAAAGCAAACAGCCCGAACCTGAATCACGCCCCAATCCCAATTATTCCACCAGACGGACGCGATAGAATTGCGCGCTGCCGTCCGGGGTCGGGCGGAATTCCATCAATTGGCCGGTGCCGGGGATGGTGGCAGATACGGGCTTCCAACTCGAACCGAAGAGCGACGTGGAGGCTTCGATTACGTAATTCTTGCCCACCACCGTCGGCCAGCGCACGACCATATCCGAAGCTGATCCGGTTTGCATATGCAACCGAGAATTCTGATCGTTGGGATTGGTTCCCGCCTTGAACTCAGCCCAGTTGGAAACGCCGTCACCATCGGCATCGACATCCGCACCGGAGGCGAGGCTATACGCAGTGCCGAAATATTTGAGGCGCCAACTGTCGGGTATGGCATCACCCAAGGTGGAACGGGAGCGATCAGACAGCGTGACCAAGCCGTCCACGATGTGCGTCTCCAAAATTGAACTGGGCGACGCGGAAACGTGATCAAAGTGAACCGAGTAGGCGGCCTGCGGCCCGGCATTGGCGGGCACCGTGATGGTCAAGTTACCAATGATTTGGGTGCCGGATGAAAGTCCAATATACGGAGAGTCAAAATTGTTCAACCAAGCCGTGGAATAATTATTTACTCCGCGGGTCGTGGTGAATGACTTGGTTCCCAAATTGGCAACTTGGGCAAATTGAATCTGACTGGTCAAGGCCGGAGAGCCGTCCAAGGGTTTAACCGTCACGCCCAACATCAAACGGCTCAATTTGAAGCCACCGGCAAAAAGATCGCCTGCAATCGTAGCGCGGATGGGGACAGTAATTGTGCGATTCGCTCCCACCACCGCGTCGCCCGCTGAGAAAGTAACGGCCGTGGGAATGGCGGACGCTTGCGGTATGGCGACCAAGGGCCGGGACAATCGGGCGGCGTTGAAGGGCTGCTCCAAAGTATTGGTCCCATCACGGGCGGTGAGAACACCCGCCGGCGAGCGAAAGCGAACAATCCATTTGCTGGAAGGATCCAAGGAACGACGCAACGTCACCAGTACGTCATCCACGTCGATCTTGCCGTCGCCCAGCGTGACTAAATCAATATTGCCGGTGGCGGAATTGACTGAACCATCGGACGAATCCATCGCATCAAAAAAGTCACTTCCAAGAGGCGGAAGATTGAGGTGGTAAATGGCGGCCATGAATGTCTCCTGCGCGTCGCTACTATCCAGCGTGTTGTCGCCGAAATCGCCCGCGTTCAACCAGCGGAACGGATTGATATCACCCACCAGATAGGAATTGGTGGCGACCGTCACCGTTTTAAGCGAACTGACCAACCCGTTGGTCGGCGCGGTGAATACCACTTTGTCGGTGATGTTGGAAGTGCCGGAAGCATTGAAGACACGGATGCGATAGGTATCTCCGACAGCGGCAAGGGCGGGGATTTGAAAACCATAGGCACCGAGAATCGCTTTTCCACTTTGACGGGCGTTGAAAAGATGGATATGCGCCTGGGAATACTGGATCAAATCCTGCGTTGTCGTGTTATAAAGGTTCGTTTGTCCGGGAGTTTCCAACCAAGATACGCTCAACAGATTTTTGCTGGCGTTGGTGAACACAGCGTTGGTGAACACCAAATCGATGTTGGTGACCAAGGAGAAATCCGGCTGGACGACCACGTTCGTAACTTTTTTGATCAGAAACTGAGGAAGAATTGGAGCGTAGTAACCATCCGCCGTCGGCTTGACCAACATCGAACCGAAACCAAAGGCACCGGCAACCACCGGCAGACTGCCGGTATCGTTGGTGACCGCCACGGAGAAGCCCAGCGAAAACACCGGCTGTGTTGCTGGCAGGGTGAGTGTGATAGGAGCGAAAAATACCTGACCGGGAGCGCCGACGAACTGACTGGATCCCTCGCCGTTGGCGAAACCAAAACTGATGACGTTCTGGGACACGGTAGTGCCATTGGTGATGCCACCACCAGCCGGTGCGCCGCCCACGGCCGCCGAAAAACTGAACCCACCGGCTTGCCGGATCAGGTGGTAACCATGTTCCATGACGATTATATTGGTGCCCGCCGGGCCAACTAAAACGCTCGACGGCAAGTTCGCCAGCGCGTTCGTGCCGTCCAGCCAGCCAGGATAATCGGGGAAAGACACGTTGAACCAATTATTGGAATCCACACCCACGCCGTAAATGGTGGCGACCGTGCCCTCGGGAGTCAGGGCGCGCACCCGGTGGTTCAAGCGGTCGGCAATGATCAGACTGCCATTTGGAGCGCTCGTCAGTTGCCACGGTGTGTTGAACTTTGCAGTGTCCGCATCGCCGTCGGCAAAACCCGCGCCATTGCCACCCGCGAAGGTGAGGACGGTGTTGTTGACGAGTTTAAGGAGCTTGATGGCGTTGTTGCCGGTATCGCTGATGGCCAGGTTGTTGGTGTCGAAAAACGCGATGCCGCGCGGCGAGGAGAATGTCCCGGAAATGGCGGTAATGCGGGTGGTAACCACACCTGCGGCGGTGATCTGTTTCACGGCACCGCCCAGTTCAGTCACGAAGAAATTGGTGCTCGAATCCATGACAAGCGCGGTGGGACTGGTCAACGCGGCAGTGATCGTGGCGAGCAGGGTTCCGGAACTGTTATATTTTCGGATCGATCCGTCCCCTTGCGTCAACACATACAAATTATTTCCGGGATCCACGGTGATCGCCACCGGCGTCAAAAGACCGGAAACCAGGTTGCTGGTCACACTGGTCGTTCTGTTGCCCGGATTGGTGATCTTCCGTATTGAGCCATTGCTGCTATCGGCAATGTACAAATTCCCAGAGGAGTCCAAAGCGCCACCGAGCGGGTTATTGAATTGAGCCGTTAGGAACGTATTGCCGTTGGCGCTGCCAGAGGAGCTACCGCCGAGCGTGTGGGGCCCGCCACCCAAGGTCACAACATTAAGCTGCGCCTGCAACGCCGACGCGGAAATGAGAAAGGTCAACCCCAGACCCAACAACCAAGGGGATACAGGCACCCGCCGCCCCGCTGAACAAATGCGGTTTGTGGTCACGGTTTTCATAGAATTCTCAATTAAGGACATTCGGTTTGAAGCAAATCATCAGCCAAACCGTAGATCAACGGCTGGACTTTTTTTCGGGGCGGCTCCAATCCTTGGGCCGGCCCGTCTCCCACGCGCTTTCAGCAACATCGGGGCGATCCAAGGCTGGCGTCCTGAGAAAATCCGTCTGCGCAGCTTGGAAGTCATAATCTTCGACCACGGTCGGCGTAACAAAGATGATCAGATTGGTCTTCGTGCGTGACCGGCTGTCGCGGCGGAATAGCTGGCCCACCGGTCCCGGAATGTCGCCCAACAACGGTATCTTGGACCAGCTCTTGGCGGTCGTATCACTAATGAGGCCACCCATCACCAAGGTGTTGCCGCTGGGAATATTTACCTGCGTGGTAATGCGGCGAACGGCGTAAATGTTCGCCCGATTCACCTGACCGTTCAGAACCTGTTGGTCTTGGCCGTCGATGTTGGAAACTTCGGGGATCACGGTCAGATTGATCATGTTGTTGGCCGTTACCCGCGGCGTCACTTTCAAGATGGTGCCCAAATTGGTGTAACTGATCTCCGAGCCGGCCGGACTGTTGGCGGAACCCGGGGTGATTTTGAAGATGGGGAAAACTCGGGTGATCGCCAGATCCGCCGTCGTGTTGTCCAGCATCACGATCCGCGGCGTGGCGATGACTTCCGTGTCCTGATCTTTGTTAAAGAAGGAAAGCGCGCCGCGAACCCCGTCCGCATTGAGGAATCCAATCGCGGGACTAATCCCTCTCAAGGTGTTCACGGAAAAGCCGCCGTTGCCAATCAACGTGCTCAACGAAGAAGAAGACGTGGAAGGCGTTGTGGTTGAGCTCGTGATCGACCCACCGCTCGGCAACGGGGTCGTGGTGGAAGTCGTGGCTCCCGGAATGGAAGTGGTGGTACTCCCCGTGGTGCTACCGTTGCCAAACGAAAAGCTTTGATTATCCAACGTGCCTGACCAATCAATACCCTTGGTGCTGCTCGGAGCCTTGGAGGTTTCCATGATGCGGGCTTCAATCAACACCTGCTTGGTCACCGTGTCCAGCCTGGCCACGAGTTCGTCGATCTGCTCCATTTCTTTCTTCGTCGCAATCACCACGATCTGGCTGGTGCGCACGTCGGGGATGACTTTGCTGCGAACTGGCGTCGGGAACAGGGCGGTAATTGCCGTGACAATATTGGTTGTGCCGCTGTTCTTGAGCTGGATGATTTTGGTGAGCAACGGCTCCAAGGCGGCCGCATCTTTCACGGTAATGCGAAACAGGTTCGTCCCTCTTTCACTCTTTACACGCTGGAGGCTGTAATTAGCCAATAACTCGTCCAACGCATCCGCGTGATTCACGCCTTCCAACCGCATGGACACCGTCGGCCACGCACCGGGCTTGCCATCGGGGCCAACTGCGCCAAAGGGAATCTTGGGATCGAAACCAACAATGTTGATGCTGGCGGAACGGGCCAAGCCACTGATGGCCTCGTTGAGTGGCGCCTTGATACTGATGACGCCTTCTTCATCCGGTTCCGGTGCCGCTTCTTTGGCCGTCGGAGCGGCGGCCTTGTTGGCCTTGTCTTGGGCGAGACCAACCATCGCGCAGGTGTTAAGTCCGACGATGAGCAGGATTGCGAGTTTTGTTTTCATGCCTTTTTAGAGTTAGTATCAAATCTATTTTGTCCGGGACGGTGCGCCCTTTAATCCGTTTAGTTATCCGAAAGTTTCAACAAGACCGGTTCCGCTTCGCCCTCGACGGAGACGAGCACCGCTCCACTTCTGAACTCCACACACTGAACCTTCACCCGGCCTTCGGGCGTATCCACCATTTGCGGTTTGGTGCCGACAAATTCGTAGCTGCCCGACGGCGTGCTGATCATCACCAGCCGCTTGGCCTTCGTGCCCAGCATTCCCTTCAGTGTCAGTGACGCGGAGGCCTTCGGCTTGGGGGGCGGCGGCGGCGGCGGCTCCCCCGGCTGAATTGGGGTGCCCGTATCGGTCACTTTCGGCTTCGGCGGACTACGCCGCTCAGATTTTGGATAAAATGGATCTTTCCCCACCTTGATGTCGTCGACAAAGGCGAACGGGGGAAAATCAAAAGACATCGGCAGCGTTGGTTTGGCGACAGCCTTCGGATCCGACTTGGCGTCTGCTTTAGGGTCGGTTTTGGTTTCCGCGCCAAGCGCCAGCACGGAAATGCAACAGCAACCTGCCGCAAACCAGCCGAGCCAGCACTGCGGGCGACCAAGTCGGAATGAGTTCAGAAGAGTCATTTGGTGGTAGGGCTGGGGGCGGGGGCCGGGTTCGGCTTGAGCAGCACCACGAAATCAGCCTTGAAGCTTAATTTTTCAACGTCACCGCTCAAGCTGGCGTCGCCGGGTTCAAAGTCCAGATTTTGAATGCGAAAATATGGATAGTTGTTTTCAAAATCGGTGAAAAATTTTCCCAATTCGTGGTAGTAGCCGCTGCCCCGAACCGCAAATTTGATCGCGTCGTAAGGGAACACCGGCAGCACACCCACTGGCACGCGATCCTCTGAACTGACTCTGGCGATGCTGACGCCGGGGTGGCGAAGTCTTACCTGCTTTACCGTGTTGGGGATCCATACCGCCAAGTCACCGGAAGCCATTTGCGTTTCGATCAATTCCAACTGCTTGGCGCGCGCCTTCTGCTCCTTGCTAATCTCATCCGCCCGTTTGACCCACTTTTCCGCGTCTTCCACTTTTTTCCGGTTCTCTTCGGTCTCCGTTTTCTTCTTGGAGACCTGTTCCAACTGGGCGCTGATCAACAAGAAATAGATGGCTGCAATGGCCCCCAAGGTGCCACCGGCCACCAGAATCAGTCGCTGCTTCTTTTCTTTGGAAAGTTTATTCATTGCGAACTTTTTCAGGGTACAAACCTTCGAGCTTGAATGGGATCACAGGCTTGCCAGACGGCCCCGGCACCGGTTCGGGAATTCCCTTCAAGCGCCAGCTTTTCTCCTTGCTCAGGTTATCCTTGAAATAGGGCACCTTGGCCAGCGCATCCATATACTTGAGGTATCCAGTGTCCGCTTCGGTGCCGCTATCAATGCCTTCGACCACCAGCACGACGTTTTCCGTGGACACTCCCGGCTTATACTTGTCTTTGCTGTCTTTCTTGGGCGGGACTGGCGCCACCACCGTGTGGGTCTGCTGGCCCTTGAAACTGGTGACGTGGACATTGTCCACCGCTGCGGACTGAAAAGCATTGAGCACCGGCCCCCAAGTGAACCGATTTGTGGCCAATTGGAGAAGCGCCCCCAATTTGTGTTCCATGTCACCAGTCTTCCGAAAGTTGTCTTTTACTTCTTTTTCCTGCTTCTCCAGCTTTCCATATGCCTCCTTCTGCTGGTTCAACTCAGCGTTGGCGCTGCTGACCCGCGTCTGGCAGTAGCCGGAGACAACCAGTGTCAGCACCACCAACACGACACCGCCGAGGATGGCGCGCTTGACGGGATCCTGCCTGCGCAAATCGTCGGCAGCCTGTTCTTCAGCCAGAAAATTAATGCGAATCGGCATAGGTCTATTACATGGTGGCGAACGCTCCGCCAATGGCAACGGTCAACTGCGGCGCAACTTGCTCCACCTCGCCCACCTGTTGTGGGGAGAGCGCGAGCGTCATAAAACTGGTCGGGTTCCAACTCTTGCACGGCACCATCAACTCGGATTGCAGCGCATTCACGATGTACTCGGAACGCGATGACCCGCCGGAGAAGAACACCTGGCTCACGGTCTTGTCATGCTGGTGCTCGAAAAAGTCGATCGACGCGCGCAACTCCCGTCCCAGCGGCGTCAACAAAGGCTGGATCGTTGCTTCAATCTCCTGCGGCATGCCCACCTTGATCCCTTCGGCCTCGCTGTTGGACACGCCCAGCGATTCTGCAATACCGCTGGTGAGCTTGGCGGAACCGAAACTGACCACGCGGCTTAAAATCAATTCACCCGAAAGCAATATACTGATGCTAGAGTGCTTGAAACCGAAATCGACCAGCGCCACCACTTCCTTCGCAAAAATCTCCGGCATGGCCAGCTCAAACGCGTTGGCCGGGGCGACCAGCCCAGTAGTAATATGGTCCACCACGAGACCGGCGGCCTTGCCGGCGGCCTGCAAGTCGGTGATGTACTGCCGCTTGGCCCCACCCACCAGCACTTTGAATTTCGCGGTGTTTTTTCCAGATTCCGATTGAGCGGCCTCGACCGCTTGCAGAATATGACAATCAAACATGTAATCGGGCAAATCCTGCTGCAAATGTGACTTGGTGTTGTGCTTCAACATCAGCCGCATGTCGGAAACCGCAATCTGCGGCAACTCCGCGTTCCGGAGCACCGAATCATTCGGGCCGACGACGATGCACACATGCTTGGCGCGACTGCCCAGCGTATCGACAACAGTCTTTAAGTGCTCGCCGAGTGCTTCCGGCGTGAGGTTCTTATCATAGACCGGCGCATCCACCAGCGCGTAACTCGTCAGGTGAAACTGCGACCCGCTACGCTTGATATGAACGGCCTTGGTATTGCGTGAACCCAAATCAATCGCCACGATTTGATCGCGCTTTTTTGCCTGATTACTTAGGAAAGAGAACGCCATGCGGTGTCGTTCTAATACAACTGCCCTACCAATTGCAAGTAACAATCTTCTGAACTTTAGGTTTTTTGTTCCCACCGCCTTTCGAACCCCCACCCGCAACCCCGTCAGGCGAGAAAACTTGGAACCGCGCACGCTCCGATTCCGGATGCCAGTCCCAAGGACGCATAACTCCATCATCACGCACCATCCCGTGTGCGCTTTTGATTTCCAAACTCGAACTGCCAAGGCCCACAACTGCGCCTGCCCGCATCCCGCCAAAATTCCCGCTGTCATCACCATATACTATCGCGCCGCGAACCGGCCAAATTCTTTCCGTCGCGTTAGCCGCCTTTGTTATCTGCATGGGGGAAACTAAAAATTGATCCCGTTGCAAAAAAACCCTTGTGAAAAAAATCACGATTGGGCAACGTTGCCGCCGCTTTTAGATCACAGGTAGAATGAACTGCGGGGATCGCTGTCTCCGCAACTCGGTTTGCAGGCGCAATGTTGAAATCAATCTTAACCGCAGTGCTTCTGGCTGGCTTGCCCCTCCTTGCTTCGGCCGCCACCTTGGACGAAACCGTGGCCACCGCCCACCGCGCGGCGGCCGGTGGGGCGGAACACGCAGCGGACGCGGCCCACGCCGAGCATCACGGGCTGCTGCCGGACGCACATCAGTTTCATCTCGGCCCGCTGGTGTTCACCAACTCGATGGTCGTGACTTGGATTGTGGCCTTGGGATTGGTCCTCTTCGCGCAAGTGGCCACGCGCCAAGTCAAGTTGGTGCCCGACGGTCTGCAAAACTTTTGCGAATGGCTCGTCGAGAGCCTGTACGACTTCCTCGGCTCGGTGCTCGGCCCGCAGTTGATCAAGAAATCATTCTGGTTCTTCGCCACCCTCTTTATCTTCATCCTGTTCACGAATTGGTTCGGCCTTTTCCCCGGCGTGGGTACCATCGGCTGGGGGACGAACAATGCGGCGGGACATTTCCACGTTACCGAACCGCTCCTACGCGGCGGCAATGCGGACTTGAACATGACACTCGCGATGTCGCTTACGTTCTTTTTCCTCTGGACCTTCTGGGCGTTCCAATCGCTCGGCGTGGCTGGGTTTTTCAAGCACATCTTCGGCGGGGCGGGCGACAGCAAGGGCTTTGCAGGCATTGCCATGATGGGCATTTTTTTCTTCGTCGGTGTTATTGAGGTCATCTCCATTGCGTTTCGTCCAGTGTCGTTGAGCTTTCGTCTCTTCGGAAACGTTTTTGCGGGCGAGAACATCCTCGAATCCATGATGACGCTGGTGCCGTGGCTGGGCTGGCTCTTGCCGCTGCCCTTTTACTTTTTGGAATTGCTCGTCGGGCTGGTTCAAGCGCTGGTCTTCACCTTGCTTACTTCGGTGTTCACCGCGCTGATGTGCGCACACCACGATCACGCGCACGAAGAAGCCCACGAACACGGACACGCGCACGCGCACGCGAAACATTAACCCAATTTCAGTCGCCGGACCGTGGGCAACCTGCGGAGGCGGCTGGGACAACCAAAAGAAAGGCAAACATATGTTCAGCCCCATGCTGGCAGAATTGTCGGGAAGCTTGCACATCGGTCTGGCCGCAGTCGGCTCGGCCATCGGTGTAGGCATCATCGGCATGAAAGCCGCCGAAGCGACCGGACGCAATCCGGGCGCGGCTGGCGAAATCCGGAATATGGCCATCATCTTCGCCGCGTTGGCGGAAGGTGTTGTGTTCTTCGCCATCTTCCTGGCGCCGAAATAACCTGTCGGGCGCGGGGCTTCACGGCTCCGCGCCCGAAGCCTTTCCCAACGAATTATGAACTCGCTGATAATCTTTGCCGCCGACAATCCAATCGAAGAGATCGCCCACCGGTTTGGCGTGACCTGGCAGTTGCTCATTTCGCAGATCGTCCTCATCGTCATTCTGGGATTGGTGCTGAAGAAATTCGCCTACGGCCCGGTGCTCAAGATGCTGGACGAGCGCAAGCAGCGCATCGCCGAGGGCCTCGCCAACGCCGAGAAAATCAGGACCGAACTCGCCAAGACCGAGTCCTCGCGCCAGGAAATTTTGAACCAAGCCAACACCCAGGCCAACAAGCTCATTGAGGAAGCCCGTGCCGCCGCCGCGAAAGTCTTGGAGGTCGAAAGCCAAAAGGCCATCGCCACCGCCAACCAGATCATCGCCAAGGCGCACGAAGCCAGCGAAGCCGAACTGGCCCGCATGAAGGCGGAGTTGCGCGGGGAGATCGTCCGGCTCGTGGTGGAAACCACGGCGAAAGTTTCCGGCAAGATTTTGACGGCGGAAGATCATCAACGCCTCGCCGACGAAACAAACCGGCAGATGGCGGCGTGAGGCGTTTCATATTTGAAGTTTCCATTCAGCGAAGCGTGAAATGAAAATCACCAAGCAATCACGGCGCGACGCCAAGCAGCTTTTTAATAGCTGCCAGATCACCGGTCTGCTCGACGAAAACCGCGTCCGGCAAGTAGTGACCATGGTCATCGCCCGCAAACCGCGCGGTTACACGGCGATTCTGTCGCATTTCGAGCGGTTGGTGAAACTCGACTTCGCGCGACGCACCGCGAAGATCGAAAGCGCAGCCCCGCTCGACCCAACATTGCAGGCGAGTGTGCAGGCCAACCTCACCCGGATTTACGGCGGCGGGTTGAACGTGTCGTTCGCCCAAAACCCGGCGCTTATCGGCGGTCTGCGGGTGCAGGTCGGCAGCGATGTTTACGACGGCAGCGTGCAGGCGCGGTTAGCCGCGTTGGCAGAAAGTTTTTGACGGCCACGAAAGAACGCGGAGAACACAAAAGAATCTCTTTGCGATCTCTGCGTTCTTTTGCGGCTAACAGTCGGTTAAAAAATTTATGAGCACATTATTGCAAGAAATCGAAGCCCAGATCTCGGGCATCAAAACGAACGTGGCGAAACAAAACGTCGGCACCGTGCGCGAAATCGGCGACGGCGTGGCCAAGATTGAAGGCCTCACTGACGCCATGCTCAACGAGATGCTCGATTTCGGCAACGGCATCACCGGCCTCGCCCTCAACCTCGAAGAAACCGAGGTGGGCGCAATCATCCTTGGCGATTACACGAGCATCAAGGAAGGCCAGGAGGTCAAGACGACCGGCAAGCTGCTCCAGGTGCCCGTCGGCAAAGGCTTGCTGGGCCGCGTGGTCAATTCGCTCGGCCAGCCGCTGGACGGGAAAGGGCCAATTCACAGCGACGTTTCTTACCCGGTCGAAAAAATCGCGCCGGGCATCATCAAACGCAAATCTGTCACCCAGCCCGTGCAGACCGGCATCATGTCGGTGGACGCGATGATTCCCATCGGCCGCGGCCAGCGCGAACTCATCATCGGCGACCGTTCCACCGGCAAGACGACCATCGGCGTGGACACGATGATCAACCAGGCAAACATCAATCGCGCCGGGGAAGCGGCCGGCGACAAGGATTTCCGCCCGCTCTACAACATTTACGTGGCCATCGGCCAGAAGCAGTCCAACGTCGCCCGCGTCATCGCCGTGTTGGAAGAAGCCGGCGCGATGCCTTACACCATCATCGTGGTGTCTTCGGCCTCGGACTCCGCGACGAACCAGTATCTCGCTCCCTTTGCCGGCGCGGCGATGGGCGAATGGTTCATGGATAATGGCATGGACGCGTTGATCATTTACGATGATCTCTCCAAGCACGCCACCGCCTACCGCCAGGTGTCGCTGGTGCTCAAGCGGCCGTCGGGCCGCGAGGCCTATCCCGGCGACGTGTTTTATCTGCACAGCCGCTTGCTCGAACGCTCGGCTCGCGTCGGCGAAAAATACGGCAATGGCTCGCTCACCGCCCTGCCGATCATCGAGACGCAACTCGGCGACGTCTCGGCCTACATTCCGACGAACGTCATTTCGATCACCGACGGGCAGATTTATCTGGAAACGGATTTATTCTACCAGGGCGTGCGCCCGGCCATTTCCGTCGGCTTGTCCGTGTCGCGCGTCGGTTCCGCTGCGCAGATCAAGGCGATGAAACAAGTCGCCGGCAAAGTTAAACTCGAGCTGGCCCAGTTCCGCGAGCTCGCCGCGTTCGCGCAGTTCGGCTCCGATCTCGACGCTGCGACACAGGCGAAGATTGAGCGCGGCAAACGCGTGGTGGAAATTTTCAAGCAGCCGCAATACCGCCCCATCGCCGTCGAGGTGCAGGCCGCCGTCCTCTGGGCGGTGCAGAACTGCCACTTTGACGACGTGCCGGTGGAAAAAATCAAGGACTGCCAGACTAAACTGTCGGATTATCTCACCAGCCGGAAAACCGAGTTGATGGCGAAGATTGCCAAGGAAAAGGCGTTGAGCGAAGCGCTGGCCGGCGAATTGAAGACAGCCGTGACGGAGTTCAAGCAAACGTACAAGTAACCCATGGCCAGCACCCGCGATTTAAGACGACGCATCAAGTCGATCAAAAACACGTCGCAGATCACCAAGGCGATGCAGATGGTGGCGGCGTCGAAGATGCGCAAGGCCCAGCAAGCTGCGCTGGCGGGGCGCCCTTACGCCTCGCTGATGAACGAGGTGCTCGCGGAGGTGTCGGCCGGCGCGGGCGACTTCAGCCACCCGCTCCTGGCCCGGCGCGAAGTCAAAAAACGCTGCGTCGTCGTGGTGAGCACGGACAAGGGATTGTGCGGCGGTCTCAACAGCAACCTGCTGCGGGAAGCCGCGAAGTTCGACAAGGACACCACGGTTTACGTCACCGCCGGACGCAAGGCTTCGCAATTCATCGCCCGCACCAAACGCAATTTGGCGGCGGAATTCAGCTACAAGGACGCGCCGATGTTCAGCGAAGCCCGCGCCATTTCCAAATTCGTGCAGGACCTGTTCATCAAAGGCGAGGTGGATCAGGTGGACATTCTCTACACCAACTTCATCTCGACCTTGAACCAGAAACCGCATTCGCTCGAGTTTCTACCCGTCGGTGAAATCCGCGGCGTCGAAGCCGGCATTGAAGGCGAGGGATCCCACACCCAGCTCGTCAAAAGCGCGACAGAGTTTCTCTTCGAGCCGGGTGCCGAGGCGGTGCTCGGCGCGTTGCTGCCGCACTATTTGAATTTCAAGGTCTATCAAATTCTGCTCGAAGCCAAGGCCTCCGAGCACAGCGCGCGGATGGTCGCCATGAAGAACGCCACCGACAACGCGAAGCAGCTCATCAAGGACCTGACGCTCGAATACAACAAGCTCCGCCAAGCGAACATCACCAAGGAACTCCTGGAAATCACCAGCGCCGCCATGGCCATGACTTAGGCGCTCCCAATTATTTTAGACTCACACTTTAAGTTTCAAAACCCAGTTATGAATAAAGGCAAAATCGTTCAAATTATCGGACCCGTCGTGGACGTTGAGTTCCCGGTCGGCTCTCTGCCCGCTATTTACAACGCGCTGACCGCGGAGTACAGCGTGCAGGGCCAGCCCGTGAAAACCACCTTCGAGGTCCAGCAACACCTCGGCGACAACTGGGTGCGCGCGGTCGCGATGTCCTCCACCGAAGGCCTCAAGCGCGGCCTCGAAGTCACCGACGCCGGCAAGCCCATCTCCATGCCCGTCGGTCCCGGCGTGATGGGCCGCGTGTTCAACGTCATCGGTGAGCCGGTGGACGAACGTGGACCGGTCATCGCCGAAAAATACAACCCGATTCACCGCCCCGCCCCGGCGTTGATCGATCAGTCCACCAACCCGCAATTGCTCACCACCGGCATCAAAGTCATTGACCTCATCTGCCCGTTCCTCAAGGGCGGCAAGGTCGGCGCGTTCGGCGGCGCGGGCGTCGGCAAGACGGTCGTCATCATGGAACTGATCAACAACATCGCCAAACTTCACGGCGGTGTGTCGGTGTTCGCGGGCGTCGGCGAACGCACCCGCGAAGGCAATGATCTTTATCACGAAATGTCCGAGGCCGGTGTCATCAACCAGAAGAACCTGGGCGCGTCCAAGATCTCCCTTGTCTTCGGGCAGATGAACGAGCCGCCCGGCGCGCGTCTCCGCGTCGCGCTCTCCGGTCTCGCCATCACGGAATATTTTCGCGACGATTGCAACCAGGACGTGCTCCTGTTCGTGGACAATATTTTCCGCTTCTCCCAGGCCGGCTCTGAAGTGTCCGCGCTCTTGGGCCGCACCCCCAGCGCCGTCGGTTATCAACCCACCCTCGCCGCGGAAATGGGTGATCTCCAGGAACGCATCACCTCCACCAAGAAGGGTTCCATTACCAGCTTCCAGGCCGTTTACGTCCCCGCCGACGACTTGACCGACCCCGCGCCAGCCACCACGTTCGCGCACTTGGACGCGACCATCGTGCTCGAACGTTCCATCGCCGAGTTGGGCATTTTCCCCGCTGTAGATCCGCTGGCCTCGAACTCCCGCGCGCTCTCGCCGGAAATCGTCGGCCAGGAACATTACGACGTGGCCCGTGGCGTGCAGAAGGTGCTCCAGCGCTACAAGGACTTGCAGGACATCATCGCGATTTTGGGCATGGATGAACTTTCCGCCGAGGACAAGACAAGTGTGTTCCGCGCGCGCAAGATTCAGAAATTCCTCAGCCAGCCGTTCACCGTGGCCGAGCAGTTCACCGGACGCCCCGGCAAGCAGGTGCCGGTGGCCGACACCGTGCGCGCCTTCAAGGAAATCCTCGAAGGCAAGCACGACGCCGTCGGTGAAGGCAATTTCTACATGAAGGGCGGCATCGACGAGATCAACGAAGCTTGAGCGTCTTTCGTTGAGCGCACGGTGCGCACCACTCCGGCCCTCATCCCGCAACTGCC
>JBKJSC010000166.1:0-5797 GCA_046593035.1 Limisphaerales bacterium | reverse complement strand
CCTGGCGAAAAACTAAGCGCTCACTGCAAGTGGCATCATAGACGTCAGAGCATAAATCTCTCGCGTCTATGAACCAGCCGTTGCTTTGTCAATAAGGCACCAGATATGACGCTTACGGTTCATCGACACCGACTACAACGAAGAAAGTTTCTTCGTCCGCCACGCCTACTTCCTCGGCGCGAACGACCCCTACAGCGCCCTCAAGACGACGCTCAAGGCGGAGATTGACCCCGAAGCCTGGGCCACGCTAAACAGCGACACGTCACGGGCGTTCGAGAAACCCAAAAGCGGACGCATCGCGGTCAAGGTGATCAACCATCTGGGCGATGAAGTGATGAAGGTGTTCAAGGTGTAGGCGGGCATCGGCAGAATGTTGTTGTCTGAACACAACGCTTGTTGTAGCGTCAATACAACAAAAAGACACTATGAACACGCCACACAAAAACTTCGCCTCGTTCTTCCAGGCGCTCCGAAAGGAGCACCGAATCACCCTGCGGGCCTTTTGCGAAGCCGCCGGGGCAGATCCCGGCAACATCAGCCGGCTGGAGCGCCGGACCATCCCACCGCCGCAGGACCGGGAAATCCTCAGCCGATACGCCAAGGCCCTGAACCTGAAGGAAGGCAGCGACGAATGGTATTTGTTCTTCGATCTGGCCGCCGCAGACCGGGGAATCATTCCGCAGGACATCATGGACGACGCGGAACTGGTGAAGGAACTGCCCGCCTTCTTCCGCACCCTGCGGGGCCAGAAGCCGACGGAGACCGAGATGCGCAAAGTCGTCGAGAAAATCCGCAAGAGCTGATTCATGCCCGCCGACGCCCGCAATTTCAAAGCGCCATTCATCAGCCAGCAGCAATGCTGGTCGGCTGCGGACCAGTTTCGCCAGCAATACTGGCCTACCGCCGAAATTCCTGTGGATGTGCTGGCGATGGTCGAATTTGACCTCAATCTCGAAATCCGGACGATCTCGGGATTGAAGGAAGATGCGGACGTGGACGCTTTGCTGCTCGGGGATTGGAAGACGCTGATCGTAGATCAACAGCAGTATCTGGACGACCGCTTCATCAACCGGCTGCGGTTCAGCATCGCTCACGAGCTCGGGCACTATGTGCTGCACAAGGCAGTCTTCGCCAACATCCCGCGTGGCAGCGCCGACGAGTGGATTGCCTTCATGCAGGAGATGCCGGACAAGGAATATGGCTTCCTCGAATATCACGCGAATGAGTTCGCCGGTCGTCTGCTGGTGCCGTTGATCGATTTGAAGGCAGAGTTCGAGAAGGCAGTTCAGGAGGCGCAACAGAAAGGGATGGCGACGAGTAAGTTGACCGATGATCATCTGGCCTACCTGTGCATTCCCCTGGCGAAGTTCTTTGCCGTTTCGGAAGATGTAATCGAGCGAAGGCTGACCAAAGAGAAGCTCTGGCCGCTGTAAGCATGGACTTCCTCATCGCCGACACCTTCACCGACAGCCTCGCACGGCTGACCGGCGAAGCGCAGAAGGCGGTGAAGACGACGGCGTTCGATCTACAAGTCAATCCCGCCAGTCCCGGCTTGAGTTTCCACAAGCTCGACAAGGCGAAGGACAAAAACTTCTGGTCGGTGCGCGTCAACGCCGACATCCGGCTGATTGTCCACAAGACGCCGGGCAGCCTGTTGCTCTGCTACGTGGACCACCACGACAAGGCGTACACTTGGGCGGAGCGGCGCAGACTCGAAACGCATCCGAAGACCGGGGCCGCGCAGTTGGTGGAAATCCGCGAGACGGTAAAGGAGATCATTGTTCCGGTTTACGTGCAGGCTGAATTTGCCGCGGTGCCAAAACCGCCCACTGAGAAGAAGGCGATTTTCGCCGGAGTGCCCGATGACGAACTTCTCAGCTACGGGGTGCCCGCCGAGTGGCTTGCGGACGTGAAGAAGGCAACTGAGGACAGGCTGCTGGCCTTGACGGACCACTTGCCTGCCGAGGCGGCGGAGGCATTGCTGGAACTGGCGACAGGCGGCAAGCCGCGCGTCCCGCAGGTCGTGGTTGCAACAGCCAATCCCTTTGATCATCCCGATGCGCAGCGCCGTTTCCGCGTGATGACGAACGTGGAGGAATTGCAGCGCGCCCTCGATTTTCCTTGGGAGAAGTGGACTGTCTTTCTGCACCCAGAGCAGCGGCAGTGGGTAGAGCGTGACTATACCGGCCCCGCGCGTGTTTCCGGTTCTGCTGGCACAGGAAAGACCATCGTCGCCTTGCACCGGGCCGCGCATCTGGCGCGCACCTATCCTGATGCCCGCGTGCTGTTGACGACGTTCTCTGATACGCTCGCCAATGCGCTGCATACCAAGCTGAAGCGCCTGTTGGGCAATGAACCACGTCTCGCGGAAAGAATTGATGTCCACTCGCTCAACGCCATCGGCCTTCGGCTCTACAAGACGCACGTCGGGGAGGCGACAATGGCGAGTCGTGAAGTGCTGCGGGAACTGGTGCGCGAGGCTGCGGATGCCGTAGGTGGGCACAAGTTCAGCCTCCATTTTCTCCTCACCGAATGGGAGCAGGTGGTGGATGCGTGGCAGTTGGAGAATTGGGAGGCGTATCGCGATGTCGCGCGCCTCGGCAGAAAGACTCGACTCCCGGAGGCGCAACGCACGGTGCTGTGGTCCATCTTCGAGCATTTCCGCACGGCATTGAAAACGCGCAAACTCGTCACGCACGCGGAGATGTTCACCTCGCTGGCAGCCGCGATCTGGAAGAACAAGAAAGTCGTGTTCGATTTCGCCGTTGTGGACGAGGCGCAGGACATCAGCGTCGCCCATCTCCGGTTCCTTGCGGCCTTGGGCGGCGCACGCCACAACTCTCTATTTTTCGCCGGCGACCAGGGCCAGCGAATCTTCCAACAGCCCTTCTCCTGGAAAGGCCTCGGCGTGGATATTCGGGGACGTTCTCGCACCTTGCGTGTCAATTACCGCACCTCCCACCAAATCCGCACACAGGCGGACCGTCTGCTCGGCCCGGTGGTGACCGACGTGGATGGTAATGACGAGAACCGGAGCGATACAGTTTCCGTGTTCAACGGTCCGCCACCGACAATCCAGTCGTTCAAGAGCGAGAACGAAGAAATCAAGACCGTTGGCACCTGGTTGTCAGATCAGGCCAACGCCGGAGTGCTGCCGCACGAATTCGGCGTCTTCGTTCGGTCCGCAGGGCAACTGGATCGCGCGCAAGCTGCCGTCAAGGCTGCGGGCCTGGCGTTCAAGATTCTCGATGAACACGTCGAAACCGCCAGCGGCCACGTTTCCATCAGCACCATGCACCTGGCTAAAGGTCTGGAGTTCCGCGCCGTGGTAGTGATGGCCTGCGACGACGAGATTATCCCCTTGCAGGAGCGCATCGAGACGGTCGGCGACGATTCGGATTTGAAGGAGGTCTATGACACCGAACGTCACCTGCTTTACGTCGCATGCACACGGGCAAGGGATCATCTACTGGTCACGAGCATGGAACCGGCATCGGAGTTTCTCGGTGACATGAAGCTGAAATAGTTCGTAAGTCAAAAGTGGACGGTCGCTTTTGCAACCGACCGCTTAAAAAAAGGATCGAGCATTAACCAGCCTCCTTTCACACCCCAGCGACCCCACGTGGGGACGCATAGGCCAGGCCTCATAGATAACCGAAAAGCTTCCCCACATTTCAACCCACCCGCCCCATCACCTCCGTGAAGAGGCGACAGGGCGGGAGAAGGCGGTGGAACGACAACTGATGAGCAATTGTCGTCAGCGGAATTAAACCGAGCGCAACTCCCGACACGCCTGTTGTTCTCGTTGGGCGGCAATGTTGTTGCACCATTGGGGGAGGCAACTGATTTCGTGCAGGATGTCGGCGCCGAAGAACTCTTTCATTTCAACGGCCAGTTGATTCCGGACGTTTTGAACCGTTCCCGCGCTCACCTTTAACCTCACGGCGATTTCGTTCAGACCGATGCCCTCGGTCAGCCCTTCGACCAACATTCTGGCCCGGTAGCTGATTGAGGCCAGGAAGGTTTCCCAATCCATTCGCCTGGCCGCTTTCACAGCAGGATCCTCATGGTCGTTGGAAAACACCTCGGCCATCAAGACCGGTTCCATTGATCCCTCCTCGGTTGCAACGGGATCTTCAAACGCCCCCACCTTCGCGTTGTTTTTAATCTGACAACGGGGATGCAGGGGATCGACACTGAAGGTGCCGTAACTTCTGCGTCCTGATCTCGCGTGTTGGATCGTGAAATACGTGATATTCCCCGGCGTCACCTTCTTGCCGGCTTTCTCCGCATTATCGTACAGCTTTGCCGCCATACAGATCGCGTCCTGGATGAGTTCTTGGGAGTCCTCGCAGCCGATACTTTTGACGTTGTTCGGAATGGCAGCGCGGAGGCGGGGGACGACTTCGTTGAGCAACAATAATCCTGTCTCGGGGGTCATGGGAATCCTTCGGTAGGGGGTGGGAGGCTTGTTGGGCCTCGGAGTTCAACCGGCGGCTGAATGCCGTCGGTTCCTTTAACTATTATCCCACCGAAAGGGGGGGGAAATACAGGAGGGGGGGCACATAATCTCCCTCCTTCATGGATCTGGGACATGGTTGTTGTGGAGGCGAGACGGTTTCAACCTCTTCATACCCGTCAGGCATGGGCGCGATGCCAACAAGGTATTGGCCGGTTTCGTCCTTGAGAGGGACTGTCTACGCAACTAGGCCAGAATTAGATGCCTTGTGCGGTGATATTTTCAAAAACGCAAAAATGACGGCATACGGACATCCAAACCTCAGCCCTACGCTCCGTGTGATTGCAGGGGCGTGCGCGGCGTTGTGGCTGGTGGGTTCGTCGCTATGCGGCGCGGAACGCATCTCCGGTTTTCTCGACCACGACCAAGTTTGTGTCGGTCACGCCAGTCCTGTGCATGAGCATGGCAGCGCGACAGCGCATGAGCATGAGCATGAACAGACTCACGACGCTGCTCAAGCTCACCATCACGACGATGGCGAAGCGCAGCACGAGCACAGCTCAAACAGCAAGAAGGGCTGCGACGAAAGGCTTTGCTGCTCGACAATGCAGGTGCTGCTCCACACTGCCAAGCCCGTCATCATTGCCAATTCGATTCCGCACCAGGTGTTCCTAATTTGCCCGCTCAACTCGGCAGATGAACACGCACTCGCTCCTTCAAACTGCGAACCCGTACGCCAAGCGAGAACCCGAAATTGGGTCTTCACGCCTGCGGTGTGCCTAGGTCCGGCGCACCGTTCCCTCGCTCCGCCTTCTCCTGCGGTAGGTTGAGTCACCCAGCGCACGCACGCGCTGCTGGTTCAGCCTTTGCCGTGTCCCCCTTGGTCGGTGCCCAGCGCCGAACGAAGTGACCGCAACATTCACAGTCCAATAACAACAACCAAGAAAGAAACAAAACCATGAAAGAATTGAAATCCGTAACCAAAGACCCGATCTGCGGCATGACCGTGGACGAAACCACCGCGCTCCACGCCGAACGCGATGGCAAGACGTTCTACTTTTGCAGCGACCACTGCCGGCAAAAGTTTCTGTCCGCACCCGCGGGGGCAAAGCCCGAGGAAAAATCTGGCGGTTGTTGCGGATAGTTTGGTGGGACGGGCTGGTCACAGCAGAACCAAAGGCATTTTATGATGAACCATACGGATGGATGGATGAGTGGATGGTCGGGCGGAGGGATGTGGGTCTGGACGGTGGTCGGCGTCCTGGTGGTAGTCCTGCTCGTCGTCGTCATCAGCAAGCTGTCCAAAAAATAACTCAACAGCCGGCGCTGTTGTGAACG
>JBKJSC010000176.1:0-17438 GCA_046593035.1 Limisphaerales bacterium | reverse complement strand
AGCAGAAGAAGACTTCATGTTTTAATTCAAACTAAAAATCGGGCCACTAATCCTTTTCCACCTAATCAAGCGACGATGTCCTTGACCACCGAGCCGTGGACATCCGTGAGGCGAAAGTCTCGGCCCGCGTGACGGTAGGTCAGTTTTTCGTGATCGAAGCCGAGGAGGTGGAGAATGGTGGCGTGAAAATCGGGCACATCAACTTTGTTTTCCACAGAGGCAAAGCCCCACTGATCCGTGGCCCCATGCACGTAACCACCTTTGACGCCGCCGCCGGCCATCCAGGTGCAGAAACCACGGTTGTTATGATCGCGCCCTTTGCCCTTGGTTTGATCGACGTTTTGATTCATGTCCACCGAGGGCGTCCGGCCAAATTCACCGCCCCAGATCACGAGCGTGTCTTCCAGCATTCCGCGCTCCTTGAGATCGGTGAGCAACGCGCCAATGGGCTGGTCAATTTCGCGGGCCGCCGAGCGCAAGCCCGATTCAACCTGCGAGTGATGATCCCACGCGCTCTGCCAGACTTGCACGAAGCGCACGCCCCGCTCCACCAAACGGCGGGCGATCAAAATCTGCCGCGCCTGCGGGCCGTCACCATACATCTTGCGGATGCGCTCCGGTTCCTTGCTGATGTCGAAGGCTTCCGTTGCTTCCATCTGCATCCGGTACGCGGTCTCGAAAGATTGAATGCGGGTTTCCAACTGCGAATCGCGTGCCCGCTTTTTGGTGTGTTCTTCTTCGAGCTTGTGGAGCAAATCGAGCTGGCGGCGCTGCTCGGAAACGGGCGTGTTGGAATTGCGGATAAACTCGATCAGCTTTTCCACCTGCGTATTCTTGGTGTCGATGAACGTGCCTTGATACACGCCCGGCAGAAAGGCGCTCTGCCAGTTTTGGTCGCTCAACAACGGACGGCCCGTCGGCGACAACGCGATGTAGCCGGGAAGATTCTGGTTCTCGGTGCCAAGTCCGTACGTCACCCAAGAGCCGACGCTGGGCCGCACAAAGCGGTCGGTGCCAGAGTTGAGGATCATCATCGCGTTCTCGTGCCCGGGGGTGCTCGTGTACATCGAACGGATCACCGTCATGTCATCGACGTGCTCGGCGACGTGTGGAAACACTTCGCTGACTTCCGTGCCGCTTTGCCCATATTTCCGAAATGTGAACGGCGAGGGAAAAGCCGCGCCGGTGTGCAAGACCGACTTGTCAATCTGGTTGAGCGCCTTGCCTTCGTATTTTTGCAGCAGCGGCTTGGGATCAAAGGTGTCCACATGCGATGGCCCACCGGCCATGAAGAGATGAATGACCCGTTTGGCCTTTGCGGGGAAATGCGGCTGGCGCGGTGCCAGAGGCGAACCCACGCTGACTCCAGCCCGCGCCGTCGGACTCAGCAACCCAGCGGCGTCCATGACGGCCGCGAGGCCCACGGCACCCATGCCCATGCCGCAGCGGGCGAGAAAATCGCGACGAGTGACAAAATAATCTTCCAAGCGTGGCGCGTGAGGTTGCATAGGCATTAAGAGATTTTAGTTTTATGTGATTGATTCATGGGCCGACTTCAAGCGATCAGTTCTTTGACGACGCTGCCATAGACATCCGTCAAACGAAAATCACGACCGGCATGGCGATAGGTCAGTTTCTCGTGGTCGAATCCCAGCAATTGGAGAATCGTCGCCTGGAGGTCGTGGACGTGAACCTTCTTCTCCGCCGCCTGGAACCCAAATTCATCCGTCGCACCGTGGACATAGCCGCCCTTGACGCCGCCGCCCGCGAGCCAGGTGGTGAAGCCGTGGTGATTGTGATCGCGACCGTTGATCTTGCCGGCATTGGAACCGGGCGTGGGCAGTTCGACGGTGGGCGTGCGGCCAAATTCGCCACCCCAAATAACGAGCGTGTCGTCCAACATCCCGCGTTGTTTCAAATCTTTTAACAAAGCGCCAATGGCCTGGTCGCATTGCTTGGCTAGTTTGCGGTGCTCAACCTCGATGTCATCGTGGCTGTCACACGGCTGGCCGGCACCATGCCAGACCTGGACAAAACGGACGCCCTTCTCCAACAATCTGCGGGCCACCAAAATCTGCCGTGCCTGCGTCCCCTCGCCGTACATTTTGCGGATATGCTCCGGTTCGCGGCTGACATCAAACGCGTCCGTGGCATCCATCTGCATCCGGTAGGCGAGTTCGAACGACTGGATGCGGGCTTCCAACTGCGCGTCGCGTTCCCGTTGCTTGCGGTGCCGCTCATTAAACTGTTGCAACAGGTCGAGCTGCTGCCGCTGCTCCGGGAGCGAGGTGTAATTGTTTTTGATGTGCTCGATCAACTTCTCGATCTCGGTGTGCTTGGTGTTGATGTACGTTCCCTGGTACACCCCCGGCAAAAAAGCGGACTGCCAGTTCTGCGATTCCTGGATCGGATAGCCGTCCGGACACATGGAGATAAAACCGGGCAGATTTTGATTTTCCGTGCCCAACCCGTACGTCACCCACGAACCCAGACTCGGACGCACGAGGCGCGCATCGCCACAGTTCATCAACATTAACGACGGCTCGTGATTGGGCACATCGGCACGCATAGAGCGGATCACCGCGATGTCATCGATGCTTTCCGCGACGTGCGAAAACAATTCGCTGACTTCGATCCCGCTCTTGCCGTATTTCTGAAATTTGAACGGCGAAGGGAAGGCCGCGCCGGTTTTACGTTCCGTGCCCAGGCGTTTTTCCTCCGGCAGCAATTTGCCCGCGTATTTTTGCAGGGAAGGTTTCGGATCAAATGTGTCCACATGCGACGGTCCGCCGTTCATGAACAAATGAATGACGCGCTTCGCCTTGGCCGGAAAGTGTGGCGCTTTGGGAGCCAACGGCGAGTTGGCCGTCATTTCCGCGCCCGAGGCCGGAGTGAGCAATCCTGCACCGTTCATAACCGAGGCAAGACTGAGCGCGCCCATGCCCATCCCGCACCGCGAAAGAAATTCGCGGCGCGTCAGAAACTGATCTTCCAAGCGTGAAGCGTGATGTCCCATAGATTATTGTTTCGCTGCGACTGATGACGGCATTGAACGGACGTCCGCTTGGGGTGGAAAATTCAACGCCCGGCGACGGAGTGGTCGTATTTCAAACTAACGCACACGATGCCTCGGGCAAGCTCGTTTCTAGCCGGCAACAATCAGTCCTGAATGAAATAGCTCAAGTTCTCCAATTCGATGGCGAGGTTCACATTGTTTACCATCACTTCTTCGGGCACTTGAAGAACGATGGGGGCGAAGTTGAGGATGCCGGTGATGCCGGCTTGCACCAACGAATTGGTCACCGCCTGCGCAGCCGTGGCAGGGACCGTAAGAACGGCCATCTTGATGCCGCGCGCGCGGATAAACTCCGGGAGCTGTTCCATTCGGTACACCGGCTGCGAAACTTTTTTGTCGCGCTTGCGGTTGACGTCGAGGTCAAATGCCGCCGTTATTTCAAAACCTTCCGGTTCAAAACCGCGGTAGGAGAGCAACGCCAGGCCGAGGTTGCCCAGACCGACCAGAATCACCGGCTGCAGGCTGTTCGTGCCGAGCAGATCGGTGATCATCTGCGCCAACTGCCCGACATCGTAGCCAAGGCCGCGCGTGCCGAACTGCCCGAAGTAGGTGAGGTCTTTGCGAAGCTGGGTGGATTTGACGCCAGCGGCGTGCGCCAGCGCTTCGCTCGAAACGGTACGGATGCCGTTGCTTTTGAGCCGCTGGAGGCAGCGCAAATACACCGAGAGGCGGTAAATCGCTTTGCGGGGAATTTCGGGGCGGGTCAGTTTCTTCAAGCCAAAGACGAAGCACGAAAGTTAACCAACACGACTGGACATCCAGTGACTAGGCGGCGGCAGTTAATTGACGAACGTCAACTCGTTCGTTTCGAGCAGGACTTGCGCGAACTTTTCCCACGTCACCAAACGCTTCGGTCCCATTGCTCCGCCGAACTCGCTTTTCGCGTTGTACTCGCGGCCGTCCATCTTGACGATGGGTGCCCAGGCAAAATTGTCACCCAAGGCGGTTCCCTTGCAATCCACCACGAAATCAATGGTGTCCCCAGCCTTGACCTGCACGCGTGGCAATTTTGTGTTGACCTGGGCGCGTGGCAACTTCGCATCAGCCGGGCTTAAAACATTCCATCCGCCGAGCCGACCAGAGCCGCTGGAAATGATCTGGCCAGTGATGCCGTCACCCGCGTTACCCTGATGGATCAACATGCCATCCACGGAAATGTATCCGTCTTGCGGAGCCGTCCAGCGGCGAATAGCGGCCTGTTGCGGGAAGTTTCCGGGATAACCGCCCTCCACCGAGAGGTGCAGTCCACCAAACTTTTGATCCGGACGGACGGCAGTAACCTGCCAAACCCCGTTGGTAAATCTTTCCATCGGGTAAAACTGCTTGATTTTTTTCGTGACCGAATCCACTTCACCGAATCCGTACTCCCAAGGCGTACGGCCCGGCAACGGGCCGGAAGTTCCAACGGCTTCCGACTGGAGATACATCAAGGCCAGTTTCGATTCCGCTGGCGTCGGCGCGCGTTGGTAAATGAGCCGATAGAGCAATTTCACCTTGTCCTCTGGCGTAGCCTTGGCAGAGAAATCAGAGCGCCGCACCAGGTTGCGGGCTTGTTCGATCACAAGCGGGCTGTTCATCATGAATAATGCCTGCTGGGGTACAATGGAGGAACTGCGCTTGCCTGTGGTCAAGTCTGGGTTGGCGAAATCGAACGCGCGGAACATGTCCGGGATATTATTCCGGTCCACGTATCCATACACTGTCCGCCGGGCGGAGTAATGCGATTCATTGTTCACCTGAAGATCCGCGTTCAAGCGCACGGAAGGCCCACCCATCCTCACATCCAACTTGCCGCCGATCGCCAGAATCGTGTCGCGCATCGACTCAAAATCCAAGCGGCGGCGGTTCATTTGCCAATACCAGGTATTATTAGGATCAATCTGGCTGAACCGCGCATTTTCATCGCTCGACTGCTGATACACGGCGGACTGCATCAACAACCGATGCATCTTCTTCATCGACCAGCCGTATTCGACAAACTGCCAGGCCAGATAGTCGAGCATTTCCGGATGGGTCGGCGGATCGCACCGAGTACCAAAATCATTCGGCGTCTTCACCATGCCTTCACCAAAATGGTGCAGCCACATCCGGTTGACCATCACGCGCGCGGTGAGCGGGTTGTCCTTGTTGGCAATGGCCTTGGCCAAATCCAGCCGACCGCTGCCGTCCTTGAACGGCTGACGGTTGTCGTCTGAAAGAATTTCCAGGAACTGGCGCGGCACGTTCGGCCCACGGCTGCCGGGATTGCCGCGCAGAAAGACGTAGGTATCACCGGGGTTTGGATTGTCGTTCAAAACCAAGGCGCGCGCTGGTGAACCGGGGTGTCTCTCCTTCACGTCGATGATCTTGTTGTAAGCAGCACGATCCCGACCTCCATTTTGATCCGCTTGACCGACTAGGAACTCAACGCGGCCCTGATCAATGTATGCGGGCGAACTACGGGAATGGAACACCTGACGGATTTGATCAAGGTTCGGATCCGACAATCCGGCGGGCGCCGGTCCTGGGTTGGAGGAAAGTTTCTTTTTGTTTTCATACGCGACCATCGCGTTCTGCCAACTCAACTCGGCGTTCAGAAACAACTGAGAGTATAGTGCCGCGACCTGATTCAACGAGGTCGGTGGGTTCACGAAGGCCCGGGCAATGATCGGATTGATTGGCTTGCCTGGTTCCTTGTTGGCGTAAATCTTCTTCGCAATTTCAACGGCTTTTTCCGCCCACGCTTTTTCCTGCTGCCGCAACGCCGCGACTTCGCTGGCTTGCGTGAGATCTTCGTCTGCAACGGCACGCCGACCGCCAGGAATTGCCGCAAACTCCACCCACGCAGCAAACACAGGGTCATGTTTTTTCGTGCTGGCTTCCCAACAACGCGACCACCAATTGCCCACTTCGGGGATCAGCCGCTTTTTTTGGTTGAGGTAAGTACCCAGATTCATCCCCTCGGGGTTGGAGTAATGTTTGAAATCGTAAATCGCAAGCAAGTACTCCCCTACTCTGCTGATCGTGTTCGTCCGTACATTGACCCGGATATCATACCTGAATTTCTCGTACTCTTTCGTGCGGATATCCAACTCACGCTGGAATTTCATGTAGGCGTCGTCATTCTTGGGCGGAATCAACAGTGGGCCTTCCGCCGGCTCAAACGTGCTGCTGAACACGCCGTAGAGCGAGTAGTAGTCCTTGGTCGGGATCGGATCGAATTTATGGTCGTGGCAACGGGCGCAAGTTACGGTCATGCCCATTGTTCCCTTGGCAATCACATCAATGCGGTCGTCAATGATGTCCTGTTGGTTGTTGTTGAAGCGGCTTCCCAAGGTAAGAAAGCCCAACGCCGCCAATGGCCGTTTGTCATCCTTCAAGTCGAGCTTGTCGGCAGCAATCTGCTGGATGACGAATTGGTCGTAGGGCAAATCGTCGTTGAACGCGCGAATGACATAGTCGCGGTAGGTGTACGAATAAACGTAACGCGCGTCCATCTGGCCCACCGGTCCTTTAGTGTCCGCGTAGCGCGCAACGTCAAGCCAGTAGCGTCCCCAACGTTCGCCGTAGCGCGGCGAGTCGAGCAACCGATCCACCACCTTCACGAAAGCATCCGGGGAATTGTCGGCCAAATAAGCGTCCAATTCCTCAATTGTCGGCGGCAAGCCGGTCAAATCAAACGTCGCACGGCGAATGAGCGTCACCTTGTCGGCCTTCGGGCCGGGCGTCAACCCATGCGTCACCAACCCGGCAACGATGAAGTTGTCGACCGGGGTTTGCACCCAACTCGAATGACTGACCGCCTCCGGAACCTTGGGTTTCACCACTTTTTGGTAGGCCCAATGCTTTTTCCCTTTGGCCTTGTCCAGGCCCCAGACGTTCGCGGCGTCCTGCCCGGTGCGGGGATCGGGCGCGCCCATTTTCACCCATTGCTCCAGGTCGGCAATTTGCGCGGCGGGAAGTTTCTTGTCATTCGGCGGCATTTCCAAATCCTTGTCGGTATACCGAACCGCCTGAATGATCATGCTCTTATCCGGATTGCCCGGCACCAGACCAGGCCCGGTGTTGCCGCCTTTGCGCAAGCCGTCGCGCGAATCAAGCAACAAACCGCCTTTGACCTTTTCACTCCCCTTGCTGTGACACTTGTAGCAATTTTCGACCAGTACGGGGCGGATCTTCTTTTCAAAGAAGTCCGACTCCTGGGCGGTCAGCTTCACCGCCTCAGCGCCAAAGAGCAGCGGCACAGCACACGGAGACAAGGCGACAAGAGAGAGCCTCAACCAATTCAACTGATGAGTTTTCATAGGCCAAAAACCGAGTTTTGATTGGGAGCGGACGTGAGCGGCGCGCTAGGCGATGATGTTGTTGACGACATTGCCATAGACATCGGTTAGGCGGAAGTCGCGGCCATTGTAACGGTAAGTCAATTTCTCGTGATTGAAGCCGAGCAACTTCAACACGGTGGCATGCAAGTCGTGAATGTGAACCTTGTTTTCCACGGCGCGACCACCGAACTCATCGGTGGCTCCGTGAACCGTGCCACCCTTGACGCCACCGCCAGCCATCCAAACGCTAAACGCACGGTTGTTGTGCGTGCGTCCCGGACTGCCGCCCGTGCCGTCCGCCGTGGGCGACCGGCCGAATTCGCCACCCCACATCACGAGCGTGTCATCCAACATCCCGCGTTGCTTCAAATCGGCGAGCAAGGCAGCAATCGGCTTGTCACACTCGCCAGCCTTCTGCGCCATCGCCTGCCGCATGTTGTTGTGGTGATCCCAGCCGCCGTGCCAGACTTGCACGAAACGCACGCCCTTTTGTAAGAGTCGGCGTGCGATCAGCATCTGCCGACCCTGTTGAGTATTCGCGCCATACATTTCACGCGTCGCTTCAGATTCTTTGGCGATGTCAAAGGCGTCCGTCGCTTCGATCTGCATCTGATATGCCAACTCAAAGGCCTGCAGCCGTGCTTCCAATTGCCCGTCCTTCTTCAGATTCTGCGCATGGACTTCATTTAGCTGATGAAGCAAATCTAGCTGCCGACGTTGTTCCGTTTGCGAGGTAAAGTTGTTGCGGATGTTTTCGATCAGTCGGTCAATGCTGGTGTTCTGGGTGTTGATCGAGGTACCTTGATACGCACCCGGCAGGAAAGCGGAGCGTAAATTTTGAGAAGCCACACCGCCGGGAGACAGCGAGATGAAGCCAGGCAGGTTTTGATTTTCGCTCCCCAAGCCGTAGGTCAGCCAAGAACCCACGCTCGGCTTCACCAAACGTGCCGAGCCGGTGTTCATCATAACCGTGGCGACTTCGTGGTCGGGAATGTCAGTGTACATTGAGCGGATGACTGCCATCTTGTCAATGTGCTCACCCAACTGAGGGAACACTTCACTGACTTCGATGCCGGAGCGGCCCATTTTGTTGAACTTGAACGGTGAGGCGAAGGCCGTCCCGTTCTTGTCATCGGGCATTTCCTTGGAATCGTACTTCTGCAAGGCCGGCTTCGGATCCCATGTGTCGATATGCGAAGGCGCACCGGAGGCGAAAATGTGCAAGATGCGCTTGGCCTTGGCGGGGAAATGCGGCTGCTTGGGAGCGAGCGGTGAAAAACTCCCGGTGGCGGCCTGCGCTTCCGGATCAGGCAACAAACCCATCCCGGTCAAGCCAGCCAAACTCAACGCGCCAAATCCCATGCCGAAGCGATTGAGAAACTGGCGCCGGGTCTGAAACATATCGGCGAGACGCGGGGTGTGTTCTTCAATATATTTCTGATTCCGAATTTGTTCTTTTGTCATAATTACAGTTTGGTTTTTTGGACAGTTGCTGATACACGGTTGCCTTCCAAGACCCGCCAGCCAAGAATCCAAACTCAACATTCCACGAATACCACAGATTGTATTCTTGCTTTGTTAAAGCACTAGCATACTGGCTTTCGGGAAACAACTGTTATTTGCAAGTATTTGCCATGATTTATCCTCAATATCGATGATGAACAAATCAGGCTCGCTGGTGGCTGCAATTTCGGTTCGTCTGCTGGTGGTTTCATTCATCCTCTTTGATGGATGCCAGCCGGGCGCTGACCGCTTTTTTATCCAACGCCAAGGCGCGAAAATTCCAGCTCTTGCGTGGCTCCAAAATCTGGAGGTAATCCGTCGCTGTTCCCAAGTTCGCGCCATTGACATCGAACAAATCACACGTCACTTTCACACCGAAACGCTGCCAATCGGACTCGTTCTTCACCGTGCCCACCGCATACACCAACTCGCTAGTCTTCGCCTTGTCTTTGCCCGAACTTTTGCTTTTTTCAATCGTGAGCGCGGAAATTTTAAGATCGTTCGGTGACTTCGGCTCCTTCGGTGCTTCCGGTGCTGGGGGCGGCTTGTTGGTGGCGATGGGTGCTGTGACGATGACCGGCTGCGATTTTTCACCCTGCCGTTTTTTCCAAAACTGCCAGCCCCCGGCTGCCGCCGCAACGACGACCACCGTGACCAGCCCAAAAACCAACGAACCTTGCTTGCGAATACCCGCGCCGCACTGCACGCAAATCCTGGCTTCCGCGCTCATGTCCGCGCCGCACTTTTTGCATTTCCGTCCGCCCTTCCTTCCAGCGGCGACCGGCGCGGGAGCTGGCACCTCCGCCACACTTGCTCTGGAAGTCGCTTGCTTGGCCACAGGCACGAGGGCCGCCTTTTCGGCAGCCGCTTTTTGCGTCACGGGAACGCATTGCAGTGATGTCTGCTTTCCGCAGTGCGGGCAGTCCACCTGCTGCCCGGCCACTTCCGCCGGGAACTCAATGCGCCCGCCGCAATGGACGCAGCCGCATTTCAAAAATTGTTTTTCGTTCATTCGACGCGGCGTTCAGTGAATCATCGTCCTGAATAATGGCGACGATCCGCTGAGTGGTTTTTTGGCCACCGAGGAAATTACGCAAATGAAAGCGGGCAATGCAAGCGATTACCCTGCTCATAAAAACGAAGCCACGCTTTCCGCTCCGGTCACGACCTAATTCTCCGCGCAACGCCTCAACAAAACTCAATCGACGAAAACCAGTTCATTCGAAAGCAGCAGCACTTGCGCAAATTTTTCCCAACCATCCAGCGGCTTGGGCGGGGCCAGCTTGCCGAAGTCGGTTTGTGCGTTCCAATGCAACGCTCCGTCAGCCACGGCTGCGCCTGCAATGACGTATTTAATTTGGGGAGACCAACTGAACGAATCCGAATTGTTGTTGGTTCGGCAGTCCGTCACAAAATCGATGATCTCTCCTTCCCTTACTTCGACTTTGTCGAGCTTGGTTTCGGTTTTCTGATTGAACACAGTCCATTCGCCGAGCACACCCTGCCGGCTGGAAATGATTCGCCCGCGCACGCCATCCCCTTCTTTCGCCTCGTGGCCGAACAGTGCCGCGATGCGGATGCCGCCCTCGCGCGGAGCCACCCAGCGGCGAATCACCGCGTGTTGCGCATCACTTCCTGCATGACCGCCCCCGGCGTTCAACAACGCCCAGCCAAGTTTTTCATCCGGCAGTTGCGCCCCGCCACGCCACATACTGTCGGTGAAATGCGGCAACGCTTCAAATTTTTTGACACGACTGCTGGCTTCATCGTACTCACCAAAGCCGAATTGCCAGGCTGGCGGCGAAATTTTCACCGGCGGCTGCGCGGCGAGAAAACGAAGCGCGAGTTTGGTTTCGTCCTTGCCGGGCGGTCGCTGGAAGGCCAGTTCGTACAACCGCTGCACGCGCTGCTCCGGTTGCGTGAGTGATTTGATGTCTGCGCGATCCAGCAGATTGGTCGCCTGCTGCACCACGAACGGGCTGTTCATCAAAAAAAGCGCCTGTTGCGGCACCGTCGTGTTGAAGCGCTGCGAACTGGTGGTGTCCGGGCTGGCAAAGTCGAACGTGCGGAATAGGCCAGGAAGATTCTGGCGGTCAATGAAACCATAAACCGTCCGCCGCAACACGAACGGTTCCTTCGTGAGTTCCACCGGCAAGCCGCCGGGCGTCAAATCCAGCTTGCCCGCCACGCGTAACAACGTATCCCGCATCGCTTCGAAATCCAGGCGACGGCGGTTCATTTTCCATAACAGTTGGTTGTTCGGATCGATTTGCGCGGCGCGCGGATTGTCATCGCTCGCCTGTTGATACACGCTGGAGAGCAATATCAGCCGGTGCAATTTTTTTACCGACCAGTTTTGCTCCATGAATTGTCCTGCCAGAAAATCCAGCAGCTCCGGATGCGTCGGCGGTTCCGAGCGCGTGCCAAAATCGCTCGGCGTGCGCACCAGGGCGCTGCCGAAATGCTCCGCCCAAACGCGGTTCACAAACACCCGCGCCGTCAGCGGATTATCCTTGCTGGCGATGGCCTGGGCGAGTTCGAGCCGGCCGCTGCCCTTTTGAAACGGACGGGCTTTTTCGGCGGCGAGAATTTGAATGAACTGCCTCGGCGCTTCCGGCCCCGGATTGCCAGGGTTGCCACGGATGAACACATGCACGTTGTGCGGATTGGGACTGTCTTGCATCGACATCGCGCGCGGCGGCGCGCCGGGATGTGTGGCATCCACCTCCTCGACCTTCGCGCGCATCTGTCGCAACTGCGGCGATACCCCGCGCAACAACCGCTCGCCCTCCCCTTCCGGCAGTTCGGCGGGCGCGTTCGCTCCGTAAAGCACCTGGCGCAGCACCTCCTGATTCGCGTCGGGCAAGGCCGTGAGCGCAGCGGTTTTTTCCTGCCACTGCTTGTCTGTCTCGGTAAACAATTTCCCATAACGCTCGGCCACTTGTTTCAGCGAAACCGGCGGCTCGCCCGCAAACATTTTCGCGACGAGCGGATTCAATGGCTTTGCCGCGTCTCTGTTCGCCGCGAATTTGGCGGTCAGCTCCTTCGCCTGCGCCGCAAAATCATTTTCCGCCAGCGCAGCGAAGGCAATCCACGGGCCGAACACCGGATGCGGCGCTTTGCTCCACGATTCCAAACTGGTCTGCCAACGTCGCACCACGCCCGCGTCGAGCTTGCGCTCCTGAAGCAACCGATCCGCCGTCACGTCCTTCGGCAGATGCTGCGTGTCGTGCGCCGCCAGGAGATAATCGCCAGACCGCCGCCGCACTTCGGTCAGCGCCTTGGCGAGTTCGTTGTCGTGAAACTTTTTCAATTCAGCTTCGCGCTTCTGCCGCTCGGCGAGATACGCCTCGTGCGCTTTCACGTCGGGAATCACACCGAGCAACGGCTTCTCCGCCGGCTCCGTCGAACTCGCGAACACGCCGTAGAGCGCGTAGTAATCCTTCGCAAGAATCGGATCGAACTTGTGGTCGTGGCAACGTGCGCACGCCACGGTCAATCCCATCGTGCCGCGCGTGATCACATCGATCCGGTCGTCGATGATGTCCGACTGGTTGTTGAGGAAGCGGCGGCCCAGCGTGAGAAACCCCATCGCTGCCAGCGCGGATTTATTTTCGCCCAGCGGCAAATGATCCGCCGCGATTTGCTCGATGAGAAAGCGGTCGTAGGGCAAATCGTCGTTGAAGGCACGGATCACGTAATCGCGATACGTATACGAGTAGGGATAACGGCGCTGCTCGTCGCCGGCCAGATAGCCTTTCGTGTCTGCGTAACGAGCGACGTCCAGCCAATGCCGCGCCCAGCGCTCGCCATAACGCGGCGAAGCCAGCAGCCGATCCACCAAATTCGCATACGCCTCGGAAGATTTGTCATTGATGAACGCCACGACTTCTTCCGGCGTCGGCGGCAGGCCGGTCAAATCAAACACCACTCGGCGGATCAACGTCCGCCGATCCGCCGGCGGCGAGAGGCTCAATCCTTTTGCCTCCAGCCGCACGAGCACGAAAGCATCGATCGGCGATTGCACCCGGCGTTTGTTCTTCGCCATCGGAATTGCCGGCGGCTTCACCGGCTGGAAGGCCCAATGTTGTTTGTCCGTGGACTTGCTCTTGGTCGTCGCCGCATTCCCCGTTCGCGGATCGGGCGCGCCCATTTTCACCCAAGTCTCCAGATCGGCGATTTGTGCTTCGGAAAGTTTTTTGTTCTTGGGCGGCATTTGGAGATTTTCGTCCTTGTACCTCACTGCTTTGATCAACAGACTTTTCTCCGCGTCGCCGGGCACGATGGCTGGACCGGTGTCGCCGCCTTTGAGCAGCGAGTCTTTCGTGTCGAGCAGCAAACCGCCCTTGATCTTTTCGCCATCTTTACTGTGGCAGGAGTAGCAGTGTTCCACCAGCACGGGCCGGATTTTTTTCTCGAAGAACTCCACACCCGCCGGATCGTCAGCCGCGCGCGCGACGGAGACGAATGCTTGGGCAAATTGCAAAACTACGACTACTCGAAGTAGAACAAATAATTTATTGATCATGAACTTTGTCGAAGCACGGTACACGGACGGAAGCTAATCCACAAACATCAACTCGTTGGAGAGCAGAAGCACCTGGGCGTATTTTTCCCATGGCTTGAGCGTCCGGGGAATTTTCTTGGGATCCATGAAATTGGCCTTGGCGTCCCACTCCATCGCCATGCCCGTCGCCGCTCGCTCGCCCGTGTCGAGCATCTGGATTACCGGCGACCAAACAAAGGAGTCCGAGTTCAGATTGGCGCGGCAATCGATCACAAAATCCACGGTGTCGCCTTTGATCATCTCCACTTTCGTGATCTTCGTTTCGTTCGTGGAGTTGTGCGCGATCCACTGGCCCAACTCGCCCAGCCGGCTGGAGACGATGATGCCGCGCACGCCATCCCCGGCGGCGGACTTGTGCGCCAGCTCGGCCTGAATGCCAATCTGCCCGTCGCGCGGCGCGACCCAGCGGCGGATCACAAAATAATTCGTCAATCCCGCGTGTCCGCCTTCCGCAGTGAGTGACACGAAGCCCAGTTTCGGATCAGGATACGCGGAGCCGCCCTGCCAGGCCGTCCCGGTAAAGTGCGCGAGCTTCGTGAACTTGGTGACGCGATGCTCGGTCTCGTCGTAGCCGCCATATCCGTATTGCCAGGCTGCGGCTTCGGGGAGGACGGAAGTTTCCGCCGGGAGTTGTTCCAGAAAATCCCGTGCGAGTTCAATTTCGTTTGGCGTCGGCTCGCGTTGAAACGCCGCCAGGTAAAGGTCACTGACCCGCGCGTCAAACGACGACGCGTGCTTGAAGCTCGCGCGTTCCGTGAGATTCCGCACTCGTTCCTGGATGAAGGGACTGTTCAACATGAACAACGCCTGCGGTGCGACAATCGTTTGAAAGCGCTGCGGACTCGTCGAATCGGGGCTGGCAAAATCAAAGGTGCGAAACAGATTCGGCAAATCCTGGCGGTCGATAAAACCATAAACCGTCCGTCGGCTGGAGAACGGCACCGTCGTGATGTCCACCGGCTGTCCGCCGATGGCCTGGTCGAGCTTGCCTGAAATGGCCAGCAACGAATCGCGCATCGCCTCGAAGTCCAGCCGGCGGCGGTTCATGCGCCAGAGCCACTTGTTCTCCGGGTCGCGCTGGGCGTAGGCCGGATTTTCTTCGCTGCTTTGCTGATACACGCTCGAAAGCAATATCAGCCGGTGCAATTTCTTAAGCGACCAGCCGTCGTCCATGAAACGCGCGGCGAGATAATCAAGCAGGCCGGGATTCGTCGGCGAATCGGCGCGCAAACCAAAGTCGCTCGGCGTGCGCACCAGCCCGGAGCCGAAATGATTCAACCAAACACGGTTTACCAGCACCCGCGCCGTCAGCGGATTGTCCCGGCTCGCGATGGAGCGTGCGAGTTCCAGCCGCCCGCTGCCGTTGGTGAACGCCTGCCGTGGGTCGCGCGACGCGATTTCCAGAAACTGGCGCGGCACCTCCGGCCCCGGCGTGCCGGGATTGCCACGGATATAAACGCGCGGGTTAAACGGCTGCGGACGGTCTTCCATCGCCATCGCGCGCGGCGGCGCGCCAGGATGCGAGATGTCCACGGCGGCCACATTCTTCTTGAGCGCCTCGATCTGCGCTTTGACGCCGTCATCGAACAAAAAATAATTTCCGAACTGGTCGCGTGGCGGATTCACCGGCGCGTCGGCGGCATAGAGAATTTGCCGGAGCGCCTCTTCGCTGGCGTCGGGCAACGCGGCTGGTGGCGGCAGTTTGGTCTGCCCGGCAGGCAAGACCAGATTGTTATAATTAGTGATTGAATCGCGCCAATGCCTTTCGACCTCCGTAAACAATTTGCCATAGCGATCGGCGACCTGCTTGATCGTCACGGGCGGTTCGCTGGAAAATATTTTTGCCACGAGCGGATTGATCTGGTTCGTGGCGACGTTGTTGGCGGCGAAGCGGGGCGCGAGTTCTTTCGCCTTGGTGGCGAATTCATTTTCCGGCAACGCGGCGAACACCACCCACGGCGAGAAAACCGGGTGGTTCGTCTGGCTCCAAGTCTTCAGGCTGTTCTGCCAGCGGCGATAGACCTCCATGTTGAGCTTCCGCTGGCCGCGCACCAACTCGTCGCTCTTCGCGGAGTCGGTGATATTCCGCGTGTCAAACAGCGCCAGCAAGTAATCGCCACACTGCGAACGCAGCCGGGAGAGCACCGCCTCTTCGTTCGTGAAGACGTAAGTGTTGAGCGCATCCTGCTGCTTCTTCAACTCCGCGAGGTAATTCGTGTAGGCCGGATGCGTCGGCTGCTTCGTCAGCACCGGCTTCGCGACCGGCTCGGTGGTGCTCTTGAACACGCCGTAGAGCGAGTAATAATCCTTCGTGGGAATGGGATCGTATTTGTGGTCGTGACAACGCGCGCACGTCACGGTCAGCCCCATTGTGCCGCGCGAAATCACATCGATCCGATCATCCACGATGTCCTCTTCGTTGTTGATGAACCGCCGGCCCAGCGTCAGAAAACCAAGCGCGGCCAGCGGTCGGTTGTCGTCACCCAACGGCAGTTTATCCGCCGCGATTTGCTCGATGAGAAACTGGTCGTACGGCAAATCCTCGTTGAACGCGCGAATCACGTAATCGCGGTAAGTGTACGAATAGGCGTAGCGCGTTTCGCCCGCGCCGATGTAGCCGGTGGTGTCCGCGTACCGCGCCACATCCAGCCAGTGGCGACCCCAGCGTTCGCCATAACGCGGCGAAGCGAGCAGACGATCCACCACCTTGGCGAAGGCGTCGGCCGAACGGTCCTCCAGAAAAGCGCTGACCTCCTCCGGCGTCGGCGGGAGACCGGTCAAATCAAAGCTCGCCCGGCGGATCAACGTCCGTTTGTCGGCCTGGCGCGACGGCACCATCCCCTGCTCTTCCAGCTTCGCGAGCACGAACGCATCGATCGGCGATTGCACCCAGCGGCTGTTCTTCACCTCCGGCAAGTCTGGCATTTCCACCGGTTGAAACGCCCAATGCGTCCGCACCTTCGCCGGATCGGCGGCGAGCGTGGCGCTTGGTTTGCCGGTGCGCGGATCGGGTGCGCCCATCTTGACCCACGTTTCGAGATCGGCAATCTGCTCGTCGGGCAATTTCTTTCCCTTCGGCGGCATCTGTAAATCTTCGTTTTTGTAACGCACCGCCTTGATGAGAAGACTTGTTTCCAGATTTCCGGGAATGACACCGGGGCCATTATTCCCGCCTTTTAACAAACCTTCGCGCGTGTCGAGCAGTAATCCCCCTTTGGGTTTCTCCCCGTTTTGACTATGACATTTGTAGCAGGACTCGACGAGAATCGGGCGAATCTTCTTCTCGAAAAACTCCACGCCCTTGGCATCTGGTTCCGCTGGCGCGGCCACGAGCGAATGACCCACGACGCAAAGCAACGCCAGCGTCTGCCAAAGCACAATTCGCTTTAGCGACGGGCATTCACGATCGCTCAGTTGTTTTCCGATCAAATCAAACATGCGGGTCATTCGGATCAAACGCCGGTCCAGAAAAACTTCATCGTTCGGCGTCGAAAAGCCAGATTGCTTTTTCGAACGAAGCTCCGACTAGAGCAGACTCAAAATTGCCTTCGCCGCGCGTTCACTCGCGCCGGGGCCACCCAGGGAATCAATCACCTTCGCCAGCTTCGTTTTCACGACGCCGCGCCGCGCCGGATTATTCAACAAGTCGAGCGCTTCGCGGGAAATATTTTTCCCGGTCGCCACGTCTTGGATGAGTTCAGGGAAAACCGCCTCGTTCGCCAGCAGGTTCGGCATCGCGAGATAAATCACCTGAATGATGCGTTTGCCAATCTGGTAAGTGCTCCATGACGTCTTGTAAATCGCCACCGTCGGCACGCCAAAGTAAGCGCACTCTAGCGTCACCGTGCCGGTGGAAGCGATGGCCACGTCCGCTTCGGCCAGCGCCTCGGCCAAGCCGCCGATCTCCACGCGCATACTCGACTGGAGCGCAGCGGGCACGGCGACCATCCGCTTCAATGTTTCACTCGGCAAAACCATTCGGAACAAA
>JBKJSC010000072.1:0-17877 GCA_046593035.1 Limisphaerales bacterium | reverse complement strand
CAAGTTTTATCAGCACCTCAAAGAATCCGAATGGCGTTGGAATCATCGCCGTGATAACCTCTATCAACTTTTGCTAAAAGAAACCCGTTCCCACCCGCTCAACTAGGAAAGACCCTTAACAATAGCGGATGCGGTGGTTGTAGCTGGCGGTCGAAAAACGAAAGAGATTCCGCCCGGGTCCAGGTATCGCTCGTCGTTGACCACCGGCGCAGCCGAAGCAGCGGTGAGTTCGGATTCGAGCCTGGATTTTTATGGACAACGACGTTACGAACTGGGAGTCTGAAGGAGCACCAGAGGTCGATAAAAAGCTGGAAGGGTCTCGTACCCAGTTAAACAAAGGACACGTTTATGAACTGGTTCTATGCGGATGGCAGCCAAAGATTGGGGCCCGTTGCCGAAACCGATCTTCAAAAACTTTTCAATACCGGTGTCATTCGCGCTGACACTTTGGTCTGGCGGGAAGGCATGGCCGGTTGGGAACCGTACTCCAAAGCCATGTCACCAGCCGGAACCATCGGCTCGCCAGTCGCTGCCCCACCGATGCCCACCGACGGAGAAGCGGTATGTGGTGAGTGCAAACAAATGTTTCCCCAGGACGAGGTTATTCGTTACGGGGACAATTATGTTTGCGCCAATTGCAAACCGATCTTCGTCCAGAAATTGAAGGAGGGCGCATTTCTGGGTGGCACCCTGGAGTATGCCGGATTCGGGACTCGTTTTGGCGCAAAGTTTTTGGATGGTATCCTACTCCAGCTTGTTGGCTTTGGGGTGGGCATGCTGGTAGCGATGGTCGTTTCCCCAACTGCCGGAGCCATTTATTTTTTTGCTTCCGTTGGCTCAGGGGTGCTGGTCAACGTAGCCTACAACACTTTCTTTATAGGTAAATTCGGAGCCACGCCCGGCAAGATGGCGGCCAAAGTTCGCGTGGTAAACGCGGATGGCAGCAAGGTGAGCTACGCCAAAGCTTTCGGACGTTGCATGGCGGAATACCTCAGCAGCCTGATTCTGGGCATTGGCTACCTGATGGCCGCGTGGGACCCGGAGAAACGCGCGTTGCACGATCGGATTTGCGGCACTCGCGTCATAAAAGCGACGCCTAACTAATGCAAGCCACCGTTGTCACTTGTTCCAAGTGCAAGGCGGCGCTCCCGACTGAAGTTTATAACGTTCCCCAGTTCGCGCCCTGTTCCTCCTGCCAGCAATTAATTCGCGCGGAGGTATATCCGGCGTTGTTTCGGCAGGTCAGCATCCCGACGAGGGAGAAGGTCGCCATGGAAGGCGAGGCGGGCTGTTTTTATCACCCGCAAAAGAAAGCGGTCACACCTTGCGATGGCTGCGGCCGGTTTCTCTGCGCCCTGTGCGATGTGGAGTTGTCGGGGCAACATCTTTGTACCGCCTGCCTCGAATCGGGAAAGAAGAAGGGCAAACTCAAATCGCTGGACAGCAAGCGCGCGCTTTATGACCGGATCGCTCTGGGAACTGCGATCCTGCCAATGCTGCTGTGCTGGACCTCCTTGATTGGCGCTCCGATCGCGCTGTATATCGCGATTCGTTATTGGAAAGAACCGTGCAGTATCCTCGGCGGTTCGAAAACCCGCTTCACCATTGCCATAATTCTCGCCTCGCTCCAGATTCTCGGTTGGGCGGTGTTTTTCACCTATCTTGCTCTAAAATAAATGGCCACTCCCAAAGAATATCGGGCACTGCCGGGACGCGGGACGCGTTTTGAAGGGGCGCGCTGGGTCGCAGGCGTCCGGAAGTCTTGCCGTCTATGGCTCGGTAAGGATCACATTCTCATGCTCCTGATGACGGGCTACGAACAGGAGATCAAACGCTTTTATTTTAGCGATGTGCAGGCGATTACCGTGAGACGAACCCTCGTTGGCAGAGTCAACAATGTGGTTATCCTGAGCTTTGCCGGCTTATCCGGCATTGCGGCTTCTTCAACGTCCGGGGGTTTCGCCGCCTTTTGGGTTATTGTCGCATTGATCTTTGGCCTGTTCGCCATCATAAACACTTGGCAAGGTCCAACATGTATCACTGAATTGAAGACCGCCGTACAGGTTGAGAAACTCTCTTCACTCAATCGCGTGCGCACGGCAGAAAAGACATTGTCGCTGCTCCGCCCGCACATCGAAGCAGCCCAAGGCACCTTGAGCGTCGAGGAGATCCAATTTCATGCGGGAAGTATTCCGCCCGTTTATCGTTCATCTGGAACCGGCACCGAGGTTTCCAATCTTGGATCAAAACCACTAAAATCCTGTTCGGGCCGCGTCCATCAAATACTTTTTGCTTTGTTGATACTCGATGGATGCACGACTTTATTGCAAATAGTTGTTCATCCGACAGCACTCCTCGTCTTTGGGAATTTCGTGTCGTTGGGGGCAGCCGGTTTGGTGGTCACGGCATTGATCCAACAGAATCTTGGCGAGATTTCGACATCGGTTCGCCGGTTGACCTGGCTAACCTGCGTTTTTGTCGCGCTGTCGTTCGTCGTTGCGACTATTCAAGGAAGTGTTGTCGCTACGACCAATGCGTCAGGCGTGAGGGATCAAATGGAAGTAATTAAGGCCGCCGCACAAATTGATCCACTTTCAACTCCCTGGCTGTTGACGGTGCTGGTGGTTTCCTCGGCTGTTTCCTTAAGTCTGGGCATAGTTGGCAGCATCATGACCTTCCTCTATCGGGATCGCAAATTGCATATGCCGGTGCTGGTGGCCCTACCGCCCGAAACCGGCACGCCTGTCTGAAATGGAAGCGCTCGCTCAACAGCATTGTCTCCATCACGCCTTGCGCGAGGCGGCGGCACGCTGCCCGGAATGCAAACATTTCTACTGCCGCGAATGCATTACCGAGCACGATGACCGGGTCCTCTGCGCGAGTTGCCTCAAGAAAATCACCCAAGGAACGGCTGGGAAACGGTATGTTCTGGCCGGCCTTGGACGATTGAGTCTCGGTGTCTTTGGATTCCTGACCGCCTGGCTTTGCTTTTATTGGATTGGCCAGACACTTTTGTCCATCCCTACCAAGGCCCATGACGGCACCGTTTGGAAACCCGGCTTTTGGGAGGAATAATGGCCGGTAATCGAATATCCGCAAAAGGCGCGCTTGAATTGCTCGAAGAAGCCGTTCACCTGCTTCGCCGCACGCCTTTGAATGTGCTGGCCCTTTATTACCTCGGAGCTTTGCCCTTCGTCCTTGGCTTTCTCTATTTCTGGGCGGATCTGAGCCAGAGCGCCTTTGCTTCAGACCGGACCGCGCAGACGACCATCATCGTGACCGTCCTTTTTTTCTGGATGAAGACGTGGCAGTCCGTCTTCGCTTCGGAATTGCGCGCCCACGTTGGAGGCCGAGCCTCACCGCGCTGGACAATGTCACGGTTTACGCGGGTGGCCATGGCACAAATGATCGTGCAGCCAAGCGGGCTTTTCATTTTGCCTGTCGCCCTGATTATCGCTCTGCCTTTTGGGTGGACCTATGCCTTTTATCAAAATGTGACCGCGCTGGCGGATGGAGAGTTGGCGGGTGTTCGTCCACTGTTGAAAAGGGCCGCGAACCAGGCCGGCCTTTGGGTGAGACAAAACCACCTGCTGCTTCTGGTGTTGTTTTTTTTCGGCCTCTTTGTCTGGCTCAATCTGGGCACCGCTCTGGTCGCCGTTCCTGGCCTGATCAAAAGATTTCTCGGCATTGAAACGGTCTTTACCCATAGTGGAATTCACTCAATCTTAAACACCACTTTCCTGGTCACCACGGTGGGACTCGCGTACCTTGCAGTGGATCCCCTGATTAAGACTGTATACGTTCTCCGCTGTTTCTACGGTGAATCGATCAATTCTGGCGAGGATTTGAAGGTGGAGCTGAAAGGTCACTCCCTGATCGCCAAGACTGCGATGCCAGTCCTGCTTGGTTTGTTCGTCCTGTTCCATGCCAGCGCGGCTGCGGCGGAAATAAGTCCCGCTCCCGCCGAACCACAGCCTGCCGTTGGCGCTGCGGATCTCAATCACTCCATCGAGCAAGTCCTGACCAAACGCGAATTCACCTGGCGGTTGCCGAAAGAACAGCAAGACTTGCCGCCGGAGCAAAAGGGTTGGTTCGTCACGTTCATCGAAGGTGTCCGCGGAACGCTCTTGGAAGGCATCAAAACCGTTCGCGACTGGGTTCGCGGCATCGTTGAATGGTTTGAAAAGCGTTTCCCCGCCAAAGCCCCCAGAGACGGCGGACATTCCAGTACCGGCTACGGCCGGCTGATCGGCCTGAGGATCATGATATACCTATTGCTGGCCCTCGTGGCTTCCGTCGTGGCCATCGTGTTTATCCGTCTGTGGAAACGTCGGCGTCGTGAAGTGGTCATCGCGGCCCAACCGGTCGCCGCGATGCCTGATCTTACCGACGAGAATATCATCGCGGATCAATTGCCCGAGGACGGATGGTTGAAGCTCGCCCGGGAATTGATGGAGCAGGGCAATTTCCGTCTGGCCCTGCGCGCGCTTTATCTCGCCAGCCTGGCGCACCTGGCCGGACGAGAATTGGTGAGCATCGCCAAGTTTAAAACCAATCGTGATTACGAAACCGAACTGCGCCGTCGCGCCCGGGCCTGGCCAGAATTGCAGACTGCGTTTGCGCAAAACGTCGGCGCCTTCGATCGGGTTTGGTATGGCCAGCACGATATCACGCCGGACAATTTGCAACACTTTCAGGCCAACGTGGAAAGGATTCGCGCGTGCTGAGAAATCGAACGTTCCTGGTTTTGCTGCTTGCGGCGCTCAGCGTCGCGTTTGTTTGCGGCCTGGTCACATTGTTCCAGCTGCGCTTCGAACACGGTGACATCTATCCCGCTTACTCCTCGTTGCGTACCGATCCACTCGGCACAAAGGTATTCTACGAAGGTCTCGAAACCATTCCGGCCCTCGCGGTGGATCGCCTTTATGAGCCGCTTAATAAAATTGCAACGGCCCGTTCGAAGACGCTATTCATCTTGGGCACGGAACCAGAAGCGTTGATTCATGTCCCCGAACAAGAAGCGAAGGAATTGAATCAATTCATGGTCGATGGCGGGCGCATAATCATTTCCTTCCAGCCGGTCGCGAAGAAAAAATGGTCCATCCGCCGGCAGGAAGCACGGGAATCTGAGGAAAAAGGGGTCGGTAAACCAGACCGAACCAAGTCCGACAAAAAATACACCCCGAAATCCGACAAGGGTAAAAAGAAGAAGAAATACCAGGATCCAGAAGATAGTGTTGCCAAGCTGGTTTCTCTCGCCGAAAAGTGGAATTTCCAATTCAAATACGAGGATCTTAATATCGACGAAAACGGAGTCACCGAAATGGTCACCGTCCGCCGTGTCGAAGCGAATAACACGCTGCCTAAGACGCTTTCGTGGCACACGGCGCTCTATTTCGACGACCTCGGCGGAGACTGGCGCAAAGTGTATTCACGCGGCACCAATGCGATCCTGATGGAACGCTCTTTTGGCAAGGGTACGCTGGTAATGGCATCCGATTCGTATTTTGCCAGCAACGAAGCGATGCGTCAGGAACGCCAGCCTGACTTGCTCGCCTGGCTGGTCGGGGTGAACACCCAGATCCTGTTCGACGAAACCCACCTCGGCGTCGAGATCGATCCCGGCATCGCTGCGCTGGCGCGCAAGTATCGGTTGCACGGGCTGATCGGCGGCCTGATTCTACTCGCGGCGCTTTTCGTGTGGAAGAATTCTTCCTACTTCGTTCCGCCGATCGAGGAGGGTTCCGCCTTTGACTCAGCTCAAGTCGTCACGGGCAAGGATTCCGCCAGCGGATTTACCAACCTGCTCAGACGCACCATTGCTCCAGCGGATATCCTGTCCGTCTGCGTTGCGGAATGGAACAAAGCCTGCGCCCATGGCCGGCACACACTTGTCACCAAGGCTCAGGAGATTGAAGCACTGGTCAAACACGAGAGTTCCCAGCCCTCCCGTGAACGTAATCCGGTGCAAACTTATCAACGTATCGCCGCGATTTTATCGAAGAAGAAATCATTATGAATGAGAACATCGAACAACTGAAAGAAGTGCTGGCACGTGCCAAACAGGAAGTCGCCAAGGTCATTATCGGCCAGACCGAAGTCGTGGACCGGTCGTTGATCGCGATCTTTACGAACCACCACGCCCTGATCGAAGGTGTGCCCGGCGTCGCCAAAACGCTCCTCGTGCGAACCCTCGCTCACGTGCTCGGCTGCGACTTCGAACGCATCCAGTTTACCCCCGATCTGATGCCGGCCGACATCACGGGCACCAACGTCTTCAATTTTCAGAAGAGTGAATTCTCGCTGATCAAAGGGCCGATTTTCACCACCTTTCTGCTGGCCGATGAAATCAATCGCGCCCCGGCAAAAACACAATCCGCCATGCTGCAAGCAATGCAAGAGCGTCAGGTGAGCATTGATCGCGAAACGCATGCGTTGCCCGCGAACTTCACGGTGTTTGCGACCCAGAATCCAATCGAATACGAAGGCACTTATCCTTTGCCCGAGGCGCAAAAGGACCGCTTCATGCTGAAGATTACCATGCTGGTTCCCGAGCGCGACGAAGAGCTGTCGCTGGCCAGGCGCACTTTAAGCAAGGAGGCACCGGAAGCGATGCTGGCCGCCGGAGTGGTGCAGCAAGTCATCACGGCCGACCATCTGGCAAAGCTTCGCTTGGAACTCGAAAAACTAACCGTACGCGACGAACTGGTTACCTATCTAGTCGATATCGTTCGCGCTTCCCGCAAACATGAAAGCGTCCTCGTCGGTGCTGGGCCTCGTGCGACCCAGGCTTTGCTGCTGGCGAGCCGGGCTTGTGCTGCCCTCAACGGGCGGGATTTTGTCACTCCCGATGATATCAAGTCCATGGCCTTGCCCGTCCTGGAACACCGCCTGATTCTCCGGCCTGAGTTTGAGATTGAAGGTGTCAGCGTCGCCGAAGTAATCCAGAAACTGTTGCAGGAAGTCGCGGTGCCACGATGATCGTTCCGCGCAACAGGTTATTGGTCTGGGTGACCGTGCTGGCTTTGCCCTTCGGGGCCATTGCTGGTCTTTCGCCGACGTCGGCTCCGGTTGCGATTGGCGCGATTGGACTGTTTCTGGCGGTGGTGTTCCTGGACGCAGTGTTGGGTTTGGGCGTGCTGGATGGAATCACCGTTACTATTCCCCGGATTGTCCGGCTCGCCAAGGACCGCGCTGGCTTGCTGGAATTGCAGATCTTCAATGAACAACAGAAGGCGAAGCAACTTCGTTTCGGCTTGGCGCTGCCCCTTGAACTAAAATCGCCTCAGGAGGATCTGGCCGCGCTGCTTCCGGCTGGGCATGCGCTGTCGCGATTGACCTGGCCCTGCACCCCGCTGCGTCGAGGCAATTACCATCTGGACAAGTGTTATTTGGAAGGGGCTTCTCCGCTCGGCTTCTGGGCGGTGCGCGGGACATCGCCGATGCAAGGGGAGGTCCGCGTTTATCCCAATCTGCTCACCGAACGAAAAGCCGTGGCCGCGCTGTTCCTAAATCGGGGAAATTTTGGCGCGCGCGCACAACGGCAGGTCGGCAAAGGGCGCGATTTTGAAAAGCTGCGCGACTACGTTCCCGGCGACAGCTATGACGAAGTTCACTGGAAAGCCACGGCCAAACGTGGCAAACCCGTCACCAAAATCTTCCAGATTGAGCGAACCCAGGAAGTCTATGTCATCATCGATGCTTCCCGGCTGAGCGCCCGCCTGGTCGAAATGAAAGGCGCTCCCGCGGACGCGGCCAGTCTTCCCGCCACGGAACCGGACCATGCGTCCGTGCTGGAGCGCTACATCACCGCCGCGCTGGTTCTGGGATTGGCGGCCGAACACCAGGGCGATTTGTTCGGCCTGGTGACCTTCTCCGACAAAGTGCAGAAATTTGTCCGCGCCAGGAATGGCAAGGCGCACTATTCTGCCTGCCGCGACGCGCTGTACACCCTGCATCCGCAAATCGTGACGCCCGATTTCGCCGAGCTGTTTACGTTCATTCGATTGCGTTTGCGCCGGCGTGCCCTGCTGGTTTTTCTCACGGCGCTCGACGATCCGGTCCTGGCTGAAACTTTTACGCGCCATCTCGATCTGGTAAGCCGTCAACATCTGGTCATCGTGAACATGATGCAGCCGCCCGGTGTGCAACCGGTGTTTTCCAATCCGAACGTCGTCTCGCTCGACGCGGTATATCAGCAGCTCGGTTCGCATGTCCTCTGGCACAATCTTCGCGAGCTGGAAAAAGTGTTGCAGCGCCGCGGGGCCAACTTTTCGCTGGTGGAAAACGAAAAACTAAGCGCCCAACTCGTCACCCAATATCTAAACGTGAAGCGCCGCCAGCAAATCTAGCGGCGCATTGCCCCATGATCATCGACCTCCCCAGGTTCATCAGCAGCGAACGCCCGCACTGGGCTGAATTGGAAGGATTGCTGGACAAGCTCGACAACGACCCGGCTCATCGGATGAATCTGGAACAGGCCAAACGCTTTCATTATCTCTATGAACGGACCTCCGCGGATCTGGGGAAGATCGTGACCTTCGCTTCGGAACCCGAAACCCGCGTGTATCTGGAATCACTCGTCGCGCGCGCCTACGGAGAAATCCACGAAACCCGGGAAAGGCCGCATCAACTGCGCCCCTTGCATTGGTTCACGCAAACTTTTCCTCAAACCTTCCGTAAACATCTCCGCGCCTTTTGGTTTTCCCTGGCGATCACCCTGGCCGGAGTTGCCTTTGGCAGCCTGGCCGTCGCCTTCGATCCGGGTGCCAAGTCGGTAATCATGCCTTTTGCGCAATTGCAGGGCAATCCGGCCGAACGAGTCGCAAAAGAAGAAATGGCCGTGGACAATCATTTGGAGGGCCACAAGGCGAGCTTTTCCACCATGTTGATGACCCACAACACGCAGGTTTCCATATTTACCCTGGCCCTCGGCACAACGTGGGGAGTCGGCACCATCATCATGCTCTTTTACAACGGCGTCATCCTCGGCGCCGGCGTCGTCGATTACATCCTGGCCGGACAGACAAAGTTTCTGGTCGGCTGGCTGTTGCCGCACGGCTCCTTTGAAATCCCGGCCATTCTGATTGCGGGACAGGCGGGTCTCATTCTCGGCGGGGCATTGATCGGTTGGAATCGACGCATTTCGGTTCGCGGCCGGCTACGGGAGATCTCCAATGACCTGGTGACTTTGATCGGCGGGGTTGGAATTTTGCTGATCTGGGCGGGCTTTGTCGAAGCGTTTCTTTCGCAATATCACGAGCCGGTGCTGCCCTATGCGGTGAAGATTTCTTTCGGCTTGCTTGAACTCGTGCTGCTGACGCTTTTTCTTTCGAAATCTGGCCGCCACCCCAAACCGCCGACCGCGGCATAACGTTCCCAATGCTTGGAGCAAAAACAAATACTCTGCTTATCCGCACGCCGGAGGGCATCACCTTTTCGCTTCTCCTCGCCAGTCCCATCACTCGTTTCCTGGCTTATGCGATTGACTTGGGCTGCGTCGCGGTTGCCACGATGTTTCTCGGTGCGATGCTCGGCTTTTTGAATGTCATCAGTCTCGATTTCGCTCGTGCCCTTTCCACGCTCGTTTTCTTCCTCGTCCAAATCGGCTACGGCATCGCGGTGGAATGGCTCTGGCGCGGTCAGACCGTGGGCAAACGCCTGTTGCGCCTGCGCGTCGTGGACGCTCAAGGTCTGCGTCTGCAATTGAGTCAGATTGTCATCCGAAACCTGCTTCGCTTCGTGGATATGCTGCCTGCATTTTATTTAATTGGCGGACTGGCCTGCCTGTTGAGCCGCCGAGGCCAACGCTTGGGCGATCTGGCGGCAAACACCATCGTCATTCGTACTCCTAAAGTCGAAGAACCTGATCTCGACCAGTTGCTGGCTCACAAATACAATTCTTTGCGGGAATATCCCCATCTCGAAGCGCGCTTGCACCAGCGGGTTTCTCCGCAAGAAGCGCGTGTGGCCTTACAATCACTGTTGCGGCGGGACCAACTTGATCCCGTCGCGCGGGTCGAACTGTTTGCAGAAATTGCCCAGCATCTTCGTACGGTCGTTACTTTTCCTCCCGAAGCGACGGAAGGCATCACGGACGAACAATACGTCCGCAATGTCGTGGATGTTTTGTTTTGTCGAAAATCGATGAACAAAAAGACAACCGGTTTTGAAAGCGTAGCACCTAGCGTCCAAACGTCGGTGCACCAAGGTCAGTAAACAGGCACAATGACCGCAATGCCTAACAAACAAAGATAGCTTTGGCAGACGGAGCGATGGAGGAGCGTCAAAGCTATCAAGGGTTGAACGAGCCCGGTGGATTTATCTACCGCCTCCCTCTTTTCGTTTTCCGTTTCCGATCCGCTCACGATCAAACCACCCGGGGCTGCGTTTCTCAATTTTCCCGGAATCCCTCATCCTCGGTACCTGGCGGCCGATTTAAGCGCCTGAACCCCCAGCCCGGTACTCGGAGGTGGTTGGCGGATCAAAACGTCGCCACGGTACAGATCCGTACGACGGTGGGTACTGTAACTGCCCGGTCGAAGCGGGAAGGCTTATTTCGTTAACCAGGCAGGCTACGTTCCAGAAAATGCAGGAGCGGACAAGCTGGACTTCCCGTTCAGTTGTGGTTGACGGTTTCATCCAGTTGCATCACACTGGCGTTCAGCCAAGTTAGCTCGAACGCACGCCAAGCACGCTCACGCCATGAAGCCATTAAATTCAAATAGTCTTGCCTCGTCACTCGTCGCCATCTTGGTATTCACGACTGTCGCCGCCGGTCGCGCCGCGGAACCGTTGCAAGGGGCCGCCACCCTGCTCAAGCAAGCCGCCGATCAAACCAACGCACCTCTGCCGGTCAAGCAGCCGTCGAAAGCGTTCCTCCTACGCGCCGATCTGACCAATTTCAACGCCCGAGCCGCCACCCTAGCGCCGGTCAATGCAGCCCGAGAATGGCTCGCGCTTGCGGATCGTTTCACCAAGACGCCGCAGCAGTTCGACCCCACCGCCGAGGACGACACGATGCCATTGCAGCCAACAGAGCTCATCCAAGTGTTGCCGCCGCCGGCAGCGTGGGATGCGCTGACCAGCGCGATTGAGGCCCGGCCCGCGCCAGCGGCGCTCAAGGACGCACCAGAATTTGCGCTTCGGTTGCTGACGCACACGCTAAGCGGCAACCACGCGGCGCAGGCGAAGGATCTGGCTTCGTTCGAAACTGTGCTCGCCAAGGGTAACCGGCGCCAAGCCGTGTACCTGGCACAGCAATTCATGCAGATCAACGATGCCTTCCTCCGGCTCTCGGACGACACGAACGCGGTGCTCGCGGGCGTGGAACGGCAACTGGCTGCCGCAGAGAAGACGGAGCGCGGCTACGGCAATTCTTCTCTGCAACTGCCTGACCTCGTCGCTCTAGCCGGCCCAGAGAAGGCCGAGGCCCTGTTACGTCGAGCGCTACTTTCGAATGCTCAACAATTTCGCATTAACGGTGAAGCCACTCTAAAGAGCGCCCGCCGACTCGCGCTACTTCTGCTGCCGGAAATGAAACAACCGCGTTGGTCGCTGGCACAGTCCACCGACACACTGGAATTGTTCGAGGCGATGGAAAAGAAGTTTACCAAACCGCCCGCGCCAAACGCCACACCGGGTGCACTGCCCTCGGCGATTGCAGAGTTGGCGGATTTCCGTGGCGGAGGCGATTACGAACGACGACGGGCGCGTGCCTACTACCTGCTTGGCCTTATCGTTGCCAACCGCACCCCCGAGGCCGTCGCGCTGGCCCGCAAGATCGCCGAAGACGAGGGCGACGCGAGCTTGCCACACGACGCCGTTTTGGCTCTGGAGCGTGCCGGCCATGCACAAGCACTCGATGAGTTTCTCTTTTCGTTGCTCACAGCGAGCCCTGAGCTTCCCTACTGGCCTGACTATTTCGCGTTGGCGGCCAAGACCGGGCGGACCGGGCGGATGTTGCAGCTTGCCCGCGCGGCGGCGGCACGGCCCGCGCTGGCTGGACGCAAAGGCGTAACCATCCGTGATAGTCTCTACAAAGCTCTGCTGGCGGCGGATCAGGTGGAGGAAGGTGTGAAGGAATTGCGGGCGCTCATCACCGCGCAGCGGGAGAACACCAACACGGTGGCCCGGCGCTACGGAGGGAGATCCTATTCACATGAAGAGCCGACCAACCCCGGCCTGACGTTGGCGCGGCTAGGACAATTGCTCGACCACAAGGATTGGCTGGAGGAAGGCATCATTGCCGCACGCGCCGCTCTGCCCACCAACACGGTTCAGGAGGTGGGTTTCAGGAGTGGAAACGCGCTGGGTGAGTTGGCGGATTTCCTCCAGGGGACTGACCGGGCCGCCGCCGCCGAGCAACTACTCGCCGCCGAGTTGGCGCGTCAATCCCGACCACCGACCCAGCAGCAAAACGTTTACTATGGCCCCACTGGAACAGACGAAACGCTGAAGGCGCTGGCCCGCCTATACCATCGCGCTGGCCGGCACGTGGACGTGCTGCTCCTGCTGGAGCAAGCACCTCAATGGGGAGCGAAGGACTTGGCCGAACTTTTCAACGGCGGAATGGAGGAGGAGGAATTCGCCCGCTTCACTGGCCAGAACGTGCCCGGTGGCGATTCGCTTGATTATTATGCGGCTGCCGCGCTGTTGGCTCAGGGTCGCAAGGGCGAGGCACGAGCCATCGTGGACGCAATTCTCGACCGCGACAACGGTTATGATCCCGCCTACGAACTACTCCTTCAACTCGAGGGACAAGGGGCCATCTCACGGCTCGACGCATTGTTCGCGCGCGACCCGTTCGAGGAACGTCCGCTGATTTGGAAGGCGCTGCTGCTGCATCAGGCCGGCAAGAACGAGGAAGCGGAAAAAATCGCACGGCAGGCCATCACCATTGACCCGTCGGACGGCGAGCAAGGCCCCGGCCGCCGGATGCGAGTGTATGCCGTGCTGGCGGACATTCGCGCGGCGCGGGGAGACGCGAAGGAGGCGGAGTTTTTCCGCGGCGTCATCCGCGCCATTCGCCAGAGTGAACGGGCGGACGCCTTCTATCACGCCGGTCTGTTAAGCCGGGCGGTGGCAATGTATCAAGACTCGCTCAAGCACTTTGCGGACGCCTATTGCATCCAGTCGCGGCTGGCGCTGCGGATGACCGACTTGGGCAAACACGAACTGGCGGCGCAGTATTACCAAAGGGCATTTGAGTTGATGCCGGACAGTTTCGGCCGCGTGGAGAGTCATTGCTTCGGCTGCGAACATACGTTCGATTCGCCTCAAGCGCAGACGTTGGCCGAGCGAGTGTTCACCACGCTCGCAGCCAAGAATCCGGACAAGCCGCAAATTCACTACCTCTTGGGCTATCTTCGCGAGCAGCAGGGCCGCCCCGCAGACGCGCTGCCGCATCTGCGTCAGGCGGTCAAGCTCGATCCCGACTACCTCAATGCGTGGAGTCATCTGGAGGACAGCGGACGTATCGCACGCATGCCTACTGTCGAGCGAGAGGCGATCGCGCTGAATATCCTACGGCTCGACCCACTCGGTCGCCATACCCGCGCGAACTTGAATGACATTGTGAATCTGCGTGTGCTGTGGGTTGCGGCCGAGACCGCTTGGAAAATACAACCCGCAGTCCCGGCGTCACTGCTACCGCTGCCCGCCAGCCGAAGAGCCTTGGAGGTGAAGGAGCGCGAGGCAAAAGTGCAGCCGCGCGGACGATTTGGCTACCGTGAACAAACGTCGTCCGGCTCCCAAAGGGGCCAAGCGTTGAAACCCGGTGACATGATCATCCAGCAAGAACTGGTGCTCGCCCTCAGTGGATTGCTGGACCCGAACAGGTTTGGGTTCATGGAAGAGTAGACACAGCGAAATTCACCAACGGCTCCCATTTCTTGCCCCTGCCTTCGAAGGGATGCCGTGCAGGGCGGTCAAAGAATACGGTGCCTCCCTGTCACTGCTCTTTTCCACGATTCCCCATCCTCGGTACCTGGCCGTTGATTTACGCGGTTCAACCCCCAACCCGGTGCTCTCTGGAGTGGTGGTCGGCGGATCAAAACGTCGCCATGGTGCAGATCCGTACGAACAACGGCCCTCCGCTTCTGGCGTTAGCAGATCCTCACCGCTTCCCGTCCCAATCTGTCCCCAATCCGGGACACCCTCTCAAAATGTCTCCAATTTGGAGACAAATCCCAGGCAAGGCGATCTACGCCCAGCCCCACCCAAAGCCACCAACATTCCCCGCAATAGCCCACAAAGCTGGCCGGAGTTGTCTGTTTAGTTGCGGCTCTGCATCTCCACCGCCAACCCCTTCCATCCCCTCAAATACCGGCCGTCAGCATTTTTTAGATCGCTCCTCAACCCCAGCCCGAACTCCTCTTTGATGATTTCCACGATCATCTGCTTAAAGAACCGCCGTTCGATCGGTTCCACATCTCGGTCGTGGCAGAAAAGGTTAAATGTCTCGAAGCACTCATTCACCGTCAGCATTCGACCAGCCTGAGGTTTCACAACCGTCGCGATGAACTGGCGGGCGGCTTGCTGGTGTTGCTCTGGCCCCTCGATTCGGCGATGGAGATTGTCCGCTGAAAAGAACGACTCATCCGCCGCCAAGATCGACCGGCCCTTCTTGACCACCCCTTTCAACACCTCCTCCTCCCTGAACTTTACGAAGAGCTGATAGAGATCGACCCGGTTTGCCTTTTCACCTCCTAACTCCTCCGCGCATCTCAGGAGCAGCCAGGAGAGTAACACGATCAACTTGGCCTCGCTGGTGGGGTGGTAAAGGTGGTCCCTGGATTCCCTAAAATACCACTGGCCATCTGGTTCAAAATAGACGACCGAGTGAAGTAGCTGCCGATCATTCAGGATGGCGGCGAAGAAGTTGTCATTCAGGGCAGCCGGCGTCATGACCGTATATCCATCCCTCGTCGTGGCCAATTCTAGGAACGGACAGCCCCACCGTTCTGTCTCATAGGGGAATCTCCTGACAAACCATTCCGAAGGTGTGGCGGGTTCCTTGACTGGCTGGTTGGGGTCGTGAAAGACGGAATCATCTCCCCTCATTAACTGCCACCTTTGATTCATTTGATTTGGCTCCATTCGACAATCTCCTCTTCGGTTAACGTTTTCATCTCCTGCCCCTTCTTGACCCGCAGACAATCCAGAACCAGCTCAGATTCCTTCCACCTCGTCTGTGCGGCGGCCCATTCCTTTTGCAGCCGCTCGTTGTTCCAGAAATGCTGGTCGCGCTTCATATCTGGTTGGCCTCCGTGGCGCATTCACCGTTGTAGCCCTTCCGGAACCGCACCTGCAAGGAACCGGTCTTGGTCTTCCGGTGTTCGACTTGGACGTTGCCAATCACCAACCAGGCCCGATCCTCAAACACGTCCTTCAACTCCATCTGCATATCTCGTCGGGGTAAACATTTCACATACCAGCGAATGTTGTGCAGTTTTGCCAATCTCGCCAACCTGGTCATGTCCCACCAGCCGTCATCCGCCACCTTGCTCAACTGCTCCAGATACTCTTGGCTGTGTCGTCGGGCCACTACCTCATCGGATTCCAGCCCGCCGTTTTCAGACTCGCGCACGTACTCCGCCATCCGTTGCGTCCCTTCCTGCGTGTGCAGCATTTCGAGATACGGGGTGGTCCAAAAAGTCATCTGGGGATGTTCTGGACGGCGGTGGCGGGGGATTCTTAGCAATTCCCGGATCTTCGGATCCTGGTACAATTTCACCGCCATCTCCTTGTCCATCCGCCTCATCTTCTCCTCCTCATTTATAGGTTCCGGAGGCAGTTTAAGGAGCCAAGACCGTAACATGTGCGCCTCCACAATGGCAGCGAACGAGGTGGCTGGCTGCTGGATTGGATTCGGCAGTGGCGTGGCGGGGTTGTTATCAGGGTTCATGCAGCCTCCTTCAGGATTTCCTCAGAGAAAAACTGCGCCGGCGGAATAAACTCGCCGTAACCCATCTCGTCGATGATGCGTTCCAGATGTCGGATCAAATAGGTGAGGTGGTTTCCGCGTGTCAGGCTGAAGTCTTCGCGAAAACCGCCCACGTAGACTCCCCAATTGTGGATCCGTTCGACGCAATTATGGATGATCGCCAGTAGATTCCCGGCCGACCAGTTCGGGTTCAGCTCGAAGAAGCGGCGGGCAAGCTTGAGGCCCCGTTTGGTGATCGTGACCGCGTTATGGCGAGTTCCCCCGCGCGTATTGGGAACCCCTACACGGTTTATGGCCAGCATGCCGTTGACCAGCACCTTCACCTTCTCGGCGCCAGTGATGTCGGTGAAGGTTTCCCGGTCTTCATCCGGACTGCGCAGGCGGTCCAACCGGACTTCTTCACCGTAGCGCAAATACGCCAGCCCCTCCTTTTCCAGTTCGGCCAGGTGGTCGCGGCGATAGGGCACGAAATGATCGGCAAACGCACCCACCATGGAGCCAAGGTAGTCCTTGTGGTCGTTCAAATTATCGCTGAGGTATTCGCGGCAAGCCTGCACAAACCAATCCGCGCAAAACCAGTCCACGCCCAAACGACCTCCCTCCATGCCAAAATCGCTCTTCGTATGTTTGAACTTTTCCAGGCCCTCGGAGATGAGCCGGAACACCTCGTCGTCGGATTTGATTGCCAGCCAGCGAAAGATCTTGGCCGCCCCGTGATGTCGGATGAAGGCGTCAATTTTGTGGGCAGCGTAATAGGGCGCCGTCTCCTGCACCTCGGTCAGGTAATTGTACAACTTCTCGTTCGCCTCCCTTACCTGCTGCAAATCCTTCGGAATCGGCACTCGCTCCATGACGGCTGGATACCGAGGATCGAGGAAGGGTTTTTCGAAAGGGTCGCAACCGCCATGTTCATCGATGAGCGAAACATGACCGCTGACGGGGGGCGTGGTGGTGAGCGTAGCGGCGCCAGCCGGATCGCCCGAGGGAACGCCAGCCGTAGTGCCAAGGATGCCAACCTGGTCCTGTGCCGTGGCATCGCCGCAGGCGTGACCATCTCGTGAAGGATCCATTCCCCCTGCCGCCGCCTGAAAGCAGGCACCAGAGGCGGACGGCGCAGCCGGTCGCCCTTCGTATCTGTTCTTGCTTCCAACGTCAGACTTGGAACGTTCACTTTCAATGTTCACTTCTAACTGTCTATTGTGATGCTCGCTTGCGTCATGGGGGTTCTCCGCTGCTTCATGGACGTTCTCGAGTGGGGCACACGGATCCTGATTTGAACCACGCGAATCCCCCGATGCAGCATCGACCAAACTGGCGACCGTTACCCCGTAGGCCCGGTCGAAACCAGCGCACCTTTGCATCTGAATCACCCCGTCCTCGTGCAAGGCATTCAAAGCCCTCGTGATGGTGGAATGTTTAAGTGGTAGATATTTCTCCAGCTTGCGTGCGGAAACCCGGTAGACATTCATGGCGGGATCGCGTTTGACCCGCTCTTGGATCCGCATCCGCAGATTCGTGAGCACCAGTGCGGCCGGCACTCCATAGAGGATCGCTTCATCGACATTGAAGTAAATCGGATCCATGGATGCCTCGGTCTGAAGGGCCGGAGTGGCGAAGTAGTAATGGCGGGTGCGGTCGATCGCGTTATAGTTCCGGTGGTGGGCCTTCAGGACGCCGCGTTTGATCATTCTCAGGAGCGCGTTGTTGATGGCGGTGCGGGACAGGTAGGGGTAATGGGGCGACAGATCATCCAGTTTGCAGCGGAAACCCTGGTCCGGCAGCTTATGGGTACAGGTCAACCGGTTCGCCAGATAGCCCGCAAGGATGGCGGCGTTGAGGCCGTATTGGCGTGCGAAGGTGCGGCTGAATCGGTGGATGGTGGCGACCTGCGGTGAAGATGGGAGGTTCATCGAGGCGTTCATGCGGCCTCC
>JBKJSC010000061.1:0-9572 GCA_046593035.1 Limisphaerales bacterium | reverse complement strand
CAAGTTTTATCAGCACCTCAAAGAATCCGAATGGCGTTGGAATCATCGCCGTGATAACCTCTATCAACTTTTGCTAAAAGAAACCCGTTCCCACCCGCTCAACTAGGAAAGACCCTTCTATTTAATCCGCTCTAGTCCGCTGAGTCGAGCGACGGGCGGGGTTTGAACTTCTTGGCCAGGGCCAGTGCGGCGGCAAGCGTCTTGACGCCGCCGGTGCAGGTGGGATTGGAAAGCGACGCCGCCGCGACGCAGACGCCGGTGAACAGGCAGCGTTGCAACTCCCAGCCTTCGTGCAGACCGAGCAGCACGCCGGCGCAAAAGGCGTCGCCCGCGCCCGCCGTGCCCGCGATGTATTTGGGCGGCAGTTTGAGCGAGGATTGCCAGGAGTCCTTGCCGTCGCGCGTGCGGGCAAAGCCGCCTTCCGGAAAGTGGATGACCACGATTTCGCGCACGCCGCATTGCAGCAACGCGCCGGCGGCATGACGGAGCGCCACCGTGTCGAGGCGGCCATCGGACTGACGGATTTTGAAACCGGTGGTCTTGCCGGCCTCGATTTCATTGAGGATGCAATAGTCCACATACTTCAACGCCGGCGAAACGATCTTGGTGAAACGGTCGCTGTCCTCGCTGACGACATCGACGCTGGTTTTGAGTCCGGCAGCCTGGGCCGCCGCGAGCAACGCCGCGCCCTTGGTGCCGAATTTTTTATCCGGCACATCAAGCTGGTCGAGGAGAAGCAAATAGCCGAGGTGAAAAATCCGCGCCTTGATCTTGCTAAAATCCAGGTCGTCGCCTTTCCAAAGCACGTTCGTGCCGCGAAGATGAAAAAACGTGCGACGGCCATCGCCTTGCTCGGTCATCACATCGGTGTAGGAAGTGGGTGCGTACGGCGTAGCGCGGAGAAAGCGGGTGTCGATCTTGTGTGCGCGGCAATCGGCGAGGATGAGTTCACCCAGGGCATCCTTCCCCACCAGGCCCGCCGCCGTCAGCGGAAAGGTGGCCCCCAGCTTGGCGAGGTCGAGCAGGACATTGTAAGGCGCGCCGCCGGTGCCTTGAAACTGGCTATGGATGTTGGCGAGTTGCTCGTGCTGGGGATACACGTCGATCAGCTTGACCTGGTCGATGATCCAGTTGCCACCGCCGAGAACGCCGCTGCGAGACGAGGTTGCTTTCGTTTTCATTGGGAAAATCGTTAAGTGTTCAATGCCTGCCCAAACCGGCTCAGGATGGCCGGAGGGTAGAGGAAACCGGCGCGTTTGTCTCTACTGAAATTTTTGCAAAATATTACCGCTGGATAACGCTGGTTTGTTGTTGGCGGAAATCTTATCTTTTCATCCACATCCAATCACAACCGCATGAAGCGACTTATCTCGATACTGGCGGTCCTCGGCACGAGTTTGTGGCTGACGGGCGTGGAAGCCCGCGCCGCCGCGAAGCCGAACATCTTGTTCCTATTCGCGGACGACATGCGCTCCGATTCCGTCGCCGCGCTCGGCAATCCGGTGGTGAAGACCCCCAACCTTGATTCACTGGTGCGGCGGGGCTTCGTTTTTCGCAACGCCTACTGCCTGGGCGGCAATATCGGCGCGGTTTGCACGCCGAGCCGCAACATGTTGTTAAGCGGCAAGACCTATTTCCGCTGGCCGGGCAATCTAGCACCCGCCGACCCGCCAAATTTTCCGCTTTCGATGCAGGATGGCGGCTATCTGACCTACCACCAGGGCAAGAAGGGCAATAGCGCGCTCAAGATCCAGGCGAAATTTGAGATCAACAAATACATCAAGGAAGACGCGGATCGCACTTCCGGTGAACCGGGCAAGGAAATTGCGGATGATGTCATCTCGTTCCTGAAGGGAAGGAATGCCCCCCGGCCATTCTTCATGTATCTCGCGTTCGGAAATCCACACGACCCGCGGGTCGCCGACCAGAAATACATGAACCTCTATGACCGCGACAAAATCCCGCTCCCCAAAAACTTCCGGCCCGTGCATCCGTTTGACAACGGCGAGCTGACTGTGCGCGATGAGCGACTCCTGCCTTGGCCGCGCACGCCGGCGGATGTGCGTGGCCAGCTTCACGAATATTATGCCGTCATCACCGCGATGGACGGTCACATCGGACGTATCTTAAGAACTCTCCGGGAACTTGGACTCGACGAAAACACGATCATCATTTTTTCCGCCGATCAAGGCATCGCCGTCGGCAGCCACGGGTTGCTCGGCAAACAAAACCTCTACGACGCCGGCATGAAGGTGCCCTTGTTCTTCGCGGGTCCGGGTATTCCGAAAGGCGGCAGTGACGCCTTGGTTTATCTGCATGATATCTATCCGACGGTTTGCGACCTCGTGGGCGCGCCGCAACCGGCGGGCATTGACGGTCTGAGTTTCAGGCCGGTCGTCGAAGGCAGAGTGAAGTCGGTTCGCCGAGAATTGTTCTTCGCCTATCGCGGCGTGCAGCGCGCCGTGCGGGACGAACGCTGGAAGCTGATTCGCTATCCGGAAATCAACTTCTCGCAGTTGTTCGATCTTAAAAATGACCCGCAGGAAATGAAGAATCTGGCGGAAGACCCGCAACAGGCGGATCGGGTCAAGGCATTGACTGGGTTGCTGGCCGCGTGGCAAACCAAGCTCGGCGACACGCAGGCGTTGAGCACAGATCACCCGAAGCCCAAGGAAATTGATTTGAGCAAACCGCTTTTCAAATAACGCGACTCCGAACACCACACCCTTTCCCATGAAAATTCGTTCCGCACTTGCCTGGTCGATGCTGGTTTCTTTGCTTGGTCTTCCAGCAATCGCCGCCGATACCAAAGCCTTTTCGCGCCCGCAGCCGGTGTGGAATTTGAAAGCGTTGGGCAAAGCGCCCGCCACGTATCCGGCCGAGGGCATCACCGCCAAGGAAGTTAAAACCCTTTTCTACGACGGCCCGGCGTTTCAAGGCAAGCCCACGCGCGTCTTCGCCTACTACGGCGTGCCGAATGTGCCGAAGGGCAAAAAAGTTCCCGCCATGGTGCTGGTTCACGGCGGCGGCGGGACGGCGTTTGACAGTTGGGTACGGCTATGGAATTCGCGCGGCTACGCGGCCATCGCGATGGATCTGTGCGGCTGTGTGCCGGTCGGCACCTACGGCAAGTGGCAACGCCACGACCAGGGCGGCCCGCCGGGCTGGGGCGGGTTTGATCAACTCGACAAACCCTTCGCCGATCAGTGGACCGGTCAGGCCATCGCGGACATCATTCTTGCCCACTCGCTGATCCGCTCGTTTCCTGAAGTGGACGCCAACCGCATCGGTGTCACGGGCATTTCTTGGGGCGGTTATTTGACCTGCATTGTCGCGGGTGTGGACCCGCGGTTCAAGTTTGCCGCGCCGGTTTATGGCTGCGGTTTCCTGGGTGAGAACTCGGCCTGGCTCGGCCAGTTCACCGCGATGGGCCGGGAGAAATCAAGCCAGTGGCTCGCGCAATGGGATCCTGCCGCGTATCTGGGCGACGCCACGATGCCGATGCTCTGGGTTACCGGCAGCAACGATTTTGCCTATCCGATGGACTCGTTACAAAAGTCGTATCGCCTCGCGCGCGGACAGCGGACGCTTTGCGTGCGTGTTCGCATGCCGCACGCGCACGGTGGCGCGGGCGAAAACCCGGCGGAAATCCTCGCCTCTGCCAACCGTTTCTTCAACCACGGCGTACCGTTGGCCAAAGTAACGCGGCAGGGTCTCGAAGCGAATGAAGTCTGGGCGCAATACGAATCCAAAACGCCGATCACCAAAGCCGAACTGAACTTCACCACCGCCACCGGCAAATGGCAGGATCGGAAATGGGAAACCGTTCCAGCGACCGTGGACACGGCGCATCGGCGGGTGAACGCTACGTTGCCGGCGGGAACCAAAGTGTATTACCTCAACCTCGTCGATGAGCGCGATTTGGTGGTGAGCACCGAGCATGTCGAATTGTCCGAAGAAAAATCTCATTAGCCCGTTCGCTCGGAGTCGCTTCCCAAACGACTCGATTGCGGTTATAACGATGCCATGAATACGATTGCCGTTTGCCGGTCGTTGCTGCGGGCTGCGCTGTTGTTTTTCATTCCCTTCGCCATTGCCGCGCGCGGTGCGGACATGCTCCCGAACATCGTCTTCATCCTCGCCGATGATCTGGGGCGGGGTGACTTGGGCTGTTACGGACAGACCAAAATCAAGACGCCGAATCTCGACCGGCTGGCCGCAGAAGGGATGAAGTTCATGCAGCATTACAGCGGGAGCTGTGTGTGCGCGCCGTCGCGCTGCACGTTGATGACCGGGCGGCACACCGGCCACGCGCACGTCCGTGCGAACAAGGAGGGTGGGCGTGGTTACGCCGGTGCCGAGGGGCAGTTGCCGATTCCCACTGACACGGTCACGGTGGCGAAACTACTCAAGGCCCGCGGCTATGCGACGGCGGCCATTGGCAAGTGGGGCCTCGGCGGCCCGGAATCGGAAGGGCATCCCAATCAGCAAGGCTTCGATCTTTTCTTCGGTTACCTGTGCCAGCGCAAGGCCCACACGCATTATCCCGATTACCTTTGGCGTAACGCGGAAAGAGTCCCGCTCGCTGGCAACCACACCGCCGTGGAAGCGAACCGGCTCGTGCAAGTCAGCGCGAAGCAATTCTCGCAAGACTTGATGACGGACGAGGCGCTGAAGTTCGTCCGGCACAATTCAGCCAAGCCGTTTTTTCTTTATCTGCCGTACACCGTTCCGCACCTCGCGCTGCAAGTGCCGGACGACTCGCTCGCTGAATATGCCGGAAAATTTCCAGAAACACCCTACGACGGCAAGCAAGGCTATCTCGCCCATCCAACTCCGCGCGCCGCCTACGCCGCGATGGTGTCGCGCCTGGACCGGGACATCGGACGGCTGATGGCGTTGCTGAAGGAGTTGCACCTCGACGAGAACACCGTCGTGATGTTTTCCAGCGACAACGGCCCGATCTCGCTAGCCGGGACGGATGCGAAGTTTTTCAACAGTGCCGAAAATTTTCGCGGACAAAAGATGGACCTTTACGAAGGCGGCATTCGCGCCCCTTTGCTGGCGCGCTGGCCGGGCAAAATCAAAGCTGGCAGCACAAACGAGCACACCTCGGCGTTCTGGGATTTGCTGCCGACGTTCGTGGAAATCGCCGGTGGCAAAATGCCGTCGGGCCTGGACGGTATCAGCTTTCTGCCGGCGTTGCTGGGTAAGGGTGAACAGTGCCGCCACGAGTTTCTCTACTGGGAATATCACGAGCGCGGTGGCTCGCAGGCCGTGCGGCTGGGCAACTGGAAGGCCGTCCGCCAGAAAATCATGTCGCGCGCCGATGGGCCGATTGAACTTTACGACCTGGGCCGCGACGAGGGCGAAAAGGAAAATGTCGCCGCCGCGCATCCGGACGTCGTGGCGAAGATCGCCGGACTGTTCGCCACGGCGCGGACGCCGTCGAAGGATTTTCCGACGCCTTTGGACAACGTGAAACCTTGATATGCGCTCACTCACGATCCTACTCGCTCTCCTTGGCGTGCTGCTCCCGCGCCCCGGTCAATCGGTCGAGCCGTGGGCGGACGCCAAGCTCTCCGTCACCAATGGACTCGCCCTCTGGCTTGATGCCGCCAGCCAAAATGCCGCGCGGCAGTCGTTGAAGCTGCCCGCGCTCACGGACAATGGACCGCTGGATCATTTCTTCGAAGGTTCGGGAAACCGGTTGGACGTGACGCAACGCGCACCGGACGCTCGGCCAAAGTTCAAGCTGGCTGGCTTGAATGCCTTCGTGCGTTTCGACGGCAAGGACGATTCGCTCACCGCCTCGAATCTCCGACGCGCTTTGACAAACTGCACCGTGTTCATCGTCACCGCGCCGAAATCGAACGCGGGTCTCTTCCGCGGCCTGCTCGCGTTCAACGAAACGGGTCGCAACGACTACACTTCCGGATTGAACCTCGACCTCGGTTCGGACAGCACGTCGAACTTTTCCATCGTGAACATCGAAGGCGCGGGCTTCTCCGGCCAGCGCAACCTTCGCACGGCGCCGGGAGCGTTCAACCGCTGGCAGGTGCTCACCGTCACCTCGCAGCCCGGCACGAACGGCACGCGGCTTTTCGTGGACGGCGCGGCCCAGGGCCGTCGCGCGCGCGCCGCGAGTTCCGTGCTGCGCCTGGACGAGTTCACGCTCGGCGCGCGCTGCTGCTCGAACACGCCGGAGCCGCCGCACACGCAGGGTTTTTTCGATGGCGACATCGCGGAAGTGCTCGTCTTCAGCCGCGTGTTGCCGGTAGCCGAGCGGCTGGCCGTGGAGAAATATCTTTTGCAAAAGCACGCGCCGTTGCAGCAACTCGCGCTCGGTCCGGTGGCCGGTGGACTGCGTCCGCTTGAGTTCGCCACGAATGCCGCGCCCATTCAAATGCTCGTCCCCGGCTTCACCGTGCGCGAACTGCCGCTGGAGTTGAAGAACATCAACTCGTTGAAATACCGCGCCGACGGCAAGCTCTACGCGCTTGGCTACAACGGACAAATCTGGCTGCTTTCCGACACCGACGGCGACGGGCTGGAGGACAAGGCTGAATTATTTTTCGACGGCACCGACAAGTTGCGCGGCCCGATCGGCATGGCCGTCACGCCGCCTGGATACAAGCACGGGCAAGGCGTCTTCGTTTCATCGAAGGGCAAGGTTTCGCTCATCGTGGACAAGAATGGCGACGACCGCGCGGATGAGGAAATCATTGTCGCGACCGGCTGGAAGGAAATCCCGCAAAACGTGGACGCCATCGGCTGCGCGGTGGATCAGGACGGCAGCGTTTACTTCGCGCTCGGCGCGGCGAACTACGCGAACGGCTATCTGCTCGACGCCGACGGCAAGTCGCAGTTCGACCTTAAATCCGAGCGCGGCACGGTGTTGAAAGTGTCGCCGGATTTCTCGAAGCGCGAAGTTATCTGCACGGGCACGCGCTTCCCGGTGGCGATGGCGTTTAATCGCCACGGCGATTTGTTCTGCACCGACCAGGAGGGCGCGACATGGCTGCCGAACGGAAACCCTTTCGACGAGTTGCTGCACATCCAGCCGGGCCGACACTACGGTTTCCCGCCGCGCCACCCGAAGCATTTGCCGAACGTCTTCGACGAGCCGAGCGCGTTCGACTACGCGCCGCAGCATCAGAGCACGTGCGGGCTGACGTTCAACGAACCGGTGAACGGTGGGAAAACTTTCGGTCCGGCGCACTGGGCGGGCGATGTGTTTGTCGCTGGCGAATCGCGCGGAAAAATTTACCGCACCAAGCTCGTGAAGACTGGCGCTAGCTACATTGCGCAGAATCAACTCATCGCCTGCTTGAACCTGCTCACGGTCGAAGTGTGCGTCACGCCGCGTGGCGATTTGCTCGTGGCCTGCCACAGCGGCAAGCCCGACTGGGGCACCGGTCCGAATGGCGTCGGAAAGATTTTCCGCATTCGCTACTCGGACACAAATGCACCGCAGCCCGTACTTGCGTGGAGCGCCAGCCCGACGGAGGTGCGAATCGCGTTCGACCGCCCGCTTGACCCGGCGAACCTGCGTGATCTCACCAAGCGCACGACCATCACCGCTGGCAAATACGTGATGCCCGGCGACCGTTTCGAGACGATGTGGCCCGGCTATCAAGTCGTCCAAGACCAGCGCGCCCAGCCGCGCTTCGACGTGCCGGTGCTATCCGCCGCCGTGACCGCCGACCGCCGCAACCTCATCCTCACCACCGCTCCCCGCACCGCCGCGTTGAACTATGCAGTGCGGCTGCCGAATGTTTCGGTAGGAGCCGACGTGAGGAGGCTCACTTCAAATGTGGAACGTGGGGTGACGAATGCGGAACAAAAGTTAGAGACTCCTCACGTCGTCTCCTACGACGACATCGAACTGCTCGTGGACAATCACGGCGTGGAAGCGAAGTGGACCGCTGACGATGGCAAGGAAAGCTGGCAAGGTTGGCTGCCGCATCTGGACACCGATGTGGCGAAGGCGCTCACTGTGAGCAGCGCAGAACATGAGAGGCTGTGGAAACAGATGATGAAGCAAGGCAAGTTGACGCTTGAGGCGCGGCTCGACTTAAATGCAATGCTTCAGCCATCGGTGCAGCCCGGTTCGAAATTGGACTTTGAACCTCAACCAGAACGAATCCGACTGGAAGTTCACACAACTGGCGAAGCAGCGGTGTTTGTGTTGGAGCTTGGACAGTCAATTGGCGTCCGAGCAGGTTCGACTTATTGGCAAGTGTTCGGAACAGCTAGACAAAGTTGGTTCCCGTGTATTGTTGTTCTGCCAACATCCGAATTTCAGCTTCCATTCGCTCATCCAAAATGGAGTTTAGATTCTCAGCCTGACATCTTCCGCCCTTTCCCCCTCCGCCGTTTCTACCTCCCGTGGGCCGAGCCGAAGGCGGAACCAACCCACCTCGCCACCGAGCGGGTGATTCCCGAACTTGCCGGCGGCAGCTGGCTGCGCGGGCGGCGCGTGTTTTTCAGCGAGCAGGCCGCGTGCGCCAAGTGCCATCGCGCGGGTGGCCAGGGCGGACGGCTCGGTCCGGACCTCTCGAACCTCATCCACCGCGACTACGCGAGCGTGCTCAAGGACATCCGCGAGCCGAGCGCCGCGATCAACCCCGACCACACGGCTTTCAACGTCGAGTTGACCGACGGTGAGACGCTCACCGGCGTGTTGCTCGCCGACGCCAGCGGCTCGCTCACGCTCGGCGACGCGACCGGCAAGTCCGTGATCGTGCCGAAGGCGAGGGTGAAATCCGTGAAGCCCGCGACGCTTTCGTTGATGCCGGAAGGACTCGACAAAGCGCTGGGCGAAACAGCGATGAAAGATTTGCTCGCCTTCCTGATGACCTCGCCGCTCGAACCCGCGCCCATTGAAGCGAATGTTCCGCCGCCCCCGCCGCGAAAGCTCGCGGAAGTCGAGGCGCTCCTGAAATCCATCCCCCAGAAGCCAGACGCCAGACCCCATCCCCTGCACATCGTGCTTTGCGACGGGCCGAAAGATCACGGTCCCGGCGAACACGATTACCCGCTCTGGAAGAAACGCTGGTCCACGCTGCTCGCGCTCGCTGACGGCGTGAGTGTCGAGACCGCGCACATCTGGCCGAGCGCCGAACAGTTCGCGAAGGCCGATGTCATCGCGTTCTTTAACAACAATCCAGGCTGGAACGACGCGCGCGCGAAGGAACTTAACGCCTACCTCGCGCGGGGTGGCGGCGCGGCGTATTTCCACTGGGCCGTCGAGGGGCGGACAAATGCCGTGGACTTTGCCAAGCGCATCGGCCTCGCTTCCGACTCCACCAAACTCAAGTATCGCCACGGGCCGATTGACTTCGTGCTCACCGAACACCCGCTGGCGAAGGGTTTCACTGCGACGAGTTTCACCAAACAAAACTTTGTGGATGAAACTTACTGGAACTTCACCGGCAATCCGGGCGACGTGAGCTTGCTGGCCAGTTCCGTGGAAGACGGCGAGCCGCGTCCGCAAATGTGGACGCGCACCCTCGGCAAAGGGCGCGTCTTCGTGAGCGTGCCGGGGCATTACAACTGGACTTTCGACG